>JBBROG010000114.1:0-24786 GCA_038229635.1 Gemmatales bacterium
CCCGAAACCGCGATCCGTTGCAAGCCCTCCGCGTACAACTCGGCCCGCCGCCCGGCCGGCACCCGCATCAGCGTGCTCAGCGCCACGCCCAGGAGGTTCTCGCCGCCGGCGTACTCCTCGGCGTTCAGCGCCGGCAGGCCGACGTAGGCGTACTCGAAGCGAAGAACGGTGTGCCCCCAGAAGTGTTCCTCGTAGGCGTCCCAGCCGATGCCGTCGAGGCCGACGCGCAGGAACAGGCCGACGGGGAGGACGGCCAGGCCGGTGTCGCGCCGCAGCTGGGCGTAGTACTCGAACAGCCGCGGCCGCAGCGCCGCCACGCTGTCCCTGGCCTTCACCTCGACATGGACCAGGGCGACGAGGTCTTCGACGCCCTCGCGCGGCGGCGGGGCGTCGGGCTTGAGGCGCAGCTTGGCGACGAGGTCGAGGAAGCGTTTGTCGCCTTGCGGGGGCGCCAGGAAGACCTCTTTATCCAGCCATTCGACCTCGGTGAAGTCGAAGCGTGCGGCCCAGAGGGGAAAGAAGCAGAGGAAGAACTGCTCGAAGAACTCCTTGAGGAGGACTTTGAGGCGCTGGTCGTGGTCGTCGGGGGTCGGCTCGGGCATGGGAGGCTCGGGAGGAAGAGCGTGGGCGATGTCCTCAAGGGTGGGTGGCCTTCCGCTCCGGCACGACGGATCGTCGCTCCGTTGGCCTACGCTCCAGGCCACGACGTGACTCACGCTTGCCCAGCCTGGACTACCGGACGGGAACTCGGGCCACGCGAAACCCCAGGCTGTAGCGCCGGCTCGACGGGTCGTCCCTGCGCCGAGAGCCCGCCGCGCAGTCGGAGCCCAAGTCGGACCAGCAACCGCTCCGGTCCACCCGGGCGGGGCCGCTCTCGGACGGGTCCTCGCACCATTCCCAGACGTTGCCGTGCATGTCGTACAGACCAAGCTTGTTCGGCTTGTACGAGCCCACGCGGCACGGACGCTCTCGGATCGTTCCCTTATCCGCTTTTCCGGCGGGGTGTCTGCCGTCGAAGTTGGCGTCAGCGGAAGAAAGGTCGTTGGTCGGACCGCGGTCGAGGTAGAAGTCGTAGGACGAATCGGTCAGAGAAGTGGCCCCTGCGCGACAAGCGTATTCCCACTCGGCTTCCGTCGGCAAGCGGTACGTCCATTTACCATTGGCCTCGCGCGCGTTCAACTTCGGCAGGAAGTCCTTCTGAATCATGTCCCACGAGACATTCTCCACCGGGAATTGCGCCAGGTCGGCGTCCAAGATGTTCTTCACAACGTCTGTGCCTCCTCCGTTGCGCGAGAAATGGCTCGGGTTCGCTCCGCCCGCCACGGCGACCCACTGGCCTTGCGTGACCTCCGTGGTGCCGAGGTAGAAGTCGTGCGGGATCGTCACCGGCTTGTCGCCCGGCTTGCCAGCCCCGCCGCCCATCCAGAACGTGCCGCGCGGGATCGAGACCATCTTCATGCCAAAGGTGTTGGTGAAGGACTTCTCGTCGCCGGGCGGCTTGCCGTCGGCTGGCTTCGCGACGGCGCCGTTGGTCGACGAAGGTGCGGGTTGAAGCGCGAGCATTCCCCAGGCCCCGAGACTGAGAACGCCGATCAGGAGAGCCAGCGCCCCGAGGAGGAGCGCGGCCGCCCTTGATTTCTTCCCCGACGGCGATATCCCCCCCTTAAGGGGGGCAGGGTCTTCCTCCACGACGACAGGCGCGGGCGCGGTGACAGGGCTCGTGGCGGACTTGTCGCGCAGGTGGGCGGTGAGAGCCAGGCGGAACGCCGTCATCGTGGGAAAACGGTCCTCCGGGCGCTTCGCCATCGCCTTCAGGCAGATCGCCTCCAAAGGCGCGCCGACCTCCGGGCGCAGCGACGACGGCCTCGGCGGGTCGGCCGTCTGGACCTGGTGCAGCACGGCGTTCGAGTTCGGCCCGGAGAAGGCCCGCCGGCCCGTCAGCAACTCGTACAGGATCACCCCGAGGCTGTAGATATCGGAGCCCGGACCCATGTCGTCGATGTCGCCGCGCGCCTGCTCCGGCGGCATGTACGCCGGCGTGCCCATCACCATGCCCGTGACCGTCAACCGCAAGTCGACGCTGTCGACGCGGCGCGCCAGCCCGAAGTCCATGACCACGGGCGAGCCGTCCGGGCGGAGCAGGATGTTCGCCGGCTTCAGGTCGCGGTGGATCACGTCGCGGCCGTGCGCGTGTTCCAGCGCGGCGGCGATGCGCCAGACCAACTCCGCCACATTCGCCAGCGGCAATGCCTTGTTCCGCGCCGCGACGTCGGCGAGGGACGTGCCTTCGATAAAGGCCAGCGCCAGGTAGAACTGGCCATCGATCTCGCCGAAGTCGTAGATGGGGCAAATGCCGGGGTGGTCGAGGGCGGCCGCCGCCTTGGCCTCGCGGCGAAGACGGGCCAGGGTCTGCTCGTCGTCGTACTTCGGCATCTTGAGGGCGACGCGGCGGTCGAGGCTGTCGTCGTGGGCCAGCCAGACGTCGCCCATGCCGCCCTCGCCGATCTTCTTGAGGAGCCGGTAGCGGCCGAAGGCGCGGGGCGGGTCGGCGGTGGAGTTCGCCGGGGTGTCGGACATGGCAGGGTCCTCGCAGGGCCGTCGGAGGAAGCGATACCGAAAGGAGTATAACCGAAGGAGATGCCGCGCGGAAGAGGCCGCACGGCGGCGGGACCGACGAGGTTTGATCGGAGAATCCGGTACGGAGTCGTTCCGGGGGTGCGCGCGTACGCGACCCCGGCGTGTGGTGTCCCAGGGTGCGCGAGTACGCGACCCTGGGACTTTGGGATGTAACCCCTGCGGGGTAAAATGCCGGTAGCCCTACCCCGAAGGGGTTACATATCCCAGCCGGGGGTCGCGTACTCGCGCACCCCCGGAACATGGAGGCGATTCGGCATGCCCGTCGTTCTCATCGGCACGCTCGACACCAAGGGCGTCGAGTACCACTTCGTCCGGGACCGGCTCGGCGCCGCCGGGATGGCGACGCTCGTCGTCGATGCCGGCGTCCTCGGCCCGCCGCTCTGTCCGCCCGACGTGCCGCGCGAGCAGCTTTACGCCGCCGCCGGCACGACCTATGACGCCGTTCGCCGGGCCAACGACCGCGGCAAGGCCGTCGAGGCGGCGGCGCGCGGCGCCGCCAAGCTCGTGAGCGACTTGCACGCCCAGGGGAAGGTCGATGGCGTTCTGGCCCTGGGCGGCTCGGCGGGCACGACCGTCGGCACCGCGGCGATGCGGGCGCTCCCCTTCGGCGTCCCCAAGCTGATGGTCAGCACGTTAGCCAGCGGGCAAGTCCGCCAATACGTCGGCGTTCGCGACGTCCTCATGATGCACTCCGTCGTGGACATTGCCGGCCTCAATCGCGTCAGCCGCACCGTCCTCGCCAACGCCGCCGACGCCATGATCGGCATGGTCAGAGGACGGGGCGCGCCGGGGGCGTCGGCACCCGACGTCGATAAGCCCCTCGTCGCCGCGACGATGTTCGGCGTGACGACGCCGTGCGTCGAGGCGGCGCGGCGGGTGATGGAGGAAAACGGCTACGAGGTCCTCGTCTTCCACGCCACCGGCACCGGCGGCCTGACGATGGAGTCGTTCGTCGCCGACGGCCTCATTCGCGGCGTTCTGGATCTCACGACGACGGAACTCGCCGACGAGCTGGTCGGCGGCGTTCTGTCGGCGGGGCGCGACCGGCTGACGGCGGCGGGACTGCGCGGCGTGCCGCAGGTGATTTCGCTCGGGGCGCTCGACATGGTCAACTTCGGCCCGCCGGAGACGGTGCCGGAGAAGTTTCAGGGGCGGCGCTTCTACCCGCACAACCCGACGGTTACGCTGATGCGCACCACGCCGGCGGAGAACGACCGACTCGGCAAGGAGATCGCCGAGAAGGCGAGTGCGGCGCGCGGGCCGACGGCGATCCTCGTACCGCTGCGCGGCGTGTCGGCCATCGACCGGGAGGGGCAGCCGTTCTGGTGGCCGGAGGCCGATCAGGCATTGTTTCAAAGTCTGCGCAACTGGGTCGGGCCGCAGGCGCGCCTGATCGAAATGGATCTGCACATCAACGACAGGGAGTTCGCCGAGGCGGCGGCGCGGACGTTGCTGGACTTGATGAGGTGAATCGTCCCCCGCGCACGGCGTCATCCCAGGACGACTTCCACGACGCGCGCCAGGCGGTGGGCATACGTGTGTCCGCTCAGGACGGCCTCCCGGCCGGCGCGGGCGACTCGTGCCCCGTCGGCCCCCAGGAGACGGTCGGCCCACGCCACGGTTTCGGCCGGGCTCGCCACCGACGCCAGGTGTTCGCCGTGGACCAGGCCGAGCCGCTCGTAAGCGTCGGAGTGCGCCGCCAGGAACGGTTTCTCGCAGGCCAGGGCTTCAAAGGTGCGCATACTCGTCATGTACGTCGTGCCGCGGCCGTCCAGGCCGCTGCGCTGGTTGTTCAGCCCCAGCACGACCCGGCCGTGACGGTATTGCTCGGCCGTGGTCCGGTAGTGCGTCTGCCCGCGCCAGCAGGCGTCGTAAGGCGCCGGCCAGCGGAATCCCTCGTAGGAGAACAAGGTGAGGCTGCGGCCGGCCGCCAGGAGCGGGTCGAGGACGGTTCGCACTCCCCACAGCCGGGCCTCGTTCGCGTACCAGTTGGCGCTGAGGACGAAGTCCGTGGCCCCGTCGGCCAACCCGAGGGGGTGGTGGTGTTCGGGACTGCACGCCAGCGGCAGCCAGAACACGCGGTCGTGGCCCAGGCGCTGCCGGTAACGCGGCAGGCAGGCCTCGTCGCTGGTGAACACGAAATCCGCCGCGGCCGCCTGCCCCACGAAGGCGTCGAACCAATTCGGGTCTTCGATTGTCCAGAAGGCCAGCGGCTTGCCGAAACGCCGCGCCTCAGCCAGGGTGCGCTCAGCGTCGGGCAAGGAGCTATTCATCGCCAGCAGGAGGTCCGCCTCTTCCGGACGGCTCACGAAGCGCGCGAACGGCTGGCAGAACGGCAGCAGGAAGTCAAAGGCGATGGGGTAGACCCGGACGTCCGTGGTCGGGAGGCGCGGCTCGGGCATGTCACTCTCCTTGGCCGGGCGGGTCAAAGGTGCGTGCTGAAGCGGCGGACCACCGCCAGCGGACCGTCGTTGATCCCGGGGACTCGGGCCCACTTGTCCAGGAGGTACTGCCGGCGCCGGACGTAGAGGCCCTGGGCGTCGATGTTGTGTTCGCGCATGATGCGGACGGACGAGCGCATCGCGCGGTGCAAGTAGGTCATGCCGAAGAAGCGCTGGTTGAGATAGCCCTTCGTCTCCATCTGGAACGCCAGGTCGTTGTCCTCGAAGCCCCAGCCGGCGCCGTTGAACGGGCCGCTCTCGTCGAAGCGAACGCCCTCCTCGAAGAGGGCGCGGCGGAACATGCCGTACTGCGTCCAGGCCACCACGTTCGTCGTGTCGGCCCGAGCGCCGTCGAGGCCGTAGAGCGCCGGGCTGGCGCGGCCGCGGTCCGGCGTCTGGCCCCCGGAATCGGCCCCGATACACCCCAGCCGGCTGCCGCAGTTTTCCATGTGGCGCAGCATCGCGAAGCCGGAGAAGGGGACGATCTCAATGTCGCCGTCCATGAACAGCAAGTAGTCGGCGCCCGCCTCCAGGGCACAGTCGATGATCTGGTTGCGGGCGACCGAGTTGCCCAGGTTCCGGGAGTTGAAGAGGAATCGGTAGGGGACGTCGATGGCGCCCTCCAGGGCGCGCAGGGCTTCCGCCGTCCCGTCGGTCGAGCCGTTATCGCAGACGCACAGCACGGGGGACTGTCCCAGGCGGCGGAGCAGCGCGGCTTCCCGCAGGTACGCGCGGACCGAGTCGAGGCTGACGTCGCGTGTGTTCCAGGTGAGCAGGGCCAGGACGACCTTCTTGCCTGGCGGCAGCTCGGCCCGCGGCGACCGGGAAAACACGCCGCCGACGCAGGCGTGGTCGTGGGGGGGAGGATTGCGGTAGAGGTCGGGAGCGTCCTCCCGCGGCTCCTCGCAGGGCTCGGCGAGCGGGTGCAGGTCGTTGGCGCGGCACAATTCCAGCCACTCCCCCGGCGTCACCTTGTTCCAGCCGTTGAAGACCTCGGTACGGTCGGCGCGCATGACGCCGGTCTTCAGGAAAGCGGCCTTGTCCCAGGAGGAATCGAAGTAGTAATCGGAGGTGAGAACGAGCAGCCCTCCGGGCTTGAGCTTGCGGGCCATGTCGGCGACCAGGGCGGCGCGCTGCGGCCGCAGCAAATGTTCGAGCGTGTTGACACAGATCACGCGGTCGAACGCGCCGTCCGGCACCCCGAAGGGGAGGGCAAAGCGTCCCTGCCGAATCGGGCTCCAGTGCTGGTAATACGTGTGGGGGTACAGCCGGGTGAGGCGCTCGTGGAAATTGCACGGGTTGATCGTGCAGTCCAGGACCGACGCGGTGTCGGACAGGCGAGCCTGGAACAGCGCGAAGGGCAACTCCCAGCGGCGCATCCAGGGGAGCGATTGTCCGAGGTTGAAGGCGACGTACTCCGGCAAGGCCAGGTCGCCGGCTTTGGCGGCGGTCATCATGGGCACGTTCCTTTCAGGACTTGCCGGGGTGGGGACGGCCGGCGCGGGCGCCTGGGCGTAGAAGGCCCAGTCCTCCCCCAGCAGGCGGCGGACCTCCTCGGCGGGATGGGGGTGCCAGTAGCTGTCGTCGGTGCGCTTGGGACTCGTGTTGCCGGCGTGGACCAGGGCGACGTAACAGGTGAGATCGGTGAGGATCACGGCGCGGGCGGCGCGGCTCCAGAGGAAGCGCGTGTCCTCGCCGACCTGGAGGTCGGGGAACGGCCCGCGCCGCCAGTAGTCGCGCGTGTACAGCAGCGAGCCGCCGATCGCCCAGAACGGGCCGGTCCCCGAATACTCGTACAGCCAGGCGCGGCCCGTCGCCGGCTCGTGAAACAGCATGCGCCGCAAGCCACAGACCTCGGCCCCGTCCCGCAGGAGGGCTTCGACCTGAGCGCTGATGCGGTGGGGCGCCATCCAGTCGTCGTCGTCCCAGTGCATGATGAGGTCGCCGCGGGCCTGGCGCACACACTCGTTGCGCTTGGCGCCCAACGAGAGCCGCCGAGGAAGGCGCACGTAGCGGACGTGGGGGGCCGCGGGGACCAGGTCGGAGACGTCGTCGTCGCCGTCGTCCACGACGACCAGTTCCTTATTGGGATAATCCTGGCGCAGGAAGTAGGCGATGGCGCGCGCGACGAACGGCCGGCGGTTGTACGTCGGCATGACGCAGGAGACCAGAGGCTGAGGCGAGGCCGCGGACATTCTTCGGAAACCTTCCGCGCGGACGCGGCTAAACAATCCGTGGGAGAACGTATGCACCCGGCGTATCACCGTCGTTTGCGGGGGGAATATTTCAGCTGACCGTCCTCCACTTTGTAGTTGCCGTGTTCGAGGTCATCTGCGAACTCTTTCATCCACGCCTGGAAACTCGGCGCCAGTCGTTCCCTCTTGTCGTCCGTGTGCCAGAACGAGACGATCTGCCCCGCCTTGCCTCGTGACGGGGGGTCGAGATCCACACAGCGAAGGTCGCCCGCGCCGTTGTACGCCACGGGGATCCACTTCAGGTTGTACCAGTCCGCCTTCACGGCGCCGACCGGCCGTGCTTGACTCTCCGCGAACGTCCCGGAGGCGACGAGTTTCTTCATGATCTTCCACTGGCGCACCATGTCCTTCAGCGACAGGAGTTGCCACTCGCCCATGAGCGGAGCGCCAAGGTCGTTCTGGCCGTTGTGAATGCCGTAGGACTCCTTGACGTCTTCGGGGAAGTCGATCCCCAGCGCCGCCTCCGCGGCGCGAATCTGTTTATCGGTGGCGCCCGGGAGCAGGCTGCCCAGCATGTCAGGGGCGTTCGCTTCGAGCCAGGAATCGACCCGGCTCCACAAGGGACGCATCGTAACCTCCTTACTTCGAGAACTTGGTGATTCTGAAGTAGTATGCCGAACTCTTTGACTTCAATTCCGCTATTTTGACTTTCTTCCCGCTGATAGGGTACTCGACCACCGCCCCGGCCAGGGTCCCGCCGGACCCCCTATTGACGCCCGCGTCGAGGACCCAGAGGTTCTCCACGATGTCGTCCCCCCCGAACTGGATCTCGCGCACGTGGTCGCCGTCCAGGCCCTCGGCCGTCGCGCTGAAACCATAGAGTTTCAAAATGCTCAGGAGTTTTCCGCCGCCGGGAGTTGTCGCGTTTGATAGGGGGCCGATGACGCTTCCGGGCCCGATGCGATACTTCGAGCCGAGGCCGATTGTCTCACCGCCCGGCAGCTGCTGGCGGCGGGTCGGCAAGTATTCCTTGATCTCGGTCCCCGTGTCGTCCGGCTTTTTTTTCGTCCTGAGGGCCTTCAAGGCCGACTGGGATTTTCTCCTCGTGGCGGCCCCGCCGAAGTAGAGGGGCGGGTAGGCCGCCGCGGGCGGCTTGGGCCATGTGAGCTTGAAGGGGTTTTTCTTGCTCCCCGCCTTATGCACCTTGCCCACCTTCTTACCAGGGCTCATCGACCCCTCGATTATATACTCGTCCCCTTGCGCTTGAACGGTGAGCGCTTTGAAGCCGTGCCGCGCGCGCCACTTCGGGATTGCGGCGTCCAGGTCTTTTTCCGTCACGCCGTCTTGATCCATCTTCCGCAGGTCGGCATCGACCGCCTTGACGGCTGCGTTCCACTTGTCCTCCGGCTTGCCGTCCTTGTCCTTGTCCTTGGCCGCCCCGGTCGGCTTCTTGCCCTTCTTGGCCGCCTCGTCCTGGTGCTGCTTGACGGTCTTGCCGTCCTTGGTCTTCGCGTTGGGGTCGGCCGCCTTGCCGCCGCCCTTCTTCCCGCCGGGCGCCACCTTGGATTTCGCCGCGGGCGCCGCCGGGGGCTTGCCCGGCGCGGCGTTCCCTTTCGGGCTGGCCTTGGGAGGCGGTTGGGCCGCCGCGCTGTTCTTCTCCTGCCACTTGCCCTTCTGCTCGACCTCCTTGCCGGAGCCGGACTTGGCCTTGTCGTCGTAAAGGTCGGTCATGAATTTATCCGACGAGAATTCGACCGGCTTGAAGTCGAACTTGGGCCACTGCCCGGAGCCGAACACATAATCGACCGACGCGCCGATGCCCAGGCTGCCGCCGATGGGCCACTCCTTGCCGAACAGCGGCCACGTCCACTTCTTGTCGGACAGGGGCGACCACCACGGCGTCGAGATCTCGACGAACAGGTCGCCGCTGAGGCCGAGGAACGGCTGCGCCGCGACTTCCAGTTCACCGCGGAGGAAGAACTCGCCCTTCTTGTCCTGGCCGGGGGCGGCGTTCTCGCGGTAGCCGATGATCGGCGTGGCCTCGGCGTACCCCTTGATGCCCGCGATGCCGTTGAGTCCCGCCCCCGCCTTGATATCGTGCCCCAGGATTTCCAGCCCGGCCCCGGCCTCCGCGCGCAGCCGCAGCCCCGCCCCCGCCGAGATGTTCAAACTGCCGCGGATGCTGAAATCCTTGGACTTCGCCGGGTCCGTCGAGTAAGTGCCCTCGACGACGATGTTGTAAAACTTGGCCGGGCCGAGCTTGGCAAAGGCGTCCATGCTGATGTTGGCGAAGATGAAGATGTTGCCGACGACCGGAATGCCGTACGACGCGCGCACCTCGACTTTGAAGATCTGCTTGATGTAGTCCTTCTGCGCGAAGAGGATGAATTCTTTCTGCGGCGTGATCTTGCCGATGACGGTGACGAACCCCTTCGGATCGACGATGACGTGCGCCGTGCCGTTGAGCCAGTCGGTGAAGGCGAACGCCAGGTCGCCTTCGCCGAACACCACGTAATCGACCCGGCCCGGCTTGCCCTTCTTGGCCGGCGCGGCGGCCGCTGCCGGGGCGCCTTCCGGCGCCTTGCGTGCCTGTTCCAGTTGCTCGGCCTGGCTCCTCTCCATCAGGCGCAGCGTCACACTTCCCGAGAGTTTTTCGCCCTGGTAAGCGACCTTCCCCTCGCCGGTGATGACCTGCCCGTCCCAGGCCACGTCGATCCCGCCGGAGAAATTCTTCGGCAGGTTGGCACTGAGCGTCACTTTCCCCGTAACGGGGCCGTCGGGCGCGCGCTTCAGCTCTAGAGTCCCCTGGACGAGTCCTTTCACGTTGACGGCGGCGTTCCCCTCGAAGTTGACGGCCTCGTCGATCACCTCAAAGTTGGCCGTGCCGTCGAAGGCGGAGCCGAGGCGGATGCGGACGTTCTTCACGCTGAGGTGCAGGCTGCCGCCCTCGATGCTGCTGCTGACGCTCGGCAGCGCCGTCACGTCGAACCCGACCAGGCCGACCAGGTCCGGGGCCGCGGCCAGGCGCGCGGCCAGTTCCTCGACCTTTTCGCCCGCCGCCAGCCCCACATGGCCGGTGAGCTTGTTGTCCTCGACGTTCACGACCAGGCTGGGCGTGAGGCCGGGGACGGCTTCGGCCGCGCGGGCGAACAGAGGGTGGGCCAGGGGGACCGGCTGCCGTCGAACGTGGTACTTGCCCTTGGCGGTCGTGGACACCTTGATCGGCCCGCCGGCCAGGTTCCCGAAGCGGACGTTGACGACGGACTTCTTACGGGCGTCGAGGAACGTGGCGATCGGTTCCGGCGGCGTGAAGTCGGCCAGGCCCTTGAGTTCCATCACGCCCGGCGCGACGTCGCCGGCGGGCTCCGCCAGGCGGACGGCGGGGGGGCTTGCGGGAGAGCGCGCGGCAGTCGGCGCCGCCGCCGCCGCCGGCGCGGGGCGCGCGGGTGCCGGTGGGACGGGCTTCGGGGCCGGGCGTTTCGTCGGGGCCGGGGCGGTCATGGCTCAGTCCCTCCTGCGGAGCGGGCAGACGGCGCCCTGCTTGCGATATTCGCGATACACGGCCGCTTCCAGGTGCGCGCCGCCGATCGTCCGGCCCTCCTCGAGGGCCAGGACCGCGGCGTGCAGCACCGCGTTGCGGACCTGGCCGCCGGTGAACGGACAGCGATAGGCGACTTCCTGCAACAGCCCCGCGTCAACCGCATGCGCGGCCGGCAGGTGCAGTTGCCAGAGGGTCCAGCGCTCCTCGGCGCCGGGCGGCGGGAACTCGACCACCACGTCCATGCGGCGCCGGAAGGCCGGGTCGATGGAGCGTTCGGCGTTGGTCGTCACCAGCAGGATGCCGGAGTAGGTCTCCAACCGCTGCAACAGGTAGCCCGTTTCCAGGTTGGCGTAGCGGTCGTTGGAACTCTGCACCTGCGTGCGCTGGGTCAGCAGCGCGTCGCCCTCGTCCAGCAGCAGGATCACGTCGAGTCCTTCCGCGCGCGTGAATACCTGATTGAGGTTCTTTTCGGTCTCGCCAATGTACTTGTTGACGACGGCGGACAGGTCGAGCCGGTACAGGTCCATCCGCAGCACGCCGGCGAGGACGCGCGCGGCCAGGGTTTTGCCGGTCCCGCTCGGCCCGCTGAACAGCGCCCGCACGCCGGGGCCGAGTTGCGAGCCGAAGGCGGCGCCGACGGTCGAGCCGATCCGCTCGCGGTGGCGGCAGCGCAGTTCCAGGTCCCTCAACTCCCTCGTCGTCCCCGCGGGCAGGGCCAACTGGCTCCAGTCTCCGTCCGCGGACACGCGCGTCGCCAGGGTCTCCAGCGCCTGCCGGTTCAGGGCTCGGGTGGCGCGGCGCACGTCGTCCGCCTCGACGCGGGCGCGGCCCGCCAGCCGGGCGTAGTCCTCCGCGACGCCGGCCGAACGCCAGATGTGCCCGCTGGAGAGCCGATAGCGGTCGCTGACCGCGTCCAACGCGCCGTCCAGCGACGCCCCCGCCCGGAGCGACCAGAGGCGGCGCCGCGCTTCGGGGCCGGGCATGTCGAGTGTGAATTCCAGCGCGCGCCCCACGCCCTCGCCGCACAGGCCGCCGGTCGGTCCCAGGGCGACGCCGATGGGGCCGTCGTAGCCGCTGAGTCGGGGGACCTCGGCGCTTTCGGCGGGGCCAAGCGCGAAGGTGAAAACCGGCATGGCCTTCAGCAGCGTCGCCAGCGGACCGATGCGCTTCCAGCGTTCGTCGTCGGCCCGGTTCGGCCCCTCGACCGCCAGCACGCCGCACCCCAGCGCGCGGGCGACCGCGGCGAGTACCGTCTTGCGGCCGTTGTGCGGCGGGCCGCGGAGGACCAGCGCCTGGCCCGGGGCGGCTCGCAGGATGAGCGGCACGGCCCGCAGGTCGGCGCGCACGCCCTCCGGTAAGACCAGCCCTTCCAGCTCGGGCAATTCTTCGCCCGCGTGGTGCCTGGCCCAGGGCGTCACCGCGGACGAACGTTCGCCGCGCATGGCCTCCCAAAGCTCCGCGACGGGCTGCAGCGCCTGGCCCAGCCGCGGGGCCTCGGGATTGGTCACCTGCACCAGCCCCAGGTCGAGCAGGCGGCGAAGGACCGGGCGCGCCCCGCCCTCCGGGAACTGGCCGCCCCACCAGGCTTCCAGCAAGCCGAGCGTCGGCCGCGACTGCGCGGGCCGGCGCTGGAATAGCTCGAACACGGACCCGAAGCGGACGTCTTCCTCGATCAGCCCGATGCCGAGCAACAGCGCCAGACTCTGCCGGCTCAACCCGGCCGCTTCGCAAAGGGCGCGGAGCGGCAGATGGTCCGGTTGACCCTGCTCCCAGCGCGCGACCTGCCCGAACCACCAGCCGAGCGACTCCCCCAACGAGCGCCCGGCCAGGCCGTGCGTCGCCAGTTCGTTGTGGTAGCCGACCAAGAACGGGAACTGCTTGAAGAGAACCTTGGGCGAGCCCTTGGCCGCGCAGGCCTGTTCGAGGGCGCACAACACCGCCGCATAAAAACAGAGCCGGAAATGCGTGGCCGGCGTGGCCGGCAGGGCCGCGAAGGGCGATTCCTTGTCACATTTCCGCTCGGGTTGACTCATGTTCTCGTTCGGTTCGGGCTCAATCATACTGAAACGCGATGAAGCGCCCGGCGGCGGGCACCCAGCCCGGGTCGCGGTCGAGGCCCGCCAGCCGGATCGCCAGCGGCAACTCGTCCAGGGAAAAGGACACGTCCAGGTGCGTTTCCGTCACGACCACCCGCGCCCGGTGGGCGAGCAGCAACTCCGCGAGGCCGTCCGCGCCCGCCAGGCCGAGGGCGCGGCACAACCGGAGGCGAACGTAGGGCAGAAGCCAGTCGAGCCAGCGGTCGAGCGCGGAAGCCCCGGCCGGGGGCACCTTCACGACCTCCTGCCGCAACGTCGCGGGGGCAACGGCGCCATAAGCGCGCGTCTCGGCCTCGACCTGGCGGGCGGCGTCGGTCTCGTCCCGCGCCACGTCGATCAGGGAGAACCCTTCTGGGTGGCGCACGCGGAGACGGTCGGCGGCGGCGGACCAACTCCAGGGGCCGCTCTCGGGGAACGGCGTCAGCCACGCAGCGGGGAGGCGCCATTGCTCGGGCGCCTCGAACTCGGCCCCCGGTGCGGCGTCCGGGGTGCGGCCCGCCAGGTGACGGAGCAGATCCCAGGCGGAGTCGTCGGGGGGCTCGGCCGCGAACAGGCGCCGACCAACCAGAGTCACGAAATCCCAGACGGGGAGGGAAATTCCGGGACGTGCCGGGTTGGTGAAATCGCCGTACAACTCCAGGAAGAGGCCGAGGTTGACGAGGTAGAAGAGGCCGCCCAGCCGCGTCTCCGTCGGAACGGGGCGCGAGAGGTCGAGAGCGGGCCACGGTTCGGGAAGCGCCACGACCCCCGCCGGAGCCGACGGAGGAGATGCGGGCGGCTGTTCTGTCGCCGATCCCGCCGCGGGGTCGGCACTCACGCCTGCCGGGGCAGCGCCGGCCAGGTGCGGCTCCGTCAGGGCGGGGCGCGGGAGGTCGAGAGCGGGCCACGGTTCGGGAAGCCGCGTGACCCGTGCGGGAGCCGACCGCTGCGCCGGTGCGGGCGCGACACGCGGATGTTCCGGCGACGGCCCGGCCGGACCGGTGCGGGTGTCGGCGGGCAGATCCCGGACAGATGCCCTGGACGGGTCGGCGCCGGGCCGGTGTGGCGCGGTCGGCGCCGAGATGGGATCGGGCGAGACTTCTTCACCCGGCGCCCCAGGGCCGGAGAGTATCTCCCTCTCCTTCGGATGGGGGAGCGCCTCCGAGAGCGGCGCCGGCTCGGCATCCTGCCAGCGCGCCAGGGCGCGTGCGAACGCCTCGCCGCGCAGCACGTAAGGCGCCCGCCGGAGCAGCAAGCCAACGCCGAGAAGCGCCTGCTGTTCCGGACGGAGGTCCACGCCCGCCGCCTCCGGAACCCAGCGCTGCCACGGGGCGGTAGGCGCGTCTCCGTCGGGAGGCGACGGACTAACGGACGGACGAGGGCTGGTCTTTGGGGGCGCGTCGCCGGCGGGGAGTAGCGGGAAGGGACGCGCCGGGGCGAGAGACAGTACGGTTGAAACGTCGTCATCAGGACGCGCGGCTGACCGGGCGCCGACGCGCCGCGGCCGGTCCAGGGTGGACTCGACGTGCGGCAAGGCGTGGACCCGCGCGACACGCAGGAGGAGTTCGCGGGCGCCGGCGCCGTCGAGCGCGCGGACGAATCGTCGCGCCTCGCCCGTCGCCGCCAGGTGGGCCAGCGCGGCGGGAGCGTATTCCGGCGCCGCCAGCCAGGCGCGCACGACGGTGGCGGTATCGGTCGTCGCGAACAGGCTCCGCCACCACCACGGCCCCGCCACGTCGCCGGCCAACCAGTCGCGCGCCAGACACGCCAGCAGTTCGGCGCGGTCGGCGAACAGGACCGCCTCCGCGTTCGCCGGGACGGCGCCGAGCGCCGGCCGGGCCGCCCGTCGCGCCCATTGCTCCAGGCAGGCGCGGACGGCCCGCTCCCACTCCGGCGGCGCCGGCCCGACCGGCGCGCGGGGCGGGCGAGCCGACAGCCGCCGGACACAGAGGATCGCGGTCGGGGCCAGGCCGGGCGCGTGCAGGTCGGCCGCGCCCAGGAGGGCGCGGACCCCCTGCGGGTCCGCGCCGCCGCGCACGCGCAACCGCCCTACCCTCGTTGCTCCACCGGGCCAGGAGTCGTTCATGGTCACTCCGCCACGGTGACGATCGTGATCCCGCCTTGCAGCCGGCCGTCCGCCCCCGTCTGCGTCACGTGATGGATGTAGGCGTCCCCGGGCGTGGCGCGGCTCAGGTCCGGCCGGAAGAGCAGGGAGGTCGTCTGGCCGGCACGCATGGGGAGATCGGCCTCCTTGTGCGGCGGCGCCGCCGGCGCCAGGCCGAGGATCCTCATGACGCTGCCCGCGCAGCCCTGGCGGGTGACATCGCGTACCTGGATGTTAGGGAACTCGGGGAACGTCACCTGGACCGGCGTCGGTTCGGCCGCCAGGCGCCGAAACCCGGCGACGCCGCGCGCCCGCGCCGTCACCAACGCAGTCAGGGCGGCGTTGGGATGGAGTTCGGGGACGACCTGCACTCGGACGTGCTGGGGCTCTCTCTTGTGCATGTTCGTGACCGCCACGGTCAGCGAACACTCCTTCTCGGCCTCCAGTCGCTGCGGCTGCCGCTCCCCTCCAGGCGCGCCCACGGCCTTCTGCGGGGCGTTGCACGGCAGGACGCACAGGTTGTGCTGTGCGTAATGCGAGTCCGCCCCCACGTAGAAGTTGCTGGGGTCCGGGATGTTGGTGGGGTCCACGGTGTGCGGGAAGCAGACGGCGATGAGGCAGCGGTGGCCGGGAGCCTGGGCGCTCCCCGCGGGGGCGGTGGTGTCCGGCGTCCAGAGGATCGTCGTGTCCTTCTGCCCCCCCGCCGGGAGGACACTCAGGTCGATGGTGCCGCTGGTCGGCCCGTCGATCAGGTGAGCCAGGGTGGCGTTGTCCGGGGCCAGGCCGGTCGTCGGCACGCAGATGTACAGCTTGATAAAAACCTTGCTCACGGGGTCGGGGATCGAGCACGGGGCCGGGCTGCGGTTGACGAACACCTGGATGGAGTTCGACACGCCGGGCTGGATGTCGCCCGTCGCGGCCGGCCCCAGGACCTTGATCCGCGGGCTCAACCAGACGGGGAGGCTCGCGTCGGGCGCGAAGTAGATGCAGTCGTCGGGCAGGCCGGCGTCGGCGTGGGGTGCGGGCACGTTGGATCTCCTTCGGATCGGAACAGGGGGTTAGAGTCTGTCGCTTCTGCTCCCCTCGCCCCCGTACTCGGGGGAGAGGGGCCGGGGGTGAGGGGGATTTTCTCGCGAAAAACAGACCCCTCACCCCCAACCCCTCTCCCCTGAGTACAGGGGCGAGGGGCTTACGGGACAGCCTGTTAGCTGACACACTTGAACTGGAAGGCGTAGACGAAGAACTTGCCGGCGGCCGCGGCGCCCGAGATCGAGGCCGTCACGAAGTATTTGAACTTCGCGTTGTTGATGACTCGGTAAGCCTCGGGGCCGCCCGCCCCGGGGTCGGTGATGTTGATCCCGCTCGACACGCTGAACGGGTCGGAGGCGCCGGACAGGTCCAGGGCGATGAGGGGCGTCGGCTTGACGGCCCCGAGTACCTGGCGGGAGAGCAGCACGTCGAAGCTGCTGACCGTGCCGTTTCGCCGGCCGAGGACCGTCATCGAGTCCAGCGACATGCCGTCCGGCAGTTGCACCGGCAGGATGCCGTCGGCGCTCCCGCCGACGGCGGGTCCGGCGTAGCCGTCGTTGATGACCCAGGCCGGCCCGACCAGGTGCATCGCGAAGGCCGGGACGACGGTCACGGTGACCGAAGGACTCGGCTGGGGAGTGCCGATCAGGTTGGCCAGCGCCACGACGGCGTCGCGCAGGCTGTTGTGATAATCGCTCCTGATGGCGTCCCCGTCGTTCGCGGTCGGGATGGCGTTCAGGAGGGTCTGTAGCCCGGTCGCCATGATTTTCTCCGTATCAGACAACCCTTGGGGCGAAGCGGCTTCGCGCCCAGCGGGCGGGGTCGAACCCGAAGACCGATGGGGAGCCGAACCGCGCCACGCCGCGGTAAGGCAACGTGGGGCCGGCGAAGACGGCCGCCGCCTGCACGCCCCGCCCGTTCTTCTGAGCCAGCACGGTTTCCCAGACCAGGTACAGCTGAATCCGACCGACCGCCGCCACGTCGATCGGCTCGTGGGAGAGCGCCTCGTGCGACAGGGCGCGGAGTTGGGCGGCGTCAATCATAGCGACGTCTTGAGAGGCGCGACCACCGAAAAATGTCGGCAGGTCGAACCCGGAGGGCACCGCGGCGCTGCGGACCGGCAGCAGACCGACCGGAGGCAGATAGTTGAAAACCCCGTTCACGGTCAGACTCGCCAGGTTCGGCGCCCGCGCCGCCAGGTCCCGGACGTGGTCCTGGAACTGTAGGAACATCGCCTCCGCCTCGCTCAGCCGGCGGTCCCCCGACAGCACGGCCCAAGAGGCGGACGGGGCGGGGCGCGTGACCCGCCGCCGCACCGACCACAGGTCGATGAACTGGACTCCCCCCGTCTTCGTCCAGGAGATCACGGCCAGCGGCACGTCGCAATCCGACACCAGCTTCTGACCGCTCGGCGTCGCGAACAGCCCGTAGTCGCCCGACCCGGTGCCGAACGGGTCCTGCAAGAGTTGCCGGTAGGCGGAGTCCGCGGTGCCGAAGAACTGGTAGGCGACGTAATTGCGCAGAAGATCGCCCTTCCCCAACTCGGCCGCCGTCAGGGGCAGCAGGACGAGGCGGAATTGCACTCCCTCAATGGTGTAACTCGTGTTGCACGGCGCCAGCACGTTGTTGAGGCCGTTGACCGGCGCGCGCCCCTGGCCGGTCCGCGCCGGCGAAATCAGCAGCAGGTAGACGCCGGTGTCGATGACGACGTTCGTCGGCGCCGCCGGATCGCACGGCGCGAAGCCCGCGGCCGCCGGGGGCGGGGCGGCCGGCGCGGACGCGGACACCAGTTGCAGGTCGGTCACCGCGGTCAGGGCGAGGGGCCGTCCGCTGCGGTTGACGGCGAGCCCGGGGTTGACCGTGACGACGGGGGCGGACGGACTGCTCTTCCCTTTGCTCTCGACGACTTCCAGTCCGTAAGCCACGCCGGCCCCCAGCGCCTGCCCCAGCCGCCGGAGCAATTTCCGGCTGCTCGCGCGGTCCTGGCTCAGGTCTTCGCCGGAGAGCAGGCGCCCGTTGAAGAAGTTGACCGCGGTGATGCCGTCGTCGGTGATCGCTTCCGCAAGCCGTTTCATGGTCGTCGCCCCCCGACTCAATACTGGCTGATCTCCACCGTGAACGGTGCCGGTGCCGCCGCGCCCTGCAGGGAGCGCACCACGATGCCGCTGCTGGCACTCTTCCCCGTCCCGGCCAGCACCGCCGCCAGGTCGCCGGACTCCACCACGTGGAACAGGCCCGTGGTGCCGGCGGTCGCCGGCAGCGCGTTCCCCCGAGTCAGGTAATTGCGGCCGAACTGAAACGCCGGAAATTGCAGCAAATAGAAGGGCGACGCCGCTCCTTTCAGTTGCAGAGCCGTCAACTCCCCGAAGGAGAAGACCGCCGCCCCGTTCGCGCCGAACTCCCCGGCGGCGACGACGGCCCCGGCCGCCGTCCCGCCGGCGCTCCCCGGCGGGCGCAGCAGCCACTCCTGGAGCAGTCGCAGCGGGACGAGGAACGGGCGCCGCTCCTCGTGCGCCACGACGCTTCCCGGAGCGGAAACGACCCACGGTCCGCCCGGCCCGGTCTGCTTGAGCGATACGTCCAGCTCGGCCAGCAGCAGCCGGCCTTCGGGCGGGGTGCCTGCCGTCCACGGCGGTCTCACCTCGGTGACCCAGACGCGCAGGGCCGCGGCGAAGAACGGGGAGACGTCCGCCGGATGAATGCGCAGGCTGGCCAGGGGTGAACTGAGGGGCGAGCCGAGGGGCGAGGTTAGCGGCTGGCCGAGAGCGCGGATCGCGTCGAGGAGTTGGGCGAGGCTGGCGAAAGTCCCCGCGGCGTCGGTGACTTCAATCTGACTCAGGAGAGCGAGGAAGTCGCGTATCGCGTCTTCTTCGTGCTGCTCCGGCGGGGCGAAGACCAACTCCAGCCGGAAATCGTCGGCCAGGCGCGACGGCGCCATCGTGTCGGCCACGTTGCGGCACGGCTCGCCGGGGATCGGCACCAGGTCAACAGCGGTCTCCGCGTGGCTGAGTACCACGTACAGCCGCGCCGTGGTGCCGAGCGGCGAGCCGAGGTGCGCGAGCAGGTCGGTCTGGTTGGCCGCGAGCCAGTCGTTGAGCTTGGCGCACTGCGGCTGCGGCACGCGGACGAGCCGGCCGCGCGGGCTGACCGCATCGCCCGGGGAGACTACCACCTGCGGCGCGCTCGGGTCGAGGGTGACGCTCACGTGCAGGCCGCGCACCGTGCCGTAGCCGATCAGGCCGTGCGCCAGCCAGCGCTGGTGCCCGGCGTGGTAGGCGAATTCCTGGTTGAAGTCGTCCACGCCCAGGACCATGCCCTGCGTGTAGTTGACGTGCTTCGTCGGGTCGGGCGGCGCCACCGGCGGGGGGACGACGTCGAAGGTACTCATGGGACTTCCTCCGTTCCGGGTCGGGCGGCAACGAGGCGGTCGCGCCCCAAGACCGGCCGTTCGCACACGTCCCGCGGGTAGCCCGGAGCCAGGGTGCCCCCGGCGAGGTAGCCCCGGCCCAGGACCAGGGGCGGCAGCAGCTCCGGCGCCCGGCTGCCGCGGTCGATGAGGCTGTCGTCGCCCAGGCGCACCGCGCCGACGCGGAAATACGCCCAATAGAACTGGATATCGTAGACCGTGTGCGCCGGCTTCTCCAGGTCGATCACCCGTCGCGTCAGTTCCGCACGCTGACGGTGCTTCGACCCGTCCGGGTCGGACGGCGGCGCCGGCAGCAGGACGGTGAAGCGGTGCGCCGACCGGGCCGCGGCCAGCACGACGGCCTGAAACTCGTACCAGTCCACCAGCGGCGCCCCGTCCGCCGGCAGCGCGTGGGGGAGGGGGGCGTCCGCGAAGGTTCTGTAGCCGGCGCCGTAGGCCTGGTTGAGGGCGCTGATACGGCGGTAGCGCCGCGCCAGGAAATCCGGCCAGCGCCCCGCGTCCGCCGCGGTCGCCGAGGGGACGAAGCCGAGCGTGCTTTGGACGAACTGCGCCCAGACGGCCGCGGCCGGGCCGGTCGGCGCAGTCAGGGGAAACGCGACGGTCGGCCCCGGCGAAGTCCCGGCCGAAACCAGGGCCGCGGCGTAGAGGCGGTGGAGCGCCGCCCCGCCCTGGTCGGGGGTCCAGCGCGCCCCCGGAAGGGGTCCGCCGGTCGAGTCGTCAGGGAGAAGGCCCGGCGTGCGCCGAGCTTGCCACCGTTCCACGACGCGGAAGGACCGAGGAAAGGCCGGCCGGGGAGCCGGCGCGGACGCCGGGTCCGCGAAGATGTCCTCGTCCGCGCACGGCTCGTGCGCCAGGCGCAGGGCCATCTCCAGGCCGCGGGCGGTGCCGCGGTACTGGAAGAACAGCAGGGCGTGCTTGAGGAACAGGCGCTGCTTGCGCTCGTCCCACAGCGGGTCGAGCATGACCCCGAACCAGCCGGCCAGCCAGGCGAGGTCCGCGGCCGGCGCGCTGTCCGGGTCGAAGAGCATCTGCGCGGCCGCGATCCTGTCCTCGAGGGCCGTGAAAAACCCCTCCGGGTTCGCCAGGAAGCGGTCGAGGAACGACGCCGACGCCTGGTCCTCGCGGTAGACCGCCGGCAGGTAGCGCTGCAGGTACGAGAAGCGCGGGTAGTAAGCGCGCAGGGCGCGCAGCCGCGGCGTGCTGCGGCGGTTGCCGACGATACGCAGCCGCAGCTGGAGGTAGCGCCCGCGGGCGCGCTGGAAGAGCAACTCCCAGGTGCCGTCTCCGGGCGCCGTGCGGGGCGGGACGAACGGCAGTTCCGAGCCGTCGCCGCGCCGGTACAGCCGGGGCTCCTGCTGCCACGCGGCGCGCAGCAGGTCGCGCGGGTCGTTGGCCGCCCGGCTCCAGACGATCACCTGCGTCTCCGGCGGGATGCAAGCGTCGAGCATAAGCCGGTGCCACACGCAGTCCGGCACGCGCCCGTCGAACGGCAGGCGCGTGCCGGGGGGCGGCAAGCCCCGATCGTCCGGGACGCCCGCCGGCGTGTACAGGTCCGACTCCTCGGCGAAGCGCGGCCGCCGCTGCGCCGCCAACGGGATCCAGCGGTCCGCAAAGTCGTAATAAGCCTGGCCGCCCGCCGTCACCAGCCCCTTGCCGCCGAACAGGCGCAGGGGCAAGTCGTCGGTGAGGGCTTCCGTCGTCAACTGACCGCGGTCTTGCGACAGCAGGAAGGCGAAGCCCTGGTCGCCGTCCGCCGCCACGACGTACAGCCGGTCGGCCGCCGTCGTGCCGTCGCCGTCGCTGTGTTCGGGGACGAAGGCGAAGTCGTGCGCCACGATATTCAGGGCGCCGATGGTGGTGGACACCGGGTTGCCGAGTTGTCGGCCGAAGTGGTAGCGCCAGACGAGCGAGGCGCTTCCTGCGGGGTTGCGATCGAGGATCAGCACCGTACCGTCGGGCAGCGCCTCCACGGCGATCGGGTCGCTCGCGGCCAGGGGGGAGGCGGCGGCGTCGAGGCGAATCCCCGCGGGGAAGGCCCGCGCCGGCGTGAGGCGCACCGCGCCGCCCGACTGCGGCTGGAAGTCGTCCCGGCGCGGGACGACCGAACTGTCCGCCTGGTCCCGCGCGATCACCCGGAACTGGCGGTCCAGCGCCCAGTAGCGGGCGTGTGTTCGGTCCAGAATCCAGACGCCTCCGCCGGGTGCGGGGGCCATGTCGAACGGCACGAAGGGGACGCCGGCCGGCCAGAACACCTGCCGCGGCGGGCCGCCGGCGTGCAGGTCGAAGATCAGCAGCCCCGCCGGGTCGAGGACGCCGACGACCAGGTAATGTTCCTCGGTCACGGCGAGGCCGGCCAGCGCCAGGGCGGCCGGGGCCGGCGAGACGTCGAGGACCTGGAAGTCGCCGAAGCGCGGCTCGGAGGGACGCGCCACGCCGTCGCCGGGAGACCAGAAATGGCTCGTGTCGCCCGTCCCGACGGAGTTGACGAGCAGTTCGGCGCGGCTCGCGGCGATCCCGTACCAGTTGCCGTAGCGGTCGCGGGCCGCGCCGCGCCGGGCGTCGAGCGTGGGGGCGATGTTGCCTCGTGAGGGCGCGCGGCGGAGCAGGCGGGGCCGCAGGGTCAACTCGGGCCGGTCGGCGCCCCAGGCCAGGTCGGTCGTGGCGCTCCCCGCCGGGGAAGCCTCCCAGGCCGCGCGCAGCGGGCGCGGCGCCACACCGGGGCGCGCCTCGGCGTCGGCGCAGGCGCCCCAGTCGTCGTAGCCGAGCAGCAGTTGAAAGCGAGTCCCGTTGGCGTCCACGCGCTAGCACTCCTCCGGAATCACGGGGACCGGCAGGAACTGGCCGCCCGAGCCGTCCCCCGCCGCCGGGGCCGTACCGCTCAGCGACTCCACCGGCACTGGGTCCCCGCCCGCGACGGAGATCCCGACCACGCGCGGCAGCCTCAGCCCCGGCATGTCGATTCGCGGGACGGACGCGCCGCCCGGCAGCGCGATTTGCACCGCGTTGATGAGACTGACGCCGCTCACACGGCTGGCGACGGCCAACAACTCCAGGGCGATCACCGGCTTGTTGCGCGGCCAGCCCTTCCGCAGGGTCGCTTGTTGCGGCGCGGAGAGCAGCACGTCCTGACTGTCCAGCGCGTCGTCGGGCGAGGCGGGCAGCGGCGACAGGAAGGCGAGCAGCGCCTGCTTGACCGCCTCGTGGACCGGCGCCGCCGCCAGGCCGCCCACCACCTGGACGCCGACCGACACCAGGACGGGCAGGTAGTCCGGGCCGCTGACGTGCAACTCGGTCGTGACCAGCCGGCGCGGGCCGAGGTAGTCGCAGACGGTACACAAAAACAGAGAATCCGGCTCCGGCGTGTCGGGATGCCGCGGGTCGTTGCGGGGCACGACCATGAGCGTCACCGCGCCCGGCACGTCGCCCGGCTCGTTGCCCGCCAGGGCCGGGCTGTAGGCGGGGATGACGTCCACGCGGCCGACGTCCACACCGGGGGTGCGCAGGGCGATGGTCTCGAAATCGCTGGCGCTGACCAGGCGGTCGCGGTGCTGCAAGTAGCGGGTGATCTGCTTGACGCCCTGCGCCGCCGTCTCGGCGTCGCCCCCGCCCCAGGTGCGCACCGGGTTAGTGACCGCGAAGCCGGCCGGCAGCGACGGCCCGGAGTTGACGGCCCCGGCGCCGACGTTGCCGGCCGTGCCGGCGCCGAAGTCGTAGGTGGCGCGCAGGACGGCGCCAAAGGGCGGTCGGGCGCCGCGCGTGCCGTCGCCGAAGGTGACCGCGCCGGACTCGGCGTCCACGGCGAACACCCGGGCGCTCGGGTTGACGACCCGGTTGTCCGGCGGGGAGGCGCCCGGCGGTTGGCGCGGGTCGGGCGACGGCACTTCCGCCGGGGCCGCGCTCAGGTCGGGGACCTCGCGCCAGGGTGCGGTGGTGCCGTTGGCGGTCACGCTCAGTTGCACGGACCCGGGCACGACCGGGGTTTGCGAGAGGGTCACCCACTGGTCGGGCTCGCCGGTCCCGGCGGGGAGCAGCTCGTTGGCGACCCGCGTCCGCTGCGAGACCGGGACGGCGTTGATGCCGAGCCACAGCAGGCCGGCGCGGGTCGCCGACGGCGCTTGCGTCACTGGGTCGAGCGCGCTGACGCGCAGCCAGGTGATGAGGCGCTGGTCGAGGGTCGTGTCCTCCAGGGTCGGCGGGAAGTCGCCGACGCCCGGCTCGGTCGGGTCGAGGTTCGTCCACAGGGTCAGGCCGTCGGCGTCGGGCAGAGTCACCTCCACCACGCCCGGCTCGTCCAGGACGCTGCGGTCGGGGAAGGCGGCGGGCAGCGTGCGGTATCGCGCCACGCGCTGGCCGGCGTCGGCCGGCAGGGCGCCGCCGGGGGGCGGGCTGGGAACCTGGAACTGAAGGACGGCGGAGTTGCCCCGAGCCGTCGTGCCGCCGGGGCCGACGCCGCGGCTGCCGCCGGTCAGCGAAGGCACGAAGCCGACGCTGAGCGTGCGGCCGGCGATCCGCGCGCGCACCTCGTCGGCGGTCGCGGACGGCAAATCGCCCGCGCGGACCAGCAGGGCGACCCACACGGCGCCGTCCACCGGGTCGCTCCCCAGGTCGATGCCGTTGACGGCGGACAGCGGCACCGTCTCGTAGAACTGGAGCCGGGTGCTTGGCGCGACGGCCAGGTACGAGGCGTAGAGCTGGTTGTAGTAGTCGGTCGCTTGCCGCCCGGTCGGGGCGGGCGCCTGGCGCTTGAAATAGACCCGGGCCTCGACCGGCAGCACGTCCAGGCCCTGCTCGGTGCGGAAGGGGACCTGGCCGGCGCGCACCTCGACGTCGCCGTTGAGCGTCACCGTGCGGAGGGGGCCGCGGTCGTTGCTGAACGCGACCAGACCGCGCGCCGGCGCCGCCGGTTGCAGAGGCACGCCGAGCAGCGACAGGAATTTGATCTTATTGCGGTCGGGAATCTGGTTGGCGCGGTAGAGGAGGCTCTCGGTCAGGAAGGCGAACAGTTCCAGGAGGGTGACGCCCGGGTCGCTCTCGTTGAAGTTGGTCCACTCCGGGTTGTGGACCGGGACGCGCGCCAGGGCCTCGTTCACCAGGTCCTGGTAAGTGCGGTCGTCGAGGGTGGCGATCTGCAAAGGCATCGGCGGCTCCGCGCAGGGGCTGTCTCGTAAGCCCCTCTCCCCTGTACTCAGGGGAGAGGGGTTGGGGGTGAGGGGTCTTTTTCGCGAGAAACGGGGGGGCGGCCCCCCCCGGCCCCCCCCCCGCCCCCGGGGCGCGGCGGGGGGCGGGGCCGCCCGAGACACCCCCCACCGCGCCGGAGCAGCGCGGGCGGACGGGGCG
>JBBROG010000115.1:0-24757 GCA_038229635.1 Gemmatales bacterium
AGTAATGCCCTCGGTGACGTCCGGGACATACTCCCCTGGAACAGTCATCAGCAGCCCTCCTGACGCAAGAGGCGTCAGGAGTTCAGTTTATGCGCATGGGGAGAACGGGCTACTGCACTAACTTTGCTAAAGTCTCAGAAAGGGTGATGTGATCCGAAACCAGGAGGACGGAGCCCGCCCGCGTCGGCGGGAGTGTTCGTCCTCCGCCATGTCAACGAGGAGGTTGCGGACCGTGAAAAAAGTCGCGTCGCGTCTCGCGGCCCTGCTGCCGCTGATCGCGCTGGTTTCCCTCGCCTCCCTGCTCCTGGCGGACGACACTTGCACGCAGCAGCCGGACTACAACTACAGCAAGTGTACCGTCTGCCAGAACAGAATGGGGGGCGTAAAGTGTGAAGACCAGGGGACAGCGCCAGCCTGCACGGGTTACTACTCGGTCGGCGCCACCCCGGTTCAGGCGTGGGACGTCCTTCCGGGCGGAGCGGGCTGGAAGCTGCAATCCGCTCTCAAACAGGACGGAACGCCCATGAAGGCCGCCTGCATCACATGGTACGCGTGCGGACTTTGGGACATACGCCGAAATCCGCCTTGTATCACGATTACCAACGCTGCTACCTGCGAAAGCCCTTACTACACGGCGGCTGAGTGTATTGGGCCTCCCAAGGGGGGGTGAGTGTCTGCGGAACGCCTGACCGTATCTTGCCAGATCGCCACACAAGCGGGTCGGCAAGGTACGGTCAGCGGTTCGCGAGAACTCGTCCGCGCCGGTCCGCACGGGCAACCGCTCCCGTCGCCGGAGAATTTGGGGCGGCGAAGCGGGCTTCATACCGCGAGGGGAACAACCGTGTTCAGTCTCCTTCTGGCCGCGCTGGCTACGGGTCCCGCCGATAACGCCCTCGACGCCGCGAAAGTCGAGGCCGCCGTCATTTCGCAGCGGACATCGATCCGCAAGGGATTCGTATCGTTTGAGTCGGTCATCTATCAGAAGGGTGCCGCGGAGTCCACCTACGAGAGGTCCGGGACGATCTGGTTCGATCTCGACAAGAACAAGTACCGTGCCGACGTGCGCTGGACGAAGCGGGGCGACGATCGTCCGGATCGGTGGCTCGACTGTAGGAACTGCGAGATCGAGGGCTACCGCGCGTTCTACGCCCCCACCGGCGAAGTCAAAGGGGGAGGCAGTCTGGCTCTGACGTTGGCCCCTCTCAGCCTCCTGGGGGCGACCGAGCGCGACCTTGAGATGGAGCCGCGAACGTTCGGCATTTCCTCGGGGACGTCAGAGGGCCATTCGCGGCAGCTCAAGTTCCATAACTATTTCGCCGGACCCAACCGCGAGGGGTTCACGTGCCGGGAGGGCACCTACAACGGCTCCAAGTGCCTGTTCCTGTCCTACCTCTGGCCGGCGAAGTCCCCGGAACAATACCTCACCGAGGCCGTCATCCTACCGGAGCAAGGGTATCACGTCGCCCGCATCAAAGAGACCCCGCTGTCGCCCGCCGATAAAGTCGCCCAAGGGACTCTGATCGAGTCGGTCGCCGCCCGCGTGCCCGGCACCGACCGCTGGTACCCGAAGACCGTGAACTACGAGCGCACGTTCCACGGCAAGATGCACGACAAAGAGAATCTTCGTATTACGGACGTCTCCTTCGACCTACCGCTCGACGACAAGGTGTTCACCCTCGCCGGCATGGACATCCCGGACGGCACCCCCATCCTCACGTACAAGAAGAAAGGTCAGATGGAGGAGACCTTCTGGGTCAATCAGACCAAGAAGACGCGGCAGGAGGTCGCCCCGCCCCCCCCGGCGGCGGTCGGAACGGGGAGGGACTACACGTCCTACGTCATCGCCGCCGTCTGCGCGATCCTTGCCCTGGGCGCGCTGCTCCTTTACGGCTCCCGCCGTCGCTCGTCGTAAGGCGGCCGGGCCGGACGGGGGCGGCGCCGAGAATTGTCGAACGTGCCGCCGGTGCCGACGGCAGAGGTGCGTCATGATCGGTCCTCGTCCTCGAGCCGCTACTTCCCTGATCGAACTCCTTGTCGTTCTCGGAATCACGTCCCTGGTCTTCGGCCTCGTCCTGACGGCGGTCCAAGGGGCGAGGGGCGCCGCCTCGCGCTTGCAGTGTTCCAACAACCTCCGCCAGATCGGCCTCGCCTGTCACGAGTATCACGACACGCAGGGCATGCTTCCTCCCGGACTCGACCGGTCCCGGCGCACCACCCCGTACCCTTACCTGAGTTGGATGGGAAGGCTCATGCCCTTCCTGGACCAGGATAACCTTTGGCGGGAAACGACGGCCGCCTACGCCCGCCGCGCCTTACCCTTTGGCACCCCCGCTCATCCGGGACTGAAGACCGTCCTTCC
This sequence comes from Gemmatales bacterium, assembly GCA_038229635.1. Taxonomy (GTDB): domain Bacteria; phylum Planctomycetota; class Planctomycetia; order Gemmatales; family Gemmataceae; genus DATFNV01. The sequence continues at coordinate 2,360 of JBBROG010000115.1, forward strand.
CGTGTTCGGCTGCCCCAGTGACGGGCGCGTCCGCGAGGCTCAGCTTCACCTGAACACGAGGGTCGCCTTGACGAGCTACCTGGGCAACGGGGGCAGTGACGTCCGGAAACGCGACGGCCTTTTTTTCGTCGGCTCCCGCGTCAACTTTAGCGCCGTCTCCGACGGCCTCAGCAACACCCTGCTCGCCGGGGAACGTCCCCCGAGCCCGGACTTCCGCTTCGGCTGGTGGTACGCCGGGGTCGGCCAACTCTACACCGGCTCGGTCGATTACCTCCTCGGGGCGAACGAAATCAACCTGCTCCACAACGTGGGGCCTTATGGCGGCCCTTACGACGCCTGCCCACGCGGCCCGTACTCGTTTGGTCCGGGGTCGGCGGACAACCCGTGCGACGTGTTTCACTTCTGGAGTCTTCACTCGGGCGGAGCCAACTTCGTCTTCGCCGACGGCTCCGTGCGCTTCCTCGGCTACTCCCGGTCCGGCGCGCTGACCGCCTTGGCCACGCGCGCCGGGGGCGAAATTGCCAGCCCCGACGAATAACCCCGGACCGGGCACGCCCCGCTTGTCGCTTCCTGACACCATCCGGGACCTGTTCCGACCCCGGCGCGGGCGGGTAGAATGAAGATCGGGCGGCGACGCCGCGGGAGGCCCGCGCGCCCCGCGCGGACAGGTTCGGGGGCGGAAAGGGAAAGCACGTGTCGGGAACGACTCACAGGCGCTCACGACTCACACCCCCACGAAAAGCCCGGAAAACGCAGGGAAAAGGGGCACGGCGGGGTGTGAGTCGAGGTGTGAGTCGGTGTGAGTCGCACCCGGACCCTCCGCCGCGCCTCAGCGCTGCAGAATGTCCGGGCGCACGAAGTCGGCCCCCTGGATGCGGATGCGCTTGAGCGGCCACGTTTCCGTCGGCGTGACCGTCTTCGGCCCGTCGTCGGTGACGAGAAAGGTGTCGCTGCCGCACGCCGCGCCGACGCTCGCGTCCCAGGTGACCGCCCACCCGGCTTGGAAGAGTTCTTCGGTCGTCGGCGTCAGCGCCAACTCGACCGCCGCGCGGCCGGTGACGTGCCCTTGCGGGGCCAGGCGCCACTCGTGCTCGAATCCCGTCAGCGCGAAGACACGCCGGCCCGCCGCCAGGATCTCACGCGGCAGGGCGTCGGGCCACGTCGAGGCGAGGTACGTCGCCCCCAACTTGGTCACGGCGTCGTGTTCCGCCCGAAAGGCGGCGTCCGGCGCGCCGAAGCTGACGGACCGGCAGGCGGTGACGTGCAAGCCGTATTTACGGGCCGTGACGGTCACGACCGCGAATTGCGTGATGGGCGTCGACGTGAAGCCGAACTGGCGGTAGAGTCGCGAGCGCCCGTCGGCGGCGACGCCGACGTGGACCGGCAGCGCGCCGCGGTGCAGCAGGCGATGGCTCACCTGCCCGGCGATCTCGCGCTCCGTGTCGCCCGGTTGTATCGTGCGGCAGGTCGCCTCGACGGCGTGGCTGACCACCAGGCCGAGGGCGAACAAGCACGCCTGTTCGTAGGCCGTCAGCGTCCGGCGCAGCTGCCGCAGCTGCCCCGCGACGACGTGCGTTCCGTCGAAGGGGCGGTCGCAGGCGAGCGCGCGCCCCTGGCACAGGTCGGCCAGGAGTTGCCGCCGCCCCTGGTGCCACGGCCATTCCTTCAGCTGGAAGCCGAGCCCGTCCACCTCCTCGTCGAACAGCCGCTGCGACGCGGCGTTGCCGCACAGCACCCAGCGCTGTTCGGGGCTGAAGTAGAGTACGGGCGTCTCCGCCGGGTCGACGGCGCCGCGGGCCAGGGCGCCGCTGGTCAGCGCGGCGAAGTTCTCCGGCTCGAAGACGAGCAGGCCGTCGCGGCCGACGTCCTGGAGCAGGGCCGCGACGCGCGCCTGCTTGGCGTCGACGTCGGCCCGGCGCCCCAGCTCGGGGTCGGCGGTGGTGCCGAGGAGGGTGTCCAGCGGGTGGAGCAGACTTTCGGCGGTGGCGCTCATCGGTCTCTCCTCAGCGCGGCCAGGACAGCGGGTGGTCGCCCTGGGCGTAGCGCTGGGCGAGTTCGAGGTAGCTGGCGCAGATGCGGCGCGTCCGCTCCAGTTCGTCCGGGGTGATCTCGCGCACCACCTTACCGGGCACGCCCATCACAACCGAGCGCGGCGGGATGCGCCGGCCTTCCGTCACCAGGGAGCCGGCGGCGATCAGGCACTCTTCGCCGACGTCGCAGCCGGTCAGGAGGATGGCGCCGATGCCGACGAGACTGTCGCGGCCGACGCGCTTGCCGTGCAGCACGGCGCGGTGGCCGACGACGACGCCTTCCTCGATCTCCTGGGGGATGCCGTAGTCGGTGTGGACGATGCACCCGTCCTGGACGTTGACGCGCGGGCCGAGCGTGATCCGCGCCAGGTCGCCGCGGATCACCGTGCCGAACCAGAGATTGACCCCCGCTGACAGCCCCACGTCGCCCGTCACCACCACGCCGGGGGCGATGTACGAGCCGTTGATCGTTTGCATGGCCGCGAGTCCTCGGCGCCGTATTGTCCCTCGCACACTGTACAATAGCCACTCTTCGTCGGCTATGGCTGGTAGGGCACTTACCCTCACGAAAGCAGCATCCATGCCGAAAGACGCAGCGCCGGGGGCGACGGCCGTCATCTTTCCGTTCGACCTGTTCGGCAACGCCGGCGCCGGCGCCGGCGCGGCGCTCCTCGGCGACGAGCTGCGCGAGGTGCTGGCCGACAACCGCCGCGAGCGCGTGCCGACGCGGGCCGCGGCGTACACCGACCGGCTGCGGCTGCGCGAATTCACCTTCGAGGCGCTCGCCGACTACCAATCGTGGCGGCGGCGCGGCCGGGCGGCGGTGCGACAGGCCCTCCGCAAGGGCGACTTCCTCCTCTGGCTCGCCGGCAACCACCTCGGCGCCCTGCCGCTGTACGACGAACTGTCCGGCGCCGACGACGTCCTCGTCGTGCAACTCGACGCCCACCTCGACATTCATCACTTCGCCAACTGCACCTCCGAGTTATCTCACGGCAACTTCCTGCTCCACTGCGCCGGCCCGCTGCCGCCGCTCGTGAACGTCGGCCACCGCGAACTGCTGCTCACGGCCGACTACGTCGCGCGCCATTACCGCGAGGCGATCCCGGCCGAGCGATTGGCGCTCGACCCGGCGGCGGCGCTGAAGGCGCTGCGGGTGCGCTGCCGGGCGGCGCGGCGCGTCTTCCTCGACGTCGATTGTGACGTCTTCGACCCGGCGTTCTTCCCGGCGGTCGGCACGCCGGTGCCGTTCGGCCTCAGCCCGCACCAGGTGCTGGCCGTCCTCGACGCCGTCGGGGGCGAGCGCCTCGCCGGCGTCGCCGTCTCCGAGTTCGACCCGGCGCGCGACCGCGACGACCGCAGCCTCGCCCTGGTCGTCTGGCTGGTCGAGTCGCTGTTGCTGCGCCGCTTCGAGCCCGCCGCGCCGCGCGGCGCGTGACCTATAGTTGCGTCGAGGCCACGTCCGCCGCGGAATCCGAGGAGGCTCAGCCATGAAACACGCCACCGACAACCGGCTCCCGGAAGGGCTGGAGTTGGCCGAAGACGTCGCGCCCGAGGACACGGCCGCCCCCGTCGACCCGACGCTTTGCCCGCGCTGCGGCAACAAGCTCGCCAACCCGGAGGGGCTCGGCTGGTGTTCGAAGTGCGGCTACTGCCGGTCGATCGAGGAGGAGGCCGCGAACCCGGCGATGGCGGCGGGAGAGGCGAGCGCCGCGAAGAAGCCGTCCGCGCTCGGCGCCGCCGAGTTCGCCGAGACGATGCGCCTGCTGCCGCCCTGGTCTCGGCCGCTCCTCGCCGGCGTCTTTGTCATCATCCTCGCTTGCGTCGTCGGCAACGGCCTGCTGGCGGAAGAGGGTCTGGCTCGCTGCGGCTGGGCGACGGCGCAGCTGCTCGTGTCGTTCGCCGGCCTCGTCCTGGCGCAGCTGTGGGTCATCGTCCTCGTCGGCGACACGCAGGACAGCCTGGGGCCGAAGGACGTCTTCCTGCCCGGCCGCGTGTGGCGCGCCGCCGTCCGCGGCCTGCCGAAGACGCGCCAGCCGGTCTGGCTGGGGGCGTGGTCCGTGACCGCGCTCGTTTGTTCGGTCGCCCTTCTCGGCGGCTTCGGCACCTGGTTCGAGGTGCTGCGCCAGACCACCGAGGCGAAGAAGCTGCGCGACGCCGCGGCACTCGCCGACGCGGACAAGAAGGAAGACAAGGACGCGGGCTCGAGCGGGGCCGACGCCGGCGACGCAGGGAAGGCCGCCGGGCGCAAGGCAACCCCGGCGACGGTGCAGTGCGTGGTGATCGGCTACCAGGCCGACAGCGGCGGCGGCCTGATCGGAGTCGTCGTCGCGACGACGAACGGCGACAAGCTCACCTACGGCGGCGTGGTGACGTCGGGCCTGACGGCGCGGACGAGCAAGGATCTCATGAACAAGCTGTCGCGGCTGAGGCGCAACGAGCCGCTCATCCCCGGCCTCAAACTCAAGGGGACGTTCTGGGTCCGGCCCGGCGTCTTCTGCGACGTTGCCCACACGGGCACCGGCGCGGACGGCGAGTTGCAAGACGCGAAACTCAAGGGCCTGACGGACTGACCGTCGCGTCCGTACAATCTCGGTGTGTCCTCCTCCCCTTGAGCGATCTCCACCGATGGCGCTGAATCACCTGGCTCCGTTCGTCCCCGAGCGCGACGGCCCCTGGGATGCCCGCGCCGCCGCCCACCTCCTGCGCCGCGCCGGCTTCGGCGCCGCCCTCGCCGAGACCGCCCGCGCCGTCGGACGGGGGCTTGGCGGCACGGTCGCGCAACTGTTCGACGAGGGCAAGGGAGAAGAGAACGAGTTTCAGGAGACGTTTCGTCGCCTGAGCGGCGCGTTCGTCGATTTCGGCGACGCCGGCCAGCTGCAAGCCTGGTGGTGCTACCGCATGCGCCGGACGGCCGTGCCGCTGCGCGAGAAGCTGACGCTCTTCTGGCACGGCCACTTCGCCGCCAGTTACAAGAAGGTCGAAGACGTCTTCCTGATGCACCAGCAGTGCGAGACGCTGCGCCGCCTCGCGTGGGGGAACGTCCGCGACCTCGTCCTCGCCGTCAGCCGCGACCCGGCGACGCTCGTCGACCTCGACGGCGAGGGCAGCACCAAGGACCGCCCCAACGAGAACTTCGCCCGCGAGCTGCTGGAGCGGTTCACGCTCGGCGTCGGCAACTATGTGGAGAGGGACGTCCGCGAAACCGCCCGCGCCTTCACCGGCTGGCACCGCGACGGCACGCGCTTCGCCTTCAAGGCCGAGGCTCACGACGACGGCCCCAAGGAAATCCTCGGCCGCAAGGGAAACCTCGGCGGCGTCGAGGTCATCGACGCCCTCGCGGGGCAGCCGGCGCTGCCGCGCTTCCTGGCCCGCAAGCTGTTCGCTTTCTTCGCCTGCCCCGAGCCGCCGGACGAGGTCGTGGCCGAGGCGGCGGACGTCTTCCGCGCCGGCGGACTGAGCGTCCAGCACCTCTTGAAGACGCTCTTCCTCTCCAAATTCTTCTATGGCCCGGCCTGCCGGCGGACGCGCATCGCCAGCCCGGTCGAGTTCGTGATCGGCACCTGTCGCGCGCTCGGCGTGCGCATGGCGGCGCAGGAGCTGCGCGACCACGTCAACGCGATGGGGCAGGAACTGTTCGCGCCGCCGGGCGCCAGGGGGTGGGACGGCGAGCGCGCGTGGGTCCACGCGAATAGTTGGGTCGCGCGGCAGGCGTTCGGCCAGCGCGTCGGCGACGTCGTCAGCGGCTCGGACTTCGGCCCACACCTCGACGTCGGTGCCCTTGTGCCGGACGCGGCCACCGAGCCGCGCAAGGTCGCGGCGGCGCTGAACGAGCGCGTGCTGGAGGGCGGGCTGTCGCGGAAGAAGGTCGTAGAGGTCGCCGAATTCCTGATCGCGGGCGACGACGGGCCGAAGCCCGACGAGTTCCGCGCGAACGCCGACTTCCGGGCCGAGCGCGTCCGCGCCGCCGTCGGCGTGCTGCTCAGCCTGGCGGAGGCGCAGACGTATTAGGCCGCTCGCGGCGAACACGACCGAGGGTCCCGTCCCATGCTCACCCGACGACAGTTCCTCGGCGGCGCCGCCGGCGCGTCGTGCCTGGCCCTCGGCGGCGCCGCCCCGGCCCTCTTCGCCCACGCCGCGGAGGGCAACGAGAACGCCCTCGTCGTCGTCGAACTGGCCGGCGGCAACGACGGGCTGAACACGCTCATTCCCTACGAGAACGACCTCTATTACAAGGCAAGGCCGACCCTGCACGCCGCCAAGGAGCAGGTCGTCCGGCTGACCGATCAGGTCGGCCTGCACCCCGGCATGGAGCCGCTGGCGGAGTTGTTCAAGGCCGGCAAGCTGTCGATCGTCCAGGGCGTCGGCTACCCCGAGCCGGACCGCTCGCACGCCCGCGCGACGGAGATTTGGCACACCGCCAGCACCGCGAAGCGAGCCCCGGCGACGGGCTGGCTCGGCCGCGTCCTCGACGGCTGGCACAAGGAGGAGGACGCGGAGGCCCGGGTCGCGGCGCTGGCGCTGACGGACGCCCTGCCGCGGGCATTTCAGGCCGAAAAGGCCGGCGTGCCCGCGATCAAGCAAATCGAGAATTTCGGGACCGCCCTCGGCGACACGCCGGACGCCGACCCGCCGCGGGCGCGCCTACTGCGCCGGCTGAGTACCGGCCCGTCGGTCAAGGGCGAGCCCATTCCCTTCCTGCGCCGCCAGGCCGAAACGACCTACGCCGTCGCCGCGCGGCTGCGCGAGGCGGCGGAGAAGTACACCTCGGACGTCAACTATCCCGGCGACCTGGGCTCCCGGCTGCGCCGCGCCGCCCAGGTGATCGCGGGGAACGTCGGCGCCCGGCTGCTGTTCGTGTCGCAGGGCGGCTACGACACGCACGTCCGGCAGGCGGCGACGCACCCCGGCCTCCTCGCCGAGTTGGCCGGCGCCCTGGCCGCGTTCCAGAGCGATCTCGAAAAGCACAAACTCGCCGACCGGGTGCTGGTGCTGGTCTTCTCCGAGTTCGGCCGCCGCGTCGCCGAGAACGGCGGCGGCGGCACCGACCACGGCGCGGCGTCGTGCCTGTTCCTGGCCGGGTCGAAGGTGAAGGGCGGGTTGGCCGGAACCTACCCGCGCCTGGAGAAGCTCGACGACGGCGACCTAGTCCACGCCGTCGACTTCCGGCGCGTCTACGCGACGGTGCTGGAGAAGTGGCTCGGGTGCGACGCGGGCAAGCTCCTCGGGGCGAATTTTCCCCTCCTGGATCTTCTGCGGAGTTGAAGGAGGTCACGCCAGGATCTCGTTCACGACGCGGACGCCGTCCTCGACGCCGACGAGCCGCTGCTGCAGGCCCTGGTAGGTATAGCGCAGCTTCCACGGGTCGAGGCCGAGCAGCTGTAAAATCGTCGCTTGCAGGTCGTGGACGGCGACTTTGTCCTCGGTGATGAAGTAGCCCAGTTCGTCGGTGGCGCCGTGCTGAACGCCCGGCTTGACGCCCGCGCCGGCGAGCCAGACGGTGAAGGCGTGCGGGTGGTGGTCGCGGCCGAGGTACTTCGAGCCGCCGCGCGCCTCGTTCATCGACGTCCGGCCGAACTCGCCGCCCCAGATCACCAGCGTCTCGTCGAGCATCCCGCGCGCCTTCAGATCCTTCAAGAGCGCCGCGACGGGGCGGTCGATCTCCTTGCACTTCTTCGGCAGGTGTTCGACGATGTCGTCGCCGGGTCCGGTGCCGTGGCAGTCCCAGCCCCAGTCGTAGAGCTGCACGTAGCGGACGCCGCGCTCGACGAGGCGGCGGGCGAGGAGGCAGTTGTTCGCGAACGACGCCGCGCCGGGCCGGGCGCCGTAGGCGTCGAGCGTCTTCGCCGTCTCCTGCTTGATGTCCATCACGCCGGGGACGGCGATCTGCATGCGATAGGCCAATTCGTACTGCTCGATGCGCGTGAGCGTTTCCGGGTCGCCGAATTCCTTCAATTCGTGCTCGTTGAGCTTCTTGAGGGCGTCGAGGCTGCGGCGACGGACGTCGCGGTCCATGCCGGCGGGGTTGTTGGCGTAGAGGATCGGCTCGCCGGAAGTGCGGCACTGCACGCCCTGGTAGACCGAGGGGAGGAAGCCGGTGCTCCAGAGGGCCTTGCCGCCGGTGGGGTCGGTGCCGCCGCTGATGAGGACGACGAAGCCGGGCAGCTCCTGGCTCTCGGAGCCGAGGCCCCAGGTGATCCACGCGCCCATCGCGGCGCCGCCGTTGCGCGGCGAGCCGGTGTACAGGAACAGTTCGGCCGGGGCGTGGTTGAACTGGTCGGTCCACATCGAGCGGACGATGGCGAGGTCGTCGGCGTGGCGGGCGAGGTTCGGCAGGAGTTCGCTGACCCAGGCGCCGCTGTGGCCGTGGCGGGCGAACTTGTAGGGTGTGCCGAGGAGCTTCGGCGTTCCCTTGATGAAGGCGAAGCGCTGGTTCTTGAGGAGGTAGTCCGGGCACGTCTTGAGATGATTCTTGACGAGTTCGGGCTTGTAGTCGAACAGGTCGTGCTGCGGCGGGGCGCCGGACATGTGCAAATAGATGACGCTCTTGGCCCTCGGCGCGAAGTGCGGCGGCTTCGGCGCCATCGGGTTGGTCGAGGAGGCGGCGGCGTCACGTTGCCCCAGCGCCGCCAGGGCGATGGCGCCGAGGCCGCTGTTCTTGAGGAACTGGCGCCGGGTTTGGGACCGCGCGAGGTGCATGTGCAGGTTCATGGTCGCCTTTCCTGTGCGGACGCGCCGCAGGTTATCCGAAGACCTCTCGCTCCAGGCTCTCCGCCAGACCAGCGAGTTCTTCCGGCGGGAGCTTGACGAGTTCCGCCGAGGGCGTGAGCGGGCGGCCGAGCCGCCTCTGAAACAGGTGGATGCTTCCGATCGTCTGATCTCGAGCGAGTACGACATCCTGCCTGAGAAATAACTCATCCTGAGCCCGGCGCAGTTCCTCCTGACGGCGACTCCACTCCTCCTGACGGCGATCCAAGTCCGCCTGACGGCGATACAACTCATCTTGTTGCCGGCTGATCTCCTTGATGAAGCTGAGGGCGTCGAGCTGGCCTTTGCGGCGGTCTTCGTACTTGTAGTGCTCGCGTTCGTCGTGGGTCAACATGCGAAGTTCCTCCAGAGCGTCCTTGATAGGCGGAATGTTCAGTCGGTCCGGTAGCGCGTCGGTGTCGAGGGTTTCGGCGTGGCGGAGAAAGTACGCCCAGGCGTCGAGGCGGCCGCTCAGCTGCTCCGGGGCGCGCGAGAACTTGGGCAGTTCGACGAGGTGCATGACGAGGTCGTCGGTGTACCTCAGGTGATGCCGGTCGTCGAGGAGCCGGAAGCAGAGGTGATACTCGGGCACGGCGGGGAACAGGACCGTGTTCACGAAGCTGATCGAGATGGTCGGGCGAAGGAGGTTATAGTCCTCCCCCTCGCGCAGCTGCTCCTGGTGCAGTCGCGACCAGTAGTACAGGGAGCGATGCTTGTAGGGGTGCCCCGCGAGCATTTGCATTTCGACGTTGAACTGCCGCCCCTGGGCGTCGCGCGCCTTGATGTCGAGGATCGACCACTTGTCGTCCGGCGCCTCCTTCTCGTTAAACGGGTTGAGGATCTGGATCTCGCGAATTTCCTCGCCCTGCGGCGGGTCGAGGACCGAGTCGATCAGGTGAATCAGCAGCGCGCGGTTCTGCTCCCGGCCGAACAGCCGCTTGAAGGCGTAGTCCACCTTGGGATCGATCCCGGGTATCATCACGCACTCCGCGCACGGAACACCGCGACGCCAAGCCTACCCCTTCGTCAGCACCCCGTCCATATTGAGTAGCACGTTCGCCACGACCGTCCACGCCGCCAGGTCCGCGGCGTCGGCGCCGGCCGGCAGCGGGCCGAGCGGCTCCGTCGCCAGGGCGAGCGCCGCCTTCGCGTCCTTGACGTAGTGGCCTCGCTCCTCCACGAACAGCGCGACGACTTGCCTCACCTGTTCTTCTCGCTCCGGCCGCGCCAGGCACAAGCGCAGCGCGAAACGCGCCCGCTCCTCGACGCTCGTTCTTCCTTCCTTGACGACGCGGCGAGCCAGAGCCTGGGCGCATTCCACATAGACCGGGTCGTTCAAGGTGACGAAGGCCTGTAGAGGCGTATTCGTCCGCCCGCGGCGCACGGTGCAGGTCTCGCGGCTCGGGGCGTCGAACGTCGCCATCGACGGGTAGGGGATCGTCCGCCGCCAGAACGTGTACAGCCCGCGGCGGTAGCGGTCCGCGCCGCCGCTCGTCGGGTAGCTGCGCTGGCCGTTGAACGCCGCCTGCCACAGCCCCGGCGGTTGCGGCGGGTACACCGACGGCCCGCCGACCTTCCGGCTCAACAGGCCGCTCAGCGCCAGCGCCTGGTCGCGCACCATCTCCGCCTCCAGCCGGAAGCGCGGCCCGCGCGTGAACAGCCGATTCCGCTCGTCCTTCGCCAGCGCCTCCGGAGACACCTTCGACGACTGGCGATACGTCGCCGACGTCACCAACAGCTTCAAAAGCGCCTTCGTGTCCCAGCCGAGGCGGACGTACTCGGTCGCCAGCCAGTCGAGCAGCTCGGGGTGCGTCGGCAGCTCGCCCTGCGTGCCGAAGTCCTCCTCGGTGGCGACGAGGCCGGTGCCCCACAGCTGCGCCCACAGGCGGTTGACGGCGACGCGGGCCGTCAGCGGGTTGTCCGGCGACAACAGCCACTTCGCCACGCCGAGGCGGTCCGGCCCCGTCCCGCTCGGCAGCCCGGGAAACGCCGACGGCAAACCCGGATCGACCTTGTCGCCCTTGTCGAGGAAGTTGCCCTTCACCAGGACGTGCGTCGGCCGGCGCTGCTCCTTCGGCAACTCGACCATCACCGGCAGTCGCGGCGCCGCCGGGCGCGTTTTCTCCAGCCGCGCGATCTCGCGGGCGGCGAGGATAAGCTCGGCGGGGGGGACGGGCGACCGCCGGACGACGAGGGCGGCGACGGCGGCCGGGGAAGGGCGCTCCCAGCGCCGCCTGGCCTCGGCGAGGGCGGCATCGACGGCCCGGATCTTCTCGCGCTGCTCCGCCGTCGGCGCCGGCAGCGTCGGCCGCTCGTCGGGCTGGTCGTTGTCCGCCGTCTGGTTGAAGACGGCGAAGAACTGGTAGTACTCCTTCTGACTGATCGGGTCGTATTTGTGGCTGTGACACTTGGCGCAGCCCATCGTCAGCCCCATCCACACCTGCACCGTCGTGTCGACGCGGTCCTTGACGGCGGCGACGCGGAACTCCTCGCGGTCGGTGCCGCCCTCGGTGTTCGTCATCGTGTTGCGGTGGAACGCCGTCGCGATCTTCTGCTCCGGCGTCGCGCCCGGCAGCAGGTCGCCGGCGAGCTGCTCGACGGTGAACTGGTCGTAGGGGAGGTTGCGGTTGAAGGCGTCGATGACCCAGTCGCGGTAGCGCCAGACGTCCGGCCGCAGCGGGTCGGAGCCGTAGCCGGCCGAGTCGGCGTAGCGCGCCAGGTCGAGCCACAGCCGCGCCCAGCGCTCGCCGTAGGCGGGATCCTCCAGCAGGCGGTCGACGGCGCGCTCGTAGGCGCCGGGGGCGGCGTCCTTCACGAACGCGGCGACCTCTTGCGGCGTCGGCGGCAGCCCGCGCAGGTCGAGGCTGGCGCGGCGCAGCAGCGCGTACCTGTCTGCCTCCGGAGACGGCTTCAGCCCTTCCTTCTCCAAGCGGGTGAGGACGAAGGGGTCGAGCCCGTTACGCGGCCAGGAGCGATCCTTGACCTCCGGGAAGGGCGGGCGCGTCGGCCTGGCGAACGCCCAGTGTTCGGCGTAGCGCCCGCCCTCCTTGACCCAGCGCTTCAGGACCGCCGCCTGCCCCGCCGAGACGACGTTGCCCGTCTCCTTCGGCGGCATCCGCTCGGCGTCGTCGTGGCTGCTGACGCGGCGGATCAGTTCGCTCGCGTCGGGGTCGCCGGGGACGACGGCGGCGTTGCCCTTCTTCGGCCGGGCGACGGCCGAGTCACGCAGGTCGAGGCGCATCTTGCCGGCGCGCGTCTTCGGGTCGGCGCCGTGGCAGGCGAAGCAGTTCTTCGATAGGATCGGCCGCACGTCGCGGTTGAAATCGACCGGGGCAGCCTTTCCCTCGGCGGCGGCGCCCGGACGGGCGGCGAGGACGAGGAGGATCAAACACGGCAAGAGTCGCTGCGGCATGGGGAACCTCGGAGCCGGTCGGGTGGGACTGTCACTATACTCTACCCTGGCGGCGGCCACAACGACATGCCGTTCCCCGGTTCAAATCCCCGACGCCGGCCGCCGAATACTCTTGCGAGCCCCGCCGGCCGCGCGGTGCGCCGGCGGGCGCCTTTCTTCGGGATGAGGGTGCTTCCATGCGTGGGACGATGAGTCTCCTGACGGCGGCCGCCGTCGCGCTGCTTGGGGCGGGGCCGGCTCGCGCCGACGACGCCAAGGCGCTGGTCGACAAGGCCATCAAGGCCGTCGGCGGTGCGGAGAAGTTGGCGAAGTACAAGGCCGAGACGTACAAGGGCAAGGGCAAGTTCTACGGCATGGGCGAGGGCATCGACTTCACCGGCGAGTGGGCGATGCAACTCCCCGACCGGATGCGCGTGAAGATCGACGTCGACGCCAACGGTATGCAGCTGGCGATCGTCCGCGTCGCCAACGGCGACAAGGTCTGGATGAGCTTCAACGGCACGACGACGGAGGTCGACGACAAGGACGAGATCGCGGAGACACGCGACGGACTGCACCACAACTGGGTGGCCAGCCTGCTGCCGTTGAAGGACAAGGCGTTCACCCTGGCGCTGGTCGGCGAGGAGAAGGTCGGCGACCGGCCCGCCGTCGGCGTCAAGGCGTCGCACAAGGGCCGCCGCGACATCAACCTCTTCTTCGACAAGGAGAAGGGGCTGCTGCTGAAGACGGTGACAGTCGCCAAGGGTCGCGACACCGGCGGCAAGGAGGTGACGCAGGAAACGCTCTACAGCGATTACAAGGAGGAGGACGGCATCAAGCGCCCGCGCAAGGTCGTCATCAACCGCGACGGCAAGGTGTACATCGAATCAGAAATGACGGAGTTGAAACCGCACGAGAAGCTCGACGACGCGACGTTCGCGAAGCCGTGAGTTCCGCCGTCGGCGGCTTAGCGCGCCTTCGCCTCGCGCTTCAGCCTTTCCTGGAGGAACGCGAGGACGGCGGCCTCCTCGGGGCGGAGCTTTTCCAGCGGCCCCTTCAGTTCGGCCTCGACGCGGCGGCGCAGCGTCGTGAGGAGCGACCCGTCGAGGTAGGCGTCGATCACCGCCGGGTGGACGTAGCACTTGCGGCAGACGGCGCGCGTGTTGCCGAGGCGCTTCGCCACCGCCTCGACGGCGCGGACGATGTTGCGCTTCGCCTCGGCCTTCGTGTCGAACGCCGCGAATTCTTGCAGCGCCCGCGCCGCCAGTACCGTGCCGGCCCAGGTGCGAAAGTCCTTCGCCGTGAACTCCGCGCCGCCCGCCGCGTGCAGGTAGTCGTTCACGTCGGCCGACGTCACGTCGTGGACCGCACCGCCCTCGTCCCGGTACTGGAACAATTCCTGTCCGGGGAGATCCTGACACTGCTTGACGACGCGGGCAAGGCGGGCGTCCTCCACGTCGATGTCGTGGGCGACACCGCTCTTGCCGCGGAAGTGGAAGGTCACCGTCGAGCCGACGATCTTCGCGTGCTCGTCCTGCAAAGTGGTCAGGCCGAAGGAGTGGTTTTGTTTCGCGTACTCCTCGTTGCCGACGCGGATGAGCGTCGTCTCCAGGAGGCGGACAATGGTGGCAAGCACCTTGTCGCGCGGCAGGCCGGGGCGGCGCAGGTCGCGCGCGACGCGGGCGCGCAGGCGCGGCAGTGTCCGGGCGAAGGCCACCATGCGGTGGTACTTCGTCTCGTCGCGCACCTCGCGCCAGCGGGCGTGGTAGCGGTGCTGCTTGCGGCCGCGGTCGTCGCGCCCCGTCGCCTGCACGTGGCCGTCGGCGCGCGGGCAGACCCAGACGTCGGTCCACGCCGGCGGGATCGCCAGCGCGCGGATGCGCGCCAACGTCGCCTCGTCGCGGACGGCGTGGCCGTCGGGGCCGACGAAGCGAAAGCCCTTGCCGGAGCGGACGCGGCGGATGCCGGGCGTCGCGTCGCCGACGTAGCGCAGGCCGGCGGCGCGGGCGGAGTCGGCGGGGTCGACTCGGGCGTCACCGGGCATGACGAGAGGCATCGGGGTGGTTCTCCTCATAGCTCCGCGCGGGCGCTCGGGGCTGGTAGGACCGCGAACGCAACCGCCGTGCCGCTTACCCGTGCTTCGGCGCCGCGTCCGTGCCGGGGACCGGCAGGGGCGGCGCCGCCGGCAGGGTGTACTGTTTCTCGACCGCCGCGCGGATGAGGCCGCGACTCTCCGCGGGCGAAGCGCCGCCGAGCCCCTCGACGCGCCTCGCCTCCGCCGCGAGGTCGCGGTCCTTGATCGCCTCGCGAAACCAGTGCGAGTAATCCCCCTGGCGGAGGTGGTGCATCCAGGTTTCGTCGTCGACGCCGTCGGCGAGTTGCAGGAAGAGGATCAGGTTCTGTGCCCGCAGGTTCAGCTTCCCTTCGGGGCCGCGGAAGAAGAAGCTGCGCTCCGGCGGCAGTTCTCCCTCGGCGTACTTGCGGCTGTGCCGCCGCCGCTCCGTGCGGCCGGGGACGATGCGCATCAGGAACGGCGTCTCGCGGGCCGAGCGATTCCAGACGAGAGCCTCGCCCGGCTCCAGCGCCCCGCCCGGCCCCGGCGGCGCCGGCTGGCCGACGGCGACGGCGAACTCCGCCAGCATGTCGTGCGGCGTCGTCCCCACCGCGACGACGGTGTCGACCGTCGCCAGCGCCGCCGGGGCGATCAGGCTGGGGTGGACGGTGACGCGCACCACGCCGCGCAAGCCCTGCTGCTGCGCCTGGGCGGCCGGCTCCCACGTCGCCGGCTGCAGGTGGTGCGTCTCGTCGACGAGCAGCCAGTGCGGCCGCCCCGTCCGCGCCCGCAATTCCTGCAGGCGCGGCAGCAGCGCGAGGAAAAACGTCGGCCGGTCGGCGATCGGCAGGCCGACGAGGTTGACGACCGCACTCGTCTCCGGCTTGCTGAAGAGCTGTATCACCTCGTCCACGCCGGGCGCCCGCTGCGCCGTCCCCAGGCAGACGACGCCCTCAAATGTCTCGTAGTCGCCTTCCGGGTCGATGACGCAAAAGCTGTACTTGCGTTCGAGGAGGCGTTCGAGCAGGCCCATCGCCAGCGTCGACTTGCCGCTGCCGGACGTGCCGACGAGGAGCAGGTTGATCCCGTAGGGCGGCACGCGCACCTCGGAGCCGTCCGCGCGTGTACCGAGGAGCAGGTGGTGGCGCGTCAGGCGCGACTCGAGCCCGGCGATGTCGTCGGCCGCTAATGCGTCGATCAGCTCGACGACACCGGCGCCGTGATCCGCGGGCGTGGTGAAGTCGGCGGTCTCCTTGACGGTCGGCAGCGCGTTGGCGACGGCGACGGAACACTCACAAAGCTTGAGGAAGGCGTGATCGTTCTCGGCGTCGCCGACGCCGACGGCGTTGTGGGGCGACAGGCCCATCTCTTCGAGGGCGGCGGCGAGGCCGGTCGCCTTGTTGACGCCGGCCGGCAGTACCATGACGGCGCCCTTGTTGAAGATCACCTGCAAGTCGAGGCCCTGTTCGCGGATGGTGTCGAGGACGGCGTTCTCATGCGGCCGCCAGGTGGCGACGATGACGCGGCCGACCGACATCGGCCCGACGCCGCGGCGGCGCAGGGCGTCCACGAACTTCTCCGGCGGACGGGCGGCGAGGAGCTTTTCCTCGCGCGTGCCGGGTCGATAGAGAAGGGCGCCGTTCTCGGCGACGACGCGCTCGAAGAGGTCGAGGCGCGGAAAAGTGGCTTGCAGGTCGTCCAGCTCGCGCCCCGTCACCAGGACGAGGCGCCGGCCGGAGGCGAGGAGCCGTTCCAGGGCGGCGAGGGTCGGCTCGTCGACGCGGCCGTCGAGGGCGAGCGTGCCGTCGTAGTCGCAGCACAGGGCCAGGTAGCGCATGAGTTGATCCCCCAAGGCTCAGGGGGACGTGCAACCCGCGTACCGTCGCCGCGCGCGGCGAATCACTTCTTGACCGCCGCCGCCTGCTGCTCGCGCGCCAGGTCGGCGAGCCCCTGCGCCACGGCGACGAGGCGCGCGTGGTTCTTTTCGACGTACTCCGGCGGACCGCCCTTGGCGGCGACGGCGTCGCCGATGGTGGGCGACGGCACCATGTCGATGGCGTCCCACGGGCACCAGCGCTCGCACAGGCTGCAGCCGATGCACCGCTCCAGGTCGATGTCGACGAACGACTGCAGCGACGGCATGTCGGTGCCCGGCACCTTGTAGATGCAGTCGACCGGGCAGACCTCGATACAGGCCTCGCAGCCGGTGCAGTTGTCCGCGCGGACGACCGCCAGTTCCTTCGGTAACTTCTTACGCGCCTTGCCCGCACCCTTCGCCATGATGGGCCTCGTGTTCGGTGTTCGACGACTCGCTCTCTTCTATTGTAGCCCGCCGCCGCCCTACGTCACCACCGGCTTGGTCGAGTCGATGCGCAGCCACAGGAACGTCGCGACGACGTAGACCGCGCCGAACGACAAAAGGTTGATCTGCCAGCCGAGGCGAGCCGGGTCGGCGGCGTCGCTCGATTTGGCCCAGTCCAGCACTAGCCCCGTGCCGATGCCGGCGGCGAAACCGCCCAGGTTGCCGACCGTGTTCATGCAGCCCGAGACGACGCCGGAATACTGCTTGCCGATGTCGAGGCAAATGGCCCACGAGGAGCCCATCGTCAGGTCGTTCCAGAACGCGGCCAGGGCGATGGCGACGACGAAGAGGCGCGGGTCCTCGGCGAAAACGCTGAGGAAGTAGCAGACGGCACAGACGCCGTGGCCGACGATGCCGAACAGCCGCCGGCCCCACTTGCGGTTGCCGGTGCGGCGGATGAACCCGTCGGTGAGGACGCCGCCGATCAGGCACGCCAGCGAGCCGGCGAGGAGAGGCGCGCCGGTCATCAGACTCGTCGTCCAGAAGCCCCAGGTGTCGGCGCTGACACCATGCTGCGACTTCAAGTATCCGGGTAGCCAGGTGATGTTGAAATACCAGCCGTAGGAGGAGCAGAAGTACATCAGGCACAGCGCCCACAAGTTGGCGTTGCCGCGCAGGGCGCGCCAGGGCACGGCCCGCGGGCCGTCGTGGGCCTTCTCGCCGCCCGAGATGAGTGCCGCCTCGGCCTCGTTCACTTCCGGCTTGTCTTCGGGCCGGTCGCGGAACCAGCGGGCGAAGAAGAAGCACCACACCAGGCCGAGGACGCCGAAAATCCAGAAGATGTGCCGCCAAAGGATGATCGGCCCTCCCTCGGGCGTCGTCGAGGTCGTCACGAGGGCGAGGACGACGAGCGGGGTGATGCCGCCGCCGAAGCGCCCCGCCATCCAGACCGCCCCCTTAGCGGTGCCGCGCTGCTGGAACGGGAACCAGCTGTGGAAGGCGCGGGCGATGTTGGGGTAGGCGCCGGCCTCGCCCATGCCGAAGAGGAAACGGACCGCCAGGAGCAGCGCGAAGCCGAGCCACGGCAGCGACGGCGTCGGCAGGATCAGGCCGGTGGCGGCGGTAAAGAACGACCACCAGAGGACGATGCGGAGGAGGGTGCGACGCGGCCCGAACAGGTCGCCGAGCGCCCCGCTGGGCACCTCGAAGGCGGCGTAGGCGAGGGCGAACGCCGAGAACAGCATCCCCTTTTGGAAGTCGGTCAGCCCGAACTCCGCCTTGATGTAATCGGCCACGCTGCCGAAGCAGACCCGATCGAGGTAGGTGATCGTCGACAGGACGCAGGCGAACGCCAGCACGCCGTAACGGACGCGCGTCGGCTGCTGGAGCGCGGACGGGGTGAGGTCGCGGTTCATGAGGTCACGCAGGCCGGGGTACTCAGGCGGGATACCCGGTCAATGTACAGAGCTTGCGCGTCGGGAGACAGCGGAAAAGACAGAGAGACAAGAACCAGCCCGAAGCGCGAGCGAGGGAGGAAATCCGCCCTCGCTCGCGCTTCGGGCTGGTGAGGTCTGTCAGGAGCGTCGTTATTTTCCCGGCTCCTTGTCTCCTTGTCTCCTTGTCTCCTTGTCTGGAGCGGGCGGCGAGACGACGTCGAGCGTCACGCGCGGCTGGCCGAAGGCGTCGGGCTTGCCGGGCGTGATCGAAAACGCCTGATCGTCTGTCGAGGCCGGCAAGGTGCCCTGGTAAAGGACGCGGTTCGGCATGCGGCCGTCGTAAACGTTGAGGAGCTTGTTGCCGGACAGGGCGATGCGCACCTTCTCGCCGGGGGCGACCGGGTAAGGTCGGTCGCGACGGATGCCGCCGCGCACGGCGGTCGCCATCTGCACGACGAGCGGAGCCTTGGTGTCGTTGACGAAGGTGATCGTCTCCGCCGGCGCCGCCGCCGGCAGCAACGGCAGCAACGCCAAGGCGATAAGGAACGCCCTTGCCCTCCCGATGCTGGTGCGTGGCCGGATCATGACTGGCTCTCGTGACGAGTTCTCCCGCAAGCAGGACGCCCGTCGCGGAAGAACTTGCGCGGCTCGGCTCGGGGTCAGAGTCCTTTGTATCTCGGCCGCGACTGACTTTGACAGGGCGCGGCTCGGCGGTTAACCTACCGAAAGAGACCCCGATGCGGAGGCCGACCCGTGACCGTGACGATTAGCAAGCACTTTGAAGCCCTCGTCGATGAGCTGGTGCGGGAGGGCTGCTTCCTCGGCGCCGACGAGGTCGTGGAGAACGCCCTGTACTTGTTGAAAGACGAGTACGCGCTGTACAAGGTCAAGCGCGAGGAGTTGCGAAAAGAGATCCAGATCGGGATCGATCAGGCGGATCGGGGGGAGTTGATCGAAGGCGAGTTGGTGTTTGACCGGCTGCACGCCAAGGTCGAGGCCGCTCTAGGGAAGGTGTCATGAGCCGCTACCGATTCGCACCCGAGGCGGACCAGGATCTCGACGACATCTTCAACTGGCTGGTCAGCAAAAGTCCGTCCGCGTCGTCCGCATCGTCCACGGCAGCCGCGACCTGAGACAACTCGTTTTCCCCTAACCCGACCCGAGGCTCTCGCGATGACCGCTCCCGCACCCCCTACCTCCGGGAAGCGCGCCGGACTCGGGCGCGTCGCGGCCGTCGTCGCTGTTGCTGTCTGTCTTTCTGTCGTGGGAGCCGCCCTGTTGCGCCGCCGTCCCGAGCCGCCTCCGCCGTCGCTCCCCGACTCCTTCCTCGTCCCCCGCAGCCTGGCGACGAGCCAGCACCTGACGGTGTGGTGGGACGGCGTCCCCGCTTCCGTCAAGCAGGGGGCGAGGGAACTCGGGCCGGACAGCAACATTCACCCCGCCGACTACAGCGGACCTGAGGCGTGCAAGCAGTGCCACGCGCGCAACTACGAGAGCTGGGCGACGCACCCGCACCGCTGGATGAACGCCAAGGCGGCCGAAGAGACCGTCAAGGGCGATTTCTCCGGCGCCGCCGTCGTCTCCTACCGCGGCGGACAGGCGGCCTTCTCCCGGCGGGACGGCAAGTTCCTCATGCGGCTCGTCCGCGGCGACGTACGCCGCACCTACGAGGTTACGCAGACCATCGGCTCGCGCTTCTACCAGTACTACATCGGCCGGCAGGTCGAGGGGCCGGAGCCGCGCACGCATCCCTTTTACACGAAGGACCACGTCCTTCATTTCGGCTACTGGCTCGACCAGAAGGAGTGGATGCCTATCGTCCACGTCGGCCCCGAACTGCCGGAATTGGAGCGCCCCGACCCGTTCGCCCCGCCCGAGCGCGGCCGGCACTACGCCGAGTACGCCTCCGGTTGCAACTACTGCCACACCACCTTCCCGATGGGCGACATGCTCGGCCGCGCGCCCGACAAGATGGGGGACTACGCCCCAGCCGCCTTACACTGGTCGCTGAGCGATTACCTCCGGCAAACGCACCCGGACCAACTGGCCGCGGTGGCGGAACACGCGGACGGCAAGGTCGCGATCAATCCGATGACGGCCTGGGAAGCGCCTCACTATGCGGTGACACTCGGCGTCAGCTGCGAAGCCTGTCACCTCGGCTCCAAGGCTCACGTCGAGAGTCGCGGCCGAGCCACGCCGAGGTTCTTCCCCGCGAGTCCTCACCTCTTCATGGAGCGGGAGAAGGGGCGCCTCGACGACGGCCGCAGTCACGACAACGTCAACTGGGCGTGCGGCCGCTGCCACGTCGGCAACCGGCCGCAGTTCGCCGCCGGCATGTCGACGTGGAACTCGGTGGAATACTCCGACGCCATGCGCGGCGGCTGCTACTCCAAGCTCCGCTGCGTCGACTGCCACAACCCGCACAAGGCGCTCGGCCCGCGCTGGCCGCTCACGGCGGACCAGGACGACGCCCTGTGCGTCCGCTGTCATTCCAAGTTCGAGGCGCCCGCCCCGCGCGCCGCCCACACCCATCACCCGGCCGGCAGCGAAGGGGCGCGGTGCATGAACTGCCACATGCCGCGCGTCAACGAGGGGTTGCAAGACGTCGTCCGCACCCACATGATCTATTCCCCGACCCGACCCGACATGATCGAGGCCAACCACCCCAACGCCTGCAACCTCTGCCACACCGACCGGCCCATCGACTGGACGCTGGCCCGCCTGAAGGAGTGGTACGGGGCCAAGTTCGACGAAGGAAAGGTCGCGGCCGCCTACCCGGACCGCGCCGCGCCGGTCGGCCACGGTTGGCTGAAGAGCGACAACATGGCGGTACGCCTTGTCGCGGTCGACGCGCTGGTTCGGGGGAAGGACCCAAAATCGTTGCCGCACCTCCTCGACGCCCTCGACGACCCTTACCTCGTCAACCGGCAGTTCGCCCGCAAGGGAGTGCAAGAGGTGCTGAACCTGCGGCTCGCGGACTTCGGCTACCGCTTCTACGAGACGAAGGAGGAGCGACGCCAACCGCTGGCGGACCTGCGTGCCCGGCTGCTCGGCGCGGCCCGGCCTTCGGAGGAGAAGGGCGCTAACCCTCGTTAGCGCCGGCGGGATCGCTCGTTAAGAGCGGCTAACACTCCGGGGGCGGCTTTATCGCCCTCGACGCGGCGGTTTCCTATCCCCACCACATTTTTCACACTTTTCCCGCTGCTCCGAGGGCGTCTTAGGCGGTATCATGTCCTTGGTACTGGATTTGCCTTAAGTTGTTGCTGAACCACCAACTCCCAAGAGACACGAAGGGGCGGGAGTGGGCGCGTTCGCTTCCGACCCCCTGGGGACTTTCCGACATGCCTCTGATGCAACGACCGCATCTCGACTTGCGGCGCGAGTTCTTCCGCGTCGAGCGGATCACCGCGCCGGACGAGCCGACTCCCCCGCGCCGCCAGCATAAAATCATCGCCGTCTTGCCGGCCTACAACGCCGAAAGGACGCTCGCCGCCACCCTCGCCGACATGCCGGCCGGCTGTGTCGACGAAGTCATTCTCGTCGACGACGGCAGCAAGGACCGGACCGTCGAAGTCGCCCGCGAGATGGGCCTGACGGTCATCGCCCACGACAAGAACACCGGCTACGGCGGCAACCAGAAGACCTGCTACCGCACCGCCCTCGAACACGGCGCCGACGTCGTCGTGATGATCCACCCCGACTACCAGTACGACAGCCGCGTCATCCCCCACGCCGTCGGCATCATCGAGCTGGGCATCTGCGACGTCGTCCTCGGCAGCCGCATTCGCTCGCGCCAGGAGGCGCTCGCCGGCGGTATGCCGGTCTATAAATATCTCAGTAACCGCTTCCTGACGGTGTGCGAGAACGTCGCCCTGGGGCAGAACCTCGGCGATTTCCACTCCGGCTTTCGCGTCTACAGCCGCGAGGTGCTGGAGAAGATCCCGTTCGAGAAGAACTCGGACGACTTCGTCTTTGACACGCAGTTCCTGGCGCAGGCGGTGCGCCTGGGCTTCCGGCTCGGCGACCTGCCGGTGCCGGTGCGCTACTTCGACGAGGCGTCGAGCATCAACTTCCGCCGCAGCCTGCGCTACGGCCTGCTGACGCTCGGCGTCATGGGCCAGTTCTGGCTCGACCGGCTGCGCCTGTGGCGCTCGCCGCTGTTCCGGACCCGCGACGCCGCGCCGTGACGGGTCCGTCGCCCTCTTTCCCATCTCCCCGTGCCCGCATCGTCCAGGCGTGCGTGCGCGACCCCGGCGTCACGTTCCGGGGGTGCGCGAGTACGCGACCCCCGGCTGGGATATGTAACCCCTTCGGGGCAGGGCTTCCAACATGTTCAGTAGTTGTACCGTATTCTTCCCTTGGCGGGTGGCTGAAAACGCCCGTGGTTTTCGGCATGTCCCGCCTCGGCCACGGCGAGGCCCGACTGACAGTGGACGTTA
>JBBROG010000116.1:0-24742 GCA_038229635.1 Gemmatales bacterium
GACAAGGCGTAGAGAACACGGTCATTGCAGCGGCTTCCCCCATTTTGTCCACCCCTGACGACGTAAACCATTGACAGACAAGGCTCCCAAAGCGGGACGATCTCTGAACGGGGCTTTCCGCGCAGCGGTATCGTTCCCCCGGCCTCTTGTTCCCTGGTATACTCGGGTAACGGCCCTCTTCCACGACGGCTCACCGCGAGGCCCCGCGCATGCGCACTTTTCCCCTTATTTTTATAGCCTTTGCGTCCCTGGCCTTCGCCCAAACGCCGCCGGCCTCGCCGCTCCCTGCCAACCCCGACGAGAAGGCGTTGCAAGAAGCCGGCCTGAGCGCCGACGGCCCGGCCCTGCTCGACTTTTTCCGGACGCGCACCCGCGCGGAGGCGCGGCGCGACCGGCTCGAAGCCCTCGTCCGCGACCTCGGCAGTCCCGCGGCGGACGTCCACGGCAAGGCGACGGCCGAGTTGGTCGCCCTCGGCGTGGTCGCGGTCCCGGTCCTCCGCGGCGGCGTTCACGACCTCGACAGCCCGGACGTCGCCCGGCGGGCGCGGCGCTGCCTCGAATTGATCGACGGCCCGTCCGGCGCCGCGCTCACCGCCGCGGCGGTGCGCGTCCTCGGCGCGAAGAACCCGCCCGGCACGACCGAGGTGCTGCTCGCCTTCCTCCCCTTCGCCGACGATGCGGGCGTCGCCGACGCGGTGAGCGTCACGCTCGCGGGGGTTGCCTACAGCGACGGCAAGCCCGACGCCGCCCTGGTGCGCGGCCTCGCCGACCCGGTGCCGCTGCGCCGCGCCGTCGCCGTCGAGGCGCTCTGCCGCGCCGACCACCCCGAGCAGTTCGCGGACCTCCGCAAGCTGATGAGCGACCCCAAGCCGGCCGTCCGCGCCCGCGCCGCCCTCGCCCTCGCCCGGCAGAACGACGTCGAGGCCGTCCCCGTCCTCATCGAACTGATCGCCGAGCTGCCGCCCGAGACGAGAAAAGAGGTCGAAAGTCTCCTCGGCGAGCTGGCCGGCGAGTGGGCTCCGGGCGTCGCGCTGTCCGGCGACGACGCCATCTCGCGCCGCATCCGCCGCGACGTCTGGGCGGCGTGGTGGCGCAACACCGACGGCCCGGCCCTCCTCGCCGAATTCCGCAAGCACACCCTCACCCCGCAGCGCGAGGAGCAGGTGCGCGCGACGGTGCGCCGCCTCGGCGACAGTTCCTACTTCGAGCGCGAGCGCGCCGCCGACGAACTGGTCGCCGTCGGCACGGCGGCGCTGCCGGAGCTGCGCCAGGCCGTGAAAAGCACCGACCCGGAGGTCGCCCGCCGCGCCCAGGCGTGCGTCCAGCGCCTCGAGCGCGGGGAGGCGAACCCGCTGCCGACCGCGGCGGCGCGCCTCGTGGCCCTGCGCCGCCCCGAGGGCGCCGCCGAAGCGCTGCTCGGCTACGTCCCCTTCGCCGAGGGCGATTCTCTGTCTGCCGAAGTGATAACGGCGCTCGCGGCGGTGGCGGTGCGCGACGGCAAGCCCGACCCCGCCGTCCTGGCCGCGCTCGACGACAAGATGCCCGCGCGTCGCGCCGCCGCGGCCGAGGCGCTGTGCCGGGCGGCGTCCGGGGTCTACGCGGCAGCGGCGCTCAAGCTGCTCCAAGACGCCGACGCGACGGTGCGGCTCCGGGCGGCTTCGGCGCTGGCGGCGGCGCGCCGGAGGGACGCCGTGCCCGTCCTCATCGACCTGCTCGGCGCCCCGCCGCGCGAGCAGGCGGCGCAGGCCCAAGAGATACTCGCGCAGCTCGCGGGCGACAAGGCGCCGCCGGCGCCCGCCGAGGAGACCGACGCCGCCCGCCGCAAGTACCGCGCCGCCTGGGCCGCCTGGTGGAAGGCCGACGGCGACAAGGCCGACCTGTCGCGGCTGACCTCGTCGCAGACCCTCCTCGGCTACACGATGATCGTTCTCGTCGACAACAACGGCCTCGGCCGCGTCGTCGAGCTGGGGCGCGACGGCAAGCCGCGCTGGGAGATCACTGGCCTGCTATATCCCGTGGACGCCTACGTCCTGCCGGGCGGCGGCCGCGTCCTCGTCACCGAGTACAACGGCCGCAAGGTGACCGAACGCGACCTCAAGGGCAACGTCGTCTGGGAGAAGACCAACCTCCCCTCGCAGGTCGTCAACGCCCAGCGGCTGGCGAACGGCAACACGTTCATCGCCTGCACGAACCGACTCGTGGAGGTGGACCGCACCGGCAAGGAGGTGTGGACGTACGCGCGGCCGGGCAACGACATCGCCGCGGCGGTGCGGGCGCCGAACGGGCAGACCACCGTCCTCACCAACAACACCTGCCTGCGCCTCGACGCGGCCGGGAAAGAAGTGAAGAGTTTCGCGATGAACGCCGGCGGGAGTTGGACGAGCCGCCTCGACCTGCTGCCGCGGGGGCACGTCCTGCTGGCGCTGACCGCCACGAACAAGGTCGGCGAGTTCGACGCGGACGGCAAGATGGTCTGGTCGACCGACGCCCCGCAAGTCACGACGGCGACGCGGCTCGCCAACGGCAACACGCTCGTCGCGAGCCACCAGGGGCAGCGCGTTTACGAGATCAACCGCGAAGGCAAGACCGTCTGGGAGCACAAGGACACACTGCACCCGTTCCGGGCGCGGCGGCGGTAAGGGTCAAGGACGGTCACTCGGTCCTTCGTTCCCGTCCTCGGCGGGGCGCGGTGACACCGCGCAGGCCCCGCCCCGTCAGGTCGGCGCCCCGCGGCGCGGTAACACCCAGGCGTTCAAAATGACCCACAGGACGAAGAAGATCCCGAACACGACAAGCTCTTTCACGGTCGTCTCCCCTGCCCGAGCCGCTTGCGGCTTGGCAACCGCG
The DNA here is from genome assembly GCA_038229635.1 of Gemmatales bacterium. Taxonomy (GTDB): domain Bacteria; phylum Planctomycetota; class Planctomycetia; order Gemmatales; family Gemmataceae; genus DATFNV01. The sequence continues at coordinate 2,848 of JBBROG010000116.1, forward strand.
AAGCCGCAAGCGGCCATTCACTTCTTCTTCGGCGGCTCCGGCTTGACGACCGGCGTGTCGTCGGCGTTGCCCCACTCGGACCAGCTGCGGTAGTAGTTCCGCACGTCCTTCGCCCCCATCAACTCGAGCGCGAAGGCCATGACCGACGCCCGGCCGCCCGACTGGCAGTAGGTCACGCTCGGCCGGTCGAGGCGTATCTCGCTCTTGCGCAGCAGCTTCGTCAGTTCGTCCGGCTCCTTGAAGCGCCGCGTCTTGGGCTCGACGAGGTCGGACCAGTCCAGATGCGTCGCCCCCGGAACGGAGCCGGCCCGCTTCGCCGTCACGCTGTCGCCGCAGTGCTCGGCGAGGGAGCGGGCGTCGACGATCTGCTTCCCCGACGCCTTCACGAGGTCGAGCACGTCGCCCTTCGTCGCGAGGCGGTTCGCCCGCGGCGTCAGCGCCGGCGTCGTCGGCTCCGGTGTCGCCTCGTCCTTGCTCACGGGGGCCTTCGCCTCCTGCCACGCCGCCCAACCGCCGTTGAGGAGGCGGGCGTCCTTCACGCCCCAGTAGCTCAGGATCCACCAGACGCGGGCGGCGCCGCTGATCGAGTCGTCGTAGACCACGACCGGCGTCTCGGGCGTGATGCCGAGACGGCCGATCTCCTTGGCCCACACGTCTTTGTCCTGCCCGGCGACGAAGAGCTTGGCCCACGCCTCGGGATCGACCCACACGGCTCCGGGGACGTGGCCGGCGACGTAGCGCGAGCGCGCCCGGCCGTCGAGAATTCGCAGCCCCTTGGCGACCTCGGGCTTCGCCAGTTCTGACGCCTCGATCAGGAGTTCGGGGCGGGCGTAGCGCGCCGGCTTGGATCCGTCGTCGGCCGGGCCGAATAGGGCGAACGCGGCACAGAGGAGGGAAAGAGTCATGATGTCTCCTTGGGCGAAGGCTTCCGACGAACCGTCCTTTAGACTGCCTCAAAGAACTAACCACAGAGAACACAGAGAACACAGAGAAGAGGAATAAGAGAGGAAAGCCCATCCCGCCCAGGGCCTTTGACCGCGCCTCTTCGCGGCTCTCTTCCCCTTCTCTCCGCCTGTTTTTCTCTGTGTTCTCTGTGTTCTCTGTGGTTAGTTCTTTGAGGCAGTCTTAGGACCGCGACGGCTCCTTCAGCGCCGCCCGCAACAGCTCCAGCGCCTTGACGAGTTGGGCGTCCTCCGGCGGCTTGCCGGCCTTGCCCGCGAGTTCGGGCCGCTCCTGGCTGTTCAGCCACTCCTCGGCGGCGCCCGCCTGCTTGCGCTCGACGTGAACGACGTGGTCGGGCCGTACCACCCAGGTGTACGGCGGGACCGCGTCGAGCCCTTCCGGATCCTCGGCGGCGGGGCGGGCGGGGGCGGCGCGGCTCACCGACGCGGTCGCCAGCCACAACATGCCGAGGCCGCCCGGCGCCTCGTGGAAGGTCTTGACGTACCCGTCGCCGCCCGTCCGCTCGCCGACGAGAGTCGCCCGCTTGGTGTCCTTCAGCGCCGCCGCGACGACGTCGGCGCAGGTGCCGCCGGTCTGGTCGTTGATGAGGACGACGATCGGCCAGCCGCGGAACAGGCAGTCGCGGTCGGCGCGGACGTCCTTCACGCCCTTGGTGTCGTGGAGGCGGTACATCAGCCCGCCGTCGAGCAGCGCGTCGGCGAGGAGCCCCGCCTTCTGGACGTCGCCACTGATCGAGAAGCGCAGGTCGAGGACGAGCGCCTTGCAGCCGGCCTCCTTGACGCGCTGCTCGATCTTGCGCAGCTCGCTCACGGCGCTGCTGGTGACGTTGCGGATGCGCACGAACGCGATCGGGTCGCCGGCGCTGGGGCGGTAGTCCCAACTCGTCTCGCCGGTGCGGCGGTAGCCGACCACCGTCTCGAACGGGACGACCTCGCGGACCATTTTCAGCGTGCGCTTCTCCGTGGAACCGGCCTGGCGCACCACGACGGTGAGCGGCTCGCCCACCCGGCCGCGCAACATCTGGACTACCTCGGGGAGGCTCTTGCCGTGCGTGCTGACGCCGTCGACCTCCTCGAAGAGGTCGTCCGCCTTCATGCCGGCGCGGCGGGCCGGGCCGTTGGGGAAGGCGCTGACGACCTGCACCAGCTTCTCGGTCGAGTGGACTTTCACCTGGATGCCCGTGCCCTCGTAGCGGTTGTTCGTGATCTGTTCCTGGACGCGATATTCCTGGGGCGGATACAGCCGCGCCTTGCCGGGAGCGGGCCAGAGGACGCCGCGCACCATGCGCTCCTCCAGGGCCTTGACATCGACTTTCTTGCCCGCGGCGGCTTGCGGCCAGAGGTCCTTCACGAGGGCGGCGAATTCCGCCTCGGTGGTGACGCGCGAGACGCGGCGGCTCAGGTCGGCGGGCCGCGTCGTCTCGGGGGCGGCGAACAGCGCGCGCACGCCGAACAGGAGCATCTCCTGGCGGGACGGCGGGTCGATGTGCTTGTCGAGGACGAGTTCGGTGACGGCCCAGGCCGTGTGGGCCGCGTCGGCGGCGGGCGCGGAGGGGGTGTCGGCGCGCGCCGAGCCGGCCGCCGCGAGCGCGACCCCAAGGCCGAGCAAGAACAAGCGCTGGCGTGTCATGATCGTCTCCGATGGGAAGGCCGTGGGGGCAACGTCTGCCCCCGCACGCCTCCTCGGTAGACGGGGCCGGGACCGACGTCAAGGATCTTGGGACGAACGGGACCGGGCGCGGGATCAGCGCTTGCCGACGTCGGGCATGCGCCCCTCGCGGACGTCGCGCTCCCACTCGTCGAGCAGCGGCCAGCCGACGGCGCAGGTGCCGAAGTCAGCCAGATATTGGTACTGCGTCAGCCGGTCGATCGCCTTTTGGATGACGGCGTTGTCGCGGCGGAACACGGGGCCGTGGCTCGGCAACAGGTACTCGCTGTCGTCCGCAAGGATGCGCTCCAGCGAGCGCAGAAAGTCGGGGAGGTTCGAGCCGTGGTGGGCGTCGATGACGCCGACGCAACTGTCCTTGTAGATGTTGTCGCCGCAGAAGAGCAGGTTGCCCATGCGGAAGCTGAGCTGGCCCGGCGTGTGGCCCGGCGTGCGCCACACCTGCAGCGCGACGTCGCCGACGCGGATCACGTCGCCCTCGTTGAGCAGCAGGTCGATCTTGCACGGCGGCATTGGGATGTCGAAGCCCTGCGCCTTGATCGAGGCGAAGGTCATGACGGGGTCGCCGGTCTCCAGCGGCTCGACGCTCTCGGGGTGGGCGGCGACTTTCGTCTTGAGCAGCTCGCGGGCGCGGGCGGCGCCCTGGACGTGGTCGGCGTCGGCGTGCGTGGCGATCACCATCTTGCAGGTGGACAGGTTGAAGTCCATCCGCCGGATCAACTCCACGACCTCGTCGACCGTGTCCAGGTAGCCAACGTCGATGAGCAGGAATTCGCTGCCGCCGTCGATGAGATAGACGTTGACGCCGAGGCGCCGGCCCGCCTGGTAATTCATCTCAATGACGCGCGGGAAGAGGTATTTCCGCTTCAGCACCATGACAGGGGGTCTCGATGGGGGAGCGCACGCCTTTCGGGTCATGATAGCCGGCGCGCGGGGCGATTCAAGCGGCCGGCGGCGCCGCGACGAAGCGCGGCGAAAGCGGGGGCGGAGCCCGTATACTCTACTATCGAAGGAGACACGCCCGTTCGACCGCCGGAGACCGCGTCCATGACCGCCGACGCCGCGCACCCCTCGCCCGCGCAACTCAACGCCTTCGGTACGGGACGACTCAGCGACCGCGAGGCGCGCGTCGTCGCCGCCCACCTGGAACGGTGCGACGCCTGCCGCCGCTGCGTCGAGGACCGGGCGCGGGACGTACATCGTCAGGAAACCGTCGGCCCGTCCGTTGCGGCCGGCCCGCCCAACCCGACGACGTACTCCGGCGCCGGCGTGCCCCTGCCCCCGCCGCCGGGGCTGCCGGTTGCCCTCCTCGACCACCCGCGCTACCGCGTCGTGAAGGAGCTGGGTCGCGGCGGCATGGGCGTCGTCTACGAGGCGCAACACCGCCTCATGGACCGCCGCGTCGCCCTGAAGCTCATCAACCGCGCCGTCCTCGACCACCCCGACGCCCTGGCCCGCTTCCACACGGAGGTGCGCAACGCCGCCAAGCTGCACCACCCCAACATCGTCACCGCCTTCGACGCCGAGCAGGCCGGCGACCTGCACATGCTCGTCATGGAATACGTCGAGGGGAGCGACCTGGCGAAGGTGCTGGACAAGCGCGGCCCATTCCCGCTCCTGAATGCCTGTCATTACGTCCGCCAGGCGGCGCTGGGTCTGCAGCACGCCTTCGAGAAGGGGATGATCCACCGCGACGTCAAGCCGCAGAACCTCATGCTGACGCCGCAAGGCCAGGTGAAGATCCTCGACTTCGGCCTGGCCCGCGTCGCCAGCGAGGGGAGCAAGCTCGGCGGGCTGACGCAGGAAGGCGTCTTCATGGGCACGCCGGAGTACGTCTCTCCGGAACAGGCGGTGAACGCGCGGACGGCGGACATCCGCGCCGACGTCTACAGCCTCGGCTGCACGCTGTACGCCCTGCTGGCCGGCCGGCCGCCGTTCCGCGGCGAGACGGTAATGGCGACGGTGCTGGCCCAGATCGAGAAGGAACCGCCGCCGCTGACGCGCCTGCGCGCCGAGGTGCCCGCCGAGCTGTGGTCGGTGGTGGCGAAGATGTTGGCGAAGGATCCGGCGGCGCGCTACCAAACGCCGGGCGAGGCGGCCCGCGCCCTGGCGCCGTTCACCCGCTCCGCCGCCGCGGGGCGAGGGACGCAGACCCAGGCCAAGGCCGAGCCGTCCGAGACGCAGGCCGCGGCCTTCGAGGGCCTGGCGGGCGGGGACGTCGTTCCTCCTCGCCCGCGGCGCAAGCGCCGCGCCGCCCGCGCGGGTAAGAAAAACGTTTGGATGATCGCCGGGGGGGCCGGCGGCGCCGGCGCGCTGCTGCTCGCCGTCGTCCTGGCCCTGGTCTTCCGCAAGACGGACGGCGCCGATACGGGGAAAGTCCCCCGCACGGCCAAGGGCGCCGACGTGGCAGCGGCCGACCGTATCGTGACGAACTCCCTCGGCATGAAGCTGGCCTTCATCCCGAACGGCACGTTCCTCATGGGCTCCCCCGCCGACGAGGAGGACCGCGAGCCCGACGAGCAGCGGCACGAGGTCGAAATCACGCGGCCGTTCTACCTGGGCGTCCACGAGGTGGCGCAGGACGAGTACGAGAAGGTCATGGGCACCAACCCCAGCGCGTTCTCGCCCGCGGGCAAGCAAAAGGCGAAGGTCGCCGGCATGGACACGCGCCGCTTCCCCGTGGAGGAGGTGTCGTGGAGCGACGCCGTCGAGTTCTGCCGCAAGCTCTCCGAGTTGCCGGAGGAGAAGCGCGCCGGCCGCGTCTACCGCCTGCCGACGGAGGCCGAGTGGGAGTACGCCTGTCGCGCGGGAACGACGACGGCCTTCGCTTACGGCTCGTCGCTGGCGCCGACGCAGGCCAACTTCGACGGCACCCTTCCTTCTGGGGGCGCCGCCAAGGGGCCGTATCGGGAGCGGCCGACCGACGTCGCTTCCCACGAGCCGAACGCCTTCGGCCTGTACAACATGCACGGCAACGTCTGGGAGTGGTGCCTCGACCCTTACGGAGACTACGCCCCAGGGCCGCAAAAAGACCCCGAAGGGCCGCCGAACGGCGACCGCCGGGTGATGCGCGGCGGGTCGTGGCACTGCGCCGGCAAGCGCTGCCGCGCCGCCGTCCGCGAGCACGACGCCCGCGACAGCCGCTACGAGAACGTCGGCTTCCGGGTGGCGCTCTCGGCGGCGCGGGCGCCGTGATCGCGCTTGCGTCCGGGACGTCACGCGGGGACCGTCTCTCGCTTCGCGCCTGCCGGTAGGGGAGGCGGGACCACGGCCGTCCGAAGTTGCACGCCGAGGGCGTCGAGGACGCGGGCGGCTCGGTCCACGGTGATCCCGTGGTACTCGTTCCTCTCGTCTCGGGACACCTGGGACTCGTGAACGCCGAGGCGCTCGGCCAACTCTCTCTGCGACAGCCCCTGGTGGACGCGCAGGGCGATCAGCAATTGTCCTACGCCCTGGAAATTGAACAACTCGTCGAACTCGCCGCGCAGGAGTCGCTCGTAGGACTCGATCTCCTCGCGCAGCTGTTCGTGGAACGACTGGAACGGAGCCACGACGCGCTCGACCTCCTCCGGCAGCAACCCCTTCGCCGCGAGGGCCGAGCGCTGCTCGCGCAGCCGCGCGCGCTCGCCCTTCAACCGTTCGACCGCCTGACGGTACTCCGCTTCGTTCCGAATCATGGCGCCTCCACGACTTTGACGATCCCTTTCGGCCGGCCGTCTCGCCGCGACTGTCGGAAAGCCGCCGGGAACTCCAACTCGTTCCCGCGCGCGTCCCGGATCCCACTCAGCTGTCCGACGTGGGGATATAGTTCCACCCGATACGCATGCCACATGGGCAGTTGTCGTTTCGGGGAGCCCCGGTAGGGACGCCGCGACGCCGGATCCCACGTCCAAACTTTGTGCGGATCGACAAGGTTCAGTTCCTGCTGCAACTCCCCGGTCGCCAACCGCATCAGGTCACACGCGAAGTAGCCGTCGATGTCGTTGGGGTGATCCTTGTCCTCCGCGAACGAACCGTCGATGAAAACCTCCGTGATTCCCGCCCGCCGAAGCTGCGCGACCAGGATCGCGAGGTTGTCGACCAGAAACGCTCGCCACAGGACATCCCACGTTGTCGGCGTTCCCGGAACCCCCGTGACGAGATGGGACTGCCGCAGTTCGTCCAAGGTCATCGGGTAATCGCCGGGTGGCAGCACTCCTTCCCCATCGAACGCGGGAAGCATGAGATCCCCTCCCCTATCCTGATCGACTTGACGTTTTTGTCAAGTGAGACGAAAAAGTCTTATCTCCCCTTTGTAGCCGGCTTCCCCAATATGTTTCTCTCGATAGGGTGTGTCGAGCCCTGGCCGCGGAAGGAACCGTCGTCCCTCCTCTGCTGTTCGCAACGAAAGCGCTTGCATCATCGGGCCGCACAATCGATAATCCCGGAAGATTCGACACGCTCGCTTCTTCGGCGACGCCGACTCGTCGGAAAGGATTGTCCCATGCGGTACGCGCGCGGAGGAACGGCGCTGCTCGCCCTCGTCGTCGCGGCCACGGCGGCGCACGGCCAGGGCTTCTTCATTCCCGGCCCTCCGCCTTTCGGCGGCATCGGCCGGACGACGCGGCACGGCTCCTTCGTCTTTTCCCTGTCGAACACCGGCTATTACGCCTCGCCTTATCCGATCTACCCCGGCTATCCGGCCGTCGTCAACCGCGTGACCTTCGTCCAGGTCTCCTCGCCGCCGCCGCCGGTCGTCATCGTCATCGACGGGCGCCGCGGCGGCGACGACGACCGGCCGCGTCGGCTACGCGAGCGCGACGAGGAGCGCGAGCCGGTCGAGGTCGCGCGCGGCTTCCGCCCGGTGCGCCCCGAGGAGCCCGCCCCGGCTCGTGTGCCGCCGCCCGTTCCGAAGCCCAGGCCCGACGACCCGCGCCCGCCCGAACTGCCGCGCCCGCCCCGGCCGGAAGCCACTCCGAACGCCGAGGCGAAGCGCCTCCTCGAACTCGGCAAGGGGGCGTTCGCCGCCGGCGAGTACGGCCGCGCCGCCGAGCGCTTCCGTCAGGCCGCCGCCGCCGACCCCGCCGAGCCGCTCGCGCGCTTCCTCCTCGCCGAGGCGGACTTCGCGCTCGGCCGGTACGACGACGCGGCCGACGCCCTGCACGTCGGTCTGCGCCTGCGCCCCGAGTGGCCGGCCGTCGCCTTCCGTCCCGCCGAGTTGTACGGCGCCAACGTCGCCGACCGGCTCGAACACCTGCGCCGCCTCGACGAGGCGCGGGTTCGCCATCCCGGCGACCCGGTTTTGCTCTTCCTGTCCGCCTACCAGATGTGGTTTGATGGCCGTCGGGAAGAAGCCAGGCCGCTGTTCCGGAAGGCCGCCGCCGTCGCTCCCGACCCGAGCTTCGCCGAGCGGTTCCTTCGGTCCCGGCCGGAGAATTGAAGCAGTGTTCAGAAAGGCATTTGCTGAACACTGAACACTGAACACTGAACACTGAACACTGCTACCCGACCACTGACCACCGACCACCATGCTGCTGCTGAGTTGTAATCGCCTCACCCGCGGGTTCGACGAAGGGCCTCTCTTCGAGGACGTCGGCTTCGAGATGTTCGCCGGCGACCGCGTCGGCCTCGTCGGGCCGAACGGCGCCGGCAAGACGACCCTCATGCGCCTCCTCGTCGGCGACGACCGCCCCGACAACGGCCAGGTGCGCCTCCACGCCGGCGCCCGCGTCGGCCTGCTCCAACAGGTCGAGAGCTTCGACCCGCGCCAGACCCTTTTCGCCGAGGCGAAGTCCGCGCTCGACCAGCTCCTCGCCGCCCACGACGACATGGTCCGCACCGCCGAGGCCCTCGCCCGCGCCACCGAGGACGACCAGCGCGCGCAGCTCGCCGCCCGCTACGACCGCCTCAATGAACTGCTGCGCCACCACGACGCCTACAACGTCGACCACAAGGTGGAAGAGGTTCTCGACGGCCTCGGCTTCCTCCACGAGGACCACCACCGCCCCATAGCGACCTTCTCCGGCGGGCAGCAGCGCCGCCTCCTCCTCGCCAAAATGCTCCTGTCGGCGCCGGACGTCATGCTCCTCGACGAGCCGAGCAACCACCTCGACATCGACGCCACGCGCTGGCTGGAAGACTACCTCGTCCGCCAGCCCGAGGCGATGCTCATCGTCAGCCACGACCGCTACTTCCTCAACCGCGTCGTCACCAAGGTCTTCGAGCTGCACGGCGGCCGCGTCACCGCCTACCCCGGCAACTACCAGGCTTACGTCCGCCTGCGCGAGGAGCGCTACGAGCGCGAAATGAAGGAATGGGCGTCGCAGAAGGAGTACATCGAGAAGCAGGAGGAGTACATCCGCCGCGTCCACTACGGCCAACTCGCCAAGCAGGCGCAGTCGCGCCAGAAGGCGCTCGACCGCCTCGAACGGGTCGAACGGCCGACGGTCATCGAGACGCCGCACATGCACTTCGGCGAGGCGCGCCGCGCCGGCGACGTCGTCCTGACCGTACACGACCTCGGCAAGTCGTTCGACAAGCCGCTCTTCAAGGGCCTCAGCTTCACGCTGCCGCGCGGCAAGCGCCTCGGCATCATGGGCGCCAACGGCAGCGGCAAGACGACGCTCTTGAAGATCCTCATGGGCGAGGAAGAGCCGACCGAGGGCGAGGTGAAGCGCGGCCACCTCGTCGACTTCGGCTATCTCGATCAGCACCTGAAGGCGCTGCCCGACGACAAGCCGGTCTTGAAGGCGGTCTGGCCCGACCCCGACCCGGACATCGACGAGCAGAAGATGCGCGACCTGCTGGGGCGCTTCGGCCTCGTCGGCGACCAGGTGTATCAGTCGGTGAGCAGCCTGTCCGGCGGCGAGCGCAGCCGGGCGGCGCTGGCGCGGCTCGTGGTCCTCGGCGTCAACACGCTGGTGCTGGACGAGCCGACGAACCACCTCGACATCTGGGCGTGCGACTCGCTGGAGCGGGCGCTGCTCGAGTACGAGGGAACGTGCCTCGTCGTCAGCCACGACCGCTACTTCCTCAACCGCGTGGTCGACCTGCTCATCGTCCTCGGCGATGGCCGGGCGCAGCTGATCCACGGCAATTACGATGTCTACGAGCGCATGCGGGCGCTGCAGGCCGAGACGTCGCCGGCCAAGAGAGAGGCGAAGGACGAGGCGAAGGCGCCCGCGCGGCAGGCGAAGCCGACGAAGCGCAAGCGCCGTTTCCCGTTCCGCAAGACGGAAGAGCTCGAAGCCGACATCGCCGCCGCCGAGACGCTGCTGCGCGCGTTGGAGGCGCGGCTGGCGTCGCCGGACCTGTACCGCGACGGCGACAAGGTCAAGGAGACGACGAAGACCTTCGAGGAGACGAAGGCGCATCTGGCGCGGCTGTACGAACACTGGGAGGAGGCGGTCGAGTTGAACTGACGAAATCGCTCAGCCCTGCCCGCCGCGCCGCCGCCGCACGTGCCGTTCGCCTCAAGGTCGACGCGGTACGCCGACGCGAAGTGCCGCTTCCGCCTCGACTTCGCCGCCCGCCTTGGGTACGCTGAGGGAAGAGGACATCACCATGCTCACCTTCCCACTTCACAACGCCGCCCTCGACCTCAAAGGCAAGCCCCCCGAAGAACTTCCCCACGGCCGCTTGGACGTCCCGCCCGAGGTACGGGAGTTGGTGGCGGCAGAGCGTGCCAAGCACCGGCCCGAGGCGTTCGGCCCCGCCGAGGAGGGGATCCTCAACCTCTGGACGGTGAGCTGGTACTTCGACGGCCTCTGCCAGGAGGTGCTGTACCGCGAGACGCCCCAGGGGCCGGAGGTGATGGCGGTCGGGCGCGACGAGGTGCGGGCGCTCAAGCAAAGGACGCCACTCGATGAGCAACTCAAGCTCGAAGTCTACCAGGGGTATTGAATGTCGAGGCTCGCGATCCCCGTCAAGGGCCAACCCCTCTACGCCACCGGCGACGTGATGCTCCGGGCCGAGGTTGATCTGCTGCTGCGGGACGGTGCGGGCGGCTGGTCGCGGGAGCGGTTTCGCGTCGACAGCGGCACCGACATCACGACCTTCCCGGCCTACGAGGCGAAGCAGCTGGGCTTGTACGTCCCGCCGAGGCCCGCGGCCGTCCGGCACGAACAGACGGGGCTGGAGGTGCGGTCCGGGATGCTGGCGTTCCGGATCGCCGGGATGGACCAGACCCTGTACGCCGTCTCGTGCCTGCTGCTCGGCGACCCCGGCACGCCGCCGAACCCCAACAACCGCGCCACGTTCCCGCGGAACCTCTTGCAGCCCTTTCACCTCCTCGATGTACTCAAGTTTTCGACCGAGAAGGACTCCGCGTCGATCGCGGCGCCGCGCGGGGAGTTGGTGATCGAGAAGAGGTGAGGGGCCGGCGGCGCTCAGCCTTGCCCGTCGCGCCGGCGCCGCCACACATGCAGCCAGTAGGGCGCTTCGAGGAGCAGGTTGCCGCACAGGATCAGCCCGCCGCCGAGGAACAGCCGCGCCGTCAAGCGGTCGTAGCCCCAGGCGACGGAGAAGGCGGCCGCGAACACCGGCTCCAGCAAGTAGATGAGGGCGGCTCGCCCCGCCGAGACGCGCGGCTGATACGTGTTCATCCAGTGGAAGGCGAGGACCGTCGGCAGCAGGACCAACAGGAAGACGTCGCGGCGCACGCCGGGGCGGCCGGCCATGTCCGCGAGCCAGCCGGCCCACGCCGCGAAGCCCGGTCCCGTGGCGGCGAGGACGACGCACAGCAGCGACGCCAGGACGCCTGTCACGCCGAGGAAGGCCACGGTCAGGTAGGCCGAGCGGACCCCGCGGCCGAGGCGGTCGAGGAGGAGGATCTGCACCGCGAACAGCACCGAGGCGACGAGCGTGCGCCCCTCGCCGCCGCCGAGCGCCCAGCCCTGGTCCCACTCGACGCCCAGGACCGCCGTGCCCGCGACGCCGAGCCCCAGGCCGAGGAGCGTGACGCCGGCGACCGGCGCGCGCAGGAAGACGAAGGCGAGCAGCGGCACCCAGGCACTGGCGAGGCTGGTGATGAACCCCGACAGCGCCGGCGTCGTCCGCGCCAGGCCCGACGTTTGAAAGAAGAAGCCGAGGCCGAACGCCAGGCCGACGGCGGCGCCGGCGAAGTGTTCGCGCCGCGTCGGCGCGCGGACGAGCGCCGGCCGAAACGCGCCCAGCAGCAGCAGGGCGAGTGACATGCGCACGGCGATGAGCGTGGCGCTCGCCAGCTCCTCGCCGCCGGGGCAGTCGACCGCTTCCTCCTGCCAACTCTTCACCAGCGGGAACGACAGCCCCCACAGGAGCGTCACCAGGATCAGCACCAGCGTGGCCCGGCCGGCGGCGGGGGTCGCGTCGGGGCGGTTCACGTCGACTCCAACACCTGGGCGAGGTGCAGCGGGCGGACCTTGCCGCCGCGGCGGCGCAGGCAGCCGGCGATGTTCATCAGACAGCCCGCGTCGGTCGCCACGACGACGTCGGCGCCCGTCCGCTCGATGAACGCCGCCTTGTCCTGGACCATCGCCCCGCTGATCTCCGGGAAGCGCACCGCGAACGACCCGCCGAAGCCGCAACACTCGTCGGCGCGTTCGAGCGGGACGTACTCCAGCCCGCGCACGCGCCGCAGCAGTCGCTCCGGCTCCGTGAACAACCCCAGGCCGCGCAGGTGACAGGCCATGTGATACGTCGCCTTGCCGTCGAAGCGGGCGCCGACATCCTCGACCTTCAGCACGTTGACCAGGAAATCGGAGAGTTCGTAAGTGCGCCGAGCCAGGTTCTCGGCGCGGCGGCGCCAGGGCGGCTGCTCGTGAAACAGGCCGGGGTATTCGAGCTTGACCATCGCGGCGCAGGAGCCGGACGGCGTGACGACGGTCCGGCCGTCGTCGAAGGCGCCGAGGGTGTGGCGGGCGAGGTCGCGGGCGTCGTCGTGGTAGCCGCTGTTGAAGTGCGGTTGGCCGCAGCAGGTCTGCGCCGGCGGGAAATCGACCTCGACGCCGAGGCGGCGCAGCAGGCGCACCGTCGCCGCGCCCACGTCGGGGAAGAGGGCGTCGCCGAGACAGGTGACCAGGAGCGAGACTTTCAAGCGTGGTTTACTCCGTTCCTTAGAGCAGCCTCCGACTCTGCTGGACGAGCCCCGCGTGAACGAAGCGCAGAGCCCGCTCGCCGAGCCGGTTGAGGTAATCCCCTGGCGTGGCGGCCGGCGCGAAGTCGGCTTCGTGAGCGACGCCGAGCGCGCCGAGCTTTTCGTGCAGCCGGTCGTTGCCGCGATACCAGTCGTCGTCGGGGTCGCAGGCGAAGAACAGGTGCGGCGGCGCGTCGGACGGATGGACGTGCAAGAGTGCCGTGTCCTGACGACACTGTTCCTTGCTGTCGTACATCTCGTCGAGCGCGGTGCCGTTGAAATACAGCTCGTGGTGGTCGAGGGCGGCTCCGAGGGCGGCGACGACGGCGAAGCGCTTCGGGTGCTTGAACGCCAGCCGCAGCGCTCCCTGCCCGCCCATGCCGACGCCGAGCAGGCCGAGCGCGCGCGGCTCCAGGCCCCAGCGCTCGCCGAAGAAAGGGACGACGCGGTCGAGCAGGTAGCGCTCCGGCGTGATTTGGGTGTCGAAAGCCGGGCAAACGCGGTCCGCCCACCAGCACGGCCCGCCGTGGGGGCAGACACAGGCCATGCCCAGCTCATCGAGGAGTCGCGACAATTCCGTGCGGCCCGCGAGGGTCCGCCCGTCGACGTCGTGGAGGTACAGGAGGCCGAAGCGCGGCCGCTCGTCGCCGCGAGGGGCGTAGACGTCCGCCGATTTGCCGCCGACTTCAAGGGGGGTCCAGGTGCCATTCATGGGGATATTATACGTACCCCGCCTGGCATGACCCGCGCGCGACGCCTTGCCCTTCGTTCATTCCTCCCCTACGGGCTCGCCGCCGCTTCGGGTCGCGAGGGCGGGGAGTACGGCATCGGCGGAGTAGGACAGGAATCGCACGGAGCCATCGACGAAGAGGAAATTGGCGCCGCCAGGGTGCTTCGACCAGAAGTGAAACGAGTCGCATGGGTTCCAATCAACGCCCCGCCGGAAGTTGTACGGGCCGACGGAGCAATCCTCGACCGGCACTGCGGTAGTGACTTTGAGTTCCCGAACGCCCAGGACCATGTCGCACGAGCCCCAGAAGTCCTGCCCGACCCCGGCGTACCACCAGCCGAACATATCGCCCGTCGAGCCCGGTGGGCGCTCGCCGACGAGCAGGGTGTTTGAAGTACCGTCCGTCACATCGGCAATGCGAACCCGCGAGTTGCCGAAGAGGACGCCGTCCCGGCGGGCGGACGTAACCCCGGCGACGCCGAGGTAGTGGGTCAGCGCGGGCCGTTGGCCGGCAAGAGTCAGTTCCGCGAGCGTGCGGCCGTCTGAGGGGCAGACGTAGAGCGCGATGGAGGTGGTCAAACCGACGTGGGGAGGTCGGAAAGGGAGCGGAGCCGCCTGATAAGCTGGCGCCACGGTTTCCCACAGCGCCTGCTGTTCGATGTAAGGCAGAAGACGGGCTTGCCAACCCAGCGAGGCGAAGCGGTCGACGGAGGGCCGATACCCGCTATTTCCCAAGGGAAAGGAACCGTGGGCGTCGTGGTACATGTGGAGAGCCAGGCCGATCTGTCGAAGGTTGTTGCCGCACTTGGCTCGCGACGCGGCCTCCCGGACTTTTTGGACCGCGGATACAATCAGACCGAGGAGGACGGCGATGATGGCGACGACGACGATAAGTTCAATCAGGCTATAGGCCCGCCGGGTGTCGGTCGCGCGCATGAGGCACCCCTTTGGGAATCAAGGCCCGGGCGAGTTCGCGAACGTCGTCACCCGTAGCGTCTCCTTCCGGCCCGCGCCGTCGTGCGTGCCGAGGGCGAGTTCGAGGGTTTCGCCCACCCGGTCCGGCCGACCGAGACAACGCAGGGTCAAGGCGATGCTTCCCTTCCCCGCCTGGGTGAATTCATGGCCGAGCCAGCCGGGAGTACCCGCGATCTGAAAATCCGACGGCGGACGACTGGTCCGGAGGAAGACCTGTCGCGTCTGGCCGACAAGGTTTTCCACGGTGTCCGACGAGAAAATCACGCCGTCCGGGGTCGGCGTGAGGTCGTACCGATACTCGACGTAGACACGCAGGGGCAAGTCGATCATTTCGCCCGCGTAATTGAAAAAAAGGCGGAGGTCCGCTTCCACCGATCCCGCTCGAAGAGGCGGGTCGATCGTGACGTCGAGTTCGAGGTGTCCCCGGAGTTCGAGCCCCGGCTCTCCTCCGGCGTCGGAAGAGACAGGGACATTTTTGGCCGGGTGAATGTGAATGAGGTTCGACGGGGACTTGGCCTTGGAGAACGTCGGCACAGGCGCGCCGGCCGCATTGGGGTAGCTAATCCGGACCTTTCGGACGATACTTTGCGTGGGATCGAATCCCGTCCCGGCGATGACGGCCGGCGTCAGGAAGGGCGTCGCTCTCCCGTGCCAGACGAGGCGCACCGCCTTCGGCCCGGCCGGGTCGTTCGTGGAGAAGCGGATGGTGGCGCTCCCCACGCCCGCCTGAACATTCAAGTCAGTGACGATCGTGGCGCCCCGCCTGGCCGGGACGGAGTCGGGGACGTGTACCGCCGCGCAGGCGCAAGTCGATTCGACGCTCTTTACCTCTAAAACCTGGTCCCCAACATTATGAATGGAGAAAGAAGCCCTGTTCTGGCCGGGCGCGAACACGCCGAGGTTGACGATTACTTCGGGAACGTGAAGGGTAGGCGGAACCGCGCCGAGCCATCCCCACCCGACCACTACCAGGGCAATCGCGGCGAGCGCGAATACGAGACGTAGGGAGGCGCTTCGGCGGGAGAAGGAACCGCGAAGCCCAAGGATCAACCCTGCCGCCGCTTTGAGCAGCCAGCGGCGGGCGAGAAGGACGAGGGAGAGGCTCGCGACAGCGGCCGTCGCGAACGCCCAATAACGTGCCGCGCTTGGCTTCAGGCTTTGCACGTAGTCCTCGAGCGCCCCCTCATGCTCCTGCGGTTGCATGAGCAAGGCATTTCCAGTCCATACGCGCTGGAAGTCATCCCAGGACAGGAAAAACTGAGGGTATGGCGGGTCGAGCAAGAAAACGCCTTCGGGTGTGGCGCGGGAGAGAACCAGCAAGTGAGGCTCGGGTTTGCCGTAGGCGAACTTCGACTGGACCACCGCAGGCGTGGGGATGCGCGCGGCGTCGGACGGATGGAGCCGGAGCCCGCGCGAGACGAGCCCAACCTTACGCCCGGCTTCCTCGATGTCGGCGAAAGAATGGTAGCCGCCGTCGTGAGGAGGCCCCAGGATCTCTTGGGCCTCGCGCCAGGTCAGTTCCACCTTGTGCAACTGACACACGGTATAGAAGCTGGTCAGGCCGCACGCGCGATAGTCCTCGGGGCGGACGACGGCCTCTTGCGCGACGGCTACCGGTGCCGGCTCAAACAGGAGGACGCAAAAGAGTACCAGAAACGCGCGCATCGCCATTCAACGACCTCCCTTGCGGCGTAGGGAACGATAGGTCATGACCGCGAGAAACAAGACTCCCGCCGACAACGGCGCGAGCCAGTGCCAATCCAGCCACCAAGGCGGGGGAGGGATTTTGAGTTGCCGAGCCGAGCCCAGCGGGACGGAGTCCGATGCCTGAGCGATCAGTTCCTTTACGCTGGCGCCCGGGTCTTCTTTTCCCGAAATGAAACGGGTTTTTTGGTGCATATCGACGACGCGAGTCCCGACCGGAAATCCGAGTTGAAAGGTTTCCGGAGGGATGACGTCGTTCCACCGTGACGCGCCCGTATCGACCTCCACCGTCACCGAACTCATGAGTCCTACCGGCTCGTCAATGTTGTAAATGCGTGTCGTGACTTTTGACGGCACCTGGATCCCCTTGGGCGTCGAGACAAATTCGGTAATCTCTGTTTCCCGCCTGAGGGCAATACTGCCATTCTTTCGTAAGCCATTTACCCGGATGGCGGATGGGAAAAACCCCCGCGCCGGGTCGACGGTTATCTCATAGCCGAAGCGGTCTGTAAAGATGTCGTAACTCGCGGCTTTGATGGGCGGGATGCTCATTCTCAGGCGGTGGGACTGAGGAATTCGCTCCACCGCCGAAGCTTGTTTGAGGCGGCGGCGTAGGATTTCGGGCAACTCGTAGTCTTCCGTCGCGTTCCGAAAGAAGCCGTTGTAGTCGAGCCCGTCGATGACCGGTTCCGAACCCCTGACGTCAACGAGGCCCTGTTTGCCGGACGAATAATAGGACCGCCGCGACTCTCTATCGATGACCGTAATCGACGCCGGCGACCGACGTGATCCTTGGTCCTTGGCCCAGGCTTCGATCCTCCTCATGACTCCGTCTCGCTGAAACACCAGGCGATAGGTTACCGGACTGGCAGGCGCCTCCAGGCCCGCCCCCGACCCCCTGCGCCGACTATCCACGGTTAACGTCACGTCGTAGGACACGATCGCGGACGTAGCCTGGTCGAAATGGTCGACGAATTGTCCCGGCATGAGTTCGACGGTCTCCTGATGCGGGAGTTGTGTCGTCAATACGAGAGCGGCAATAATGTACACCATTGTAGCAACCTGTCGCGAACGGCATTCAGAAGATCAACATACGTCGAAGACGAATGAGTGACGCGGGCTGGTTCGATCAAATCGCCCACGACCGGAGGGACGGGCCAGGAGCAACTCCCACCGTCATGAAGGGATTCGGCAAATCCTGGAATGGGTCGTTGCGGAAATTGCTCCTGGCCGACTAGTGCAGCGTCAACGCTTGATTTTAGGGTTGCCAATGGGGAATACGGCCTGAATTCTCGCTCAAGGACGACACCGCGACCCTAATTCTTAGCGTTGACGCTGCACTAGTCCTCCCGATCTTCTTCCATTCCTCATCACTCTAATTGGCCCCAGGCGCGTTCACTGGCGCACAGGCGTTTGGTTGAGGTCCCATTCCCGTGGTCGACATGTAGTTGTCGCACTTGTCCTCCAGAGTGTCGGCGCTGTTGCAGACGCACTTTGCCGGAGCAGTCCCGGCCGCAGCCTTCCAGGAACAGGTCGGGTCTTGGAACTTGACGCCGCAGCTAAACATTTTCTTCACCCCGCAGTCTGAAAGATTGAGCCCGAAGATATTGTCTGTAAGACATTTATCGATGGTTATAGTGCCAATGAAGAGATTCGGGTCCGTGAAGCATCCCACGCAGGCCCCTTTGCAGTCGGCTTGTTTCTTCGAGCCGCACGTGCTGGTCCCCTGGTCGGAGCAGAGGTTGGTGAGGAGGTAGTAGAGGCAAGGATCGGCCTTGCCCCGCGCGACGACGGACAGTTCCGCAGCCGAGAGCGGTCTGGAGTCCCCCGCCGCCCCCGTCCTCTCCGCCAGCACCATCGCGCAGACGACCACCAGGCAGAGCGCGGCGACATAGAATCGAGAAGTGGACATCGTGACACCCTCCGTACAACTGAACCCTGGGAATCTGGGGCGAAACGGGCGCCTCTTCTCTCTCTTTACTCCCGCCTGGCTTCAACTCGCACTTCAAGTACGAATTGGACGACGGACTGATCGCTGAGCCCCTCCACGGTCATCGCGAGGCGCCCGGCGAATCTCGGCTGGTTGGTGAGATCCAAAGACACTTTCGCCGCCGTAACGCCGTGGGGCTCGACCACCTCGGATTCGAGGCGCATCGTGAGGCAGTCGCAACTCGTGCGAACCCTGTCGATCTTCAGCGCGAAGGAGGTGTTGTTACGGATTTGAATCATCCGCGAAACGCATTGTCCGCATCCTACTTGCCCGAAATCCAGGGTCTCAGGGTCAAGCTCAACGTCAGCGGGCCGGCGACTCACTCCGGTGGTTTCGAGGCTTCCCGAAGCGGAGGTGCAGCCCGCAAGAAAAAGGCAAAAAAGAGATATTGCCGATATTAATATCGGGGGGGCTGAAGCGCCGGCAGGAGTGAACCCGTGATCGCCATGCTATGAGCCATCCGGAAACGACAGGCCGGCCAACCGGCACTTGGTGGAGAATTCATAAAGAATGTCTCACTATGTCGGTATTAGGTTAACAAGATGATGGGCGGATTGCAAGCGCCATTTCGGCGTTTTCGGAAAAAAAGTTGGCGGGTCGGTCAGGTGCCGGCTCGTCCCCGAGCGGCGTAGAGTGGGCGCGGCCTCGGGGGTGGAGTTGGCGCGTCGCGCTGCTGCCGGTAAAAGGGAGGGAAGGCGTCCGGGCCGCGCGGCGTAATCTCTATCCTCCCACGGCGAGGCAATCATGGCATCAGGCACCCTCCGCATCGGCTTGATCGGGGCCGGGGGCAACACCCGCGCCCGTCACATCCCCGGCCTGCGGGCCGTCCCCGACGTCGAGATCGTCGTCGTCTGCAACCGCCGACGTTCTTCGACCGACGCCGTGGCGCGCGAGCACGGCATCCCGCGCGTCGCCGAGCGCTGGCAGGACGTCGTCGCCGACCGCGACGTCGACGCCGTCGTCATCGGCACCTGGCCCTACCTCCACTGTCCGATTACCCTCGCCGCCCTGGAGGCCGGCAAGCACGTCCTGACCGAGGCACGCATGGCCCTCAACGCCGCCGAGGCGCACCGGATGCTCGCCGCCTCCCGCCGGCACCCGGCCCTCGTCGCCCAGGTCGTGCCGTCGCCGTTCGGCCTCAAGGGGCATCGCGTGATGAAGGAGTTGATCGCCGACGGCTTCCTCGGCGAACTGCGCGAGGTCCACGCCTGGAGCCTCAACGCCGCCCTGGCCGACGCCGCCGCGCCGCTGTCGTGGCGCCAGGACGCCTCCCTGTCCGGCTACAACATGCTGACGCTCGGCATCGTCCACGAAACCCTGACGCGCTGGGTGCCGCCGCCGGTCCGCGTCTTCGCCCAGGTCCACGCCCACGTCGCGTCGCGCATCGACCCCGAGAGCGGCGTCCGCCGCCAAGTCGGCACGCCGGACAGCGTGCAGGTACTCGCGGTGCTGGAGAACGGCGCCCGCGCCGTCTATCACTTCAGCGGCGTCACGCCGTTCGGCCAGGGCATGGGCGTTTGCCTGTACGGCACGGACGGCGTGCTGCACTACGACCTCGCCGCCGACCGCATCCGCGGCGCCAGCCGCCGGCGCGGCGCCGCGCCGGGACAGGTCGACGCCCAGGAAGAGATTCCCATCCCGCCCGAGAAGGCCGGCGACTGGCGCGTCGAGGCCGACTTCGTCGCCGCCATTCGCGAGGGTAAACCCGTCGAATTCACCGACTTCGCCGCCGGCGCGGCGTACATGGAATTCACCGAGGCCGTCGCCGGCAGCGCCGAGCGCGGCGAAGCGGTCGATTTGCCCCTGGAGAACGCTTAAAAGAGCTAACCACAGAGAACACAGAGAACACAGAGAAAAGGCAGAGAAAAAAGGAAAACAGGAAGTTCCGCTTCTCTTGCCTTTGTTTTCTCTCTGTGTTCTCTGTGTTCTCTGTGTTCTCTGTGTTCTCTGTGGTTAGCTCTTTTGAGCCGCCCCGAGGATCGCCACCAGCGCCGCGCCGGCCGTCACCGCCGCCAACAAGACGAGGCACAGCGCCGCCAGGTCGTTCGTCACGCCGTAGTGCATCTGCGTGAAGACCTCGTGTGCGAATGTCTGCGACCCTGGCGTCTCGACCAGTTTGCCCGCACTCAGTTCCCCGAGCGACAGCACCCCCACCGCCAGGCCGGCGCGCAGGCACGCCCCGGCGGTCAGCGGCCAGACGACGTGGCGCAACTCCTGGCCCGGCCCGGCGCCGTCGGCCCGCGCCGCGTCGCGCAGCTCGCGCGGCAGCAGGCGCACGACCGGCCAGAGGAGCGCCACGGCGCACGGGAAGAAGCGGATCAGGTAGGCCCAGAGGACCGGCAGCGGCGACGGACCCCGGTAGAGGATCACTTCCAGCGCCTCGCTCCCCGTCCCCTTGATGAGGTGGTCGATCAGGCCGAGCAGGCCGAACCCGACCGTCGGCCCCGGCGTCGCCCACGCGGCCGCGATCAGCACAAGGACGGCCGCGCGAAACCACCGCGCCCCGACCGCCAACCAACAGGTCAGCAGCGCCAGGAGTGCCGTCCCCGCACCCGCCAGGACCGCCACGCCCAGGCTGTCCGCGACCAGCCCGCCCCGCGCCCGCAGCACCTTGTCGAGATGTTGCCGCGCGACCTCCGCCGACCAGCTCGACGGATTACCCCCCAGGCCGACGCGCCACACCAGACTCGCCACCGGCACGCCCGCGAGCAGCACGGCCGCCGCCAGGGTCAGCGCCAGGCACGGCCAGCGCAGGGCGCCGAGGCGGTAGACGTGCGGCCTCAGCGACAGCGTTCCCATCGGCGGCAGGCGGCGCTCCCAGGCGCGTGCCGCGACGAGGACGACGAGCCACGTCAGGACGACCGACGGCAGCGACGCGGCGACGGCGCGGGCGACGGCGGCCTCGACGGACGGCACCGCCGCGTCGGTCTCGGGGGCGGCGTACTGCGTATAAATCTCCTCCGCGAAGGTACGCACCTGGAACATGTCGCTGACGGTGATCTCCGTGGCGGTCTGAAGCGCCACCCACAGCGCCGCCGCGCCGACGGCCGCCGCGGCGCGGCGCAGCGTCACCGACCAGAGGACGCGCCACGCCCCGGCCACGGTCAGCGCCTCCTCCTCCAGGTCGCGCTCGACCCAGGTGAGCCCCTGGCCGACGAGGAGGATCACCCACGGCAGGGCGGCGACGGCGTGGACCCAGATCGCCGCGTTGAGGCCGCGCCCCCACGCCTTCCAGACGAGCCCGGTCGGCGAGACGTCGGGGTCGCCGGCCGCCGGCGCGACCCAGAACGTCAGCGGCAGCCAGCCGCCGCTGCCGAGCGCCGCCTGCCAGCCCGAGGCGAGCAGCGGCAGCGGCACGAACAGCGTCAGCACCGTGAGGAAGCGGAGCAGGCCGCGCCAGGGCAGGTCGGTGCGGTACAGGAGGACGGCTCCGGCCACGCCGGCCGGCAGAGCCAGGGCGAGTGTGCCTGAGAGAAGGAGGACCGTGTTACGCGCCAGGCCGAGCAGGCGGGGGAACTCGGCCCAGACATGCCAGGCGGCGGGCGAAGGAAGCAGGTCGAGGACGGGGGCGAGGAGCGGCGCGCCCAACAGGAGCAACAGCACGCTCAGGACGACGAGGCGCCAGGAGGTCACGCGACGGCCCTCTCATCACCCCTCGGACGTGTTGTTCGTCGGAGCCGCGGGGGGGGCGGAGGGGCGGGGGTAAAGGGCCCCACCCCGGCCCACGGCCCGCGCAAACCGCAGGAGGGCCCGGGGGGGGCCCCCCCGCACAAAA
>JBBROG010000117.1:0-24494 GCA_038229635.1 Gemmatales bacterium
CGACGATCAGGCCGCGCTGCCCCTTGCCGATGGGCGTTACGAGGTCCATGACGCGCGTGTTGATCTCGGACGGGTCCGTCTCCAGGCTGAGCCGGCCGGCGGGGTGCAGCGGCGTCAGGTCGTCGAAGACGACTTTCTGCGTCAGGATATCCGGGTCCTGGTAGTTGATGGCCTCGACGCGGAGCAGGGCGAAGTAGCGCTCGTTCTCCTTCGGCGGGCGGATCTGGCCGGCGACGACGGCGCCGGTGCGCAGGCCGAAGCGGCGGATCTGGCTCGGCGAGATGTAGATGTCGTCCGGGCACGGCAGGTAGTTGTAGTCGGGGCTGCGCAGGAAGCCGAAGCCGTCGGGCAGGATCTCCAGCGTGCCCTCGCCGAACATCAGGCCGTTCTGCTTGACGCGCTCCTTGAGGATCTTGAAGATCAGGTCCTGCTTCTTGAGGCCGGTGTAGTCGGTCAGCCCCTCCTCCTTGGCGAGTTTGAGGAGTTGCGGGATGGTCATCTGCTGCAACTCGCTGATGTGCGTGCCGCCGCGCTTGATCTCCTCGTAGCGGTCGTTGATCTCGCGGTCGAAGCCTATGTAATCGTCCTCGGACGACGGGCCGAAGGGGCGCGTCTCGCCTTCGGCCGAAGTGGCGACGGCCTCGGGGCGGCGCGGCTCGGCGGGCGGCGCCGGCGCGGCCCGGCCGTCGCCGTCCGCCGAGGCGTCGTCCGAGGCGCGGGGGTACGGCCGGGGGGCGGTCGGGTCTCGGCGGCTCTTCTGTTCGGCCATGACAGGTCTACTCCTGCGTCGTCACGTCAAGAAGGGAGGCCCCAGCGGCCCAGCAGCGCGTCGACCCGGCGGTCGACCTCCTCCGGCGCCCCGGAGTTGTCCACCACGTCCGTGGCGCGGGCGGCCTTCTCGGCCAGGGTCAGTTGGGCGTTTTCGCGATCTTCTAAATCCTTCGCGCCCCAGCCGCGTCCCTCGGCCAGCCGGCGCAGGCGTACCGCACGCGGGGCGTCCACGAAGACGACGCGGTCGCAGACGCCGTCCCAGCCGGCTTCCAGGAGGACCGCCGCGTCGAGTACCACGAGGCGGACGCTCGGGTCGGCTTCCGCCGCCGCCGCCTCCTCGCGGAAGCGCCGCCCGATGTACGGGTGGACGAGCGTCTCCAGCGCCTTTAACTCCGCGCGGCCGTGGGGCGTCTTGGCAAAGACGATGCCGGCGACCTTGCGGCGGCTGATTTCGCCGGCCTCGTCGAGGACGTCTGTCCCCCAGCGTTCGACGAGTCGCGCCTTGATGTCGGACTGGCGCAGCGCCTCATGGCCGAGGGCGTCGCCGGAGACGACCTTGGCCCCGTGCCGCGCGAACGCCGCCGCGACGGTACTCTTGCCGCCGCCGATGCCGCCGATCAAGCCGACGATGAGTTTTGCCATGCCCCCGCCGCTCGCGGCTTCGCACTTGCCAAGCCGCAAGCGGCTAGATGTCCTCCACGTCGAGCCAGTTCGCCCCGGCGGCGAGATCAACTTTTAACGGAACCTCGAGCTTTAGCTCGCGCTCGCGCGGCCCCGTCATCTCCTCGCGGACCAGCGCGGCGACGGCGTCGATCTCGTCGGGCGGCGCCTCCAGCACCAACTCGTCGTGGATCTGCAACAACATGCGGGCGCGGCGCCTCTCCTTCTTCAGCCGGCGGTGGACGTTCAGCATCGCCAGCTTGATGAGGTCGGCGGCGCTGCCCTGGATCTCCATGTTGATCGCCTCGCGCTCCGTCTGGTTGCGCTGTTGGTACGTCGAGTCGCGGCGGACGTTGCCCCGGTCGAACTCGCGGCGGCGCCCGAGGATCGTGCTCACATAGCCGGTGCGCCGACACTGCTCCAACAAGCGCCCCTGGTAGTCCTTCACCTTCGGGTAGCGGGCGAAGTAGGCGTCGATGAAGCGCCCCGCCTCGTCGCGCTTCATGCCTAGACGCTGCGCGAGGCCGTGGGCGCTCATGCCGTAGAGGACGCCGAAGTTGACCGTCTTGGCCGTGCGCCGCATCTCCGACGTCACGTCCTTGTCGGCGACGCCGAAAATCTGCGCCGCCACGGAGGTGTGGACGTCGCGGTCCTCGGCGAAGGCGCGGCGCAACTCCTCGTCGCCGCAGAAGTGCGCCAGCAGGCGCAGCTCGATCTGCGAGTAGTCGGCCGTCAGCAGCGTCCAGCCCTCCTCGGCGCGGAACGCCCGGCGGATCTCCTGCCCCTGCTCCCGCCGCACCGGGATGTTTTGCAGGTTCGGGTCCGACGACGACAGGCGTCCGGTCGCCGCCACCGTCTGGTTGAACGAGGCGTGGACGCGCCCCGTCGCCGGGTTGACGACTTCCGGGAGCGGGTCGACGTAGGTGCCCTTCAGCTTGGCGATCTGGCGGTGGCGCACCATCAGGCCCGGAATGAGGTTGTCCGGCCGCTCCGCCGCCAACTCCTCCAGCGTCTCCTGGTCGGTACTCGGCTCGCCGGTGATGCCCGTCTTGCGCTTGACCGGCAGCTTCTGCTCGTCGAACAAGACGTGGCGCAGCTGCTTCAGCGAGGCGAGGTTGAACTCGTGGCCAGCGGCGCGGTAGATCTCCTCCTCGATGCCGGCGAGCTGGCCGGCCATCTCCTCGCCGACGCGGCGCAGGGCCGGAATGTCGATGCGGATGCCGTTGAATTCCAGTTCCGCCAGCACCTCGATGAGCGGCACTTCCAGGTCGTCGTACAGCGCCTTCAGCCCCGCCGGCTTGAGTTCCGCTTCGAGCAGGTCGGCGAGGCGCCAGGCGCAGTCGGCGTCTTCGCCGGAGTATTCGGCGACGCGCTCGGTCGCCACCTGGTCCATCCGCTTCTGGGGGGCGCCTTTGGAGCCGGCGCGGGGTTTGGTGCCGATCAGGTCGGTGATGGGGATGACCTGGTGCCGCAGGTACTCTTGCGCGAGATACTCCAGGTTATGGCCGCGCTGGCCGGCGTGCAAGAGGTAATGCGCCACCATCGGGTCGCCGGCCACGCCCGCCACGGCGACGCCCTGGTGCCGCAGCACCAGCAGGTCGTACTTGACGTTCTGGTTGACCTTGGCGACTTTAGGACTCTCGAAAAAGGGTCGCAGCGTCGAGAGCGTCGCCGCCGGGTCGAGCAGCGGTGTGCCCTCGGGGCCGCGCGCCGCCAGGTAATGCGCCTCGCCCGCCTTCCAGGAGAAGGCGTAGCCGACGATTTCGGACTCCAGCGGGTTGAGCGAGGTCGTTTCGAGGTCGAAGGCGATCCGCTTTTGCTTCTTCAGCTCCTTCAGGAACACCTTGAACTTGGCGGGCGTGTCGACGAGGTGGTACGTCGCCTCCCATTTCTCGGCGGGCGGAGGAGTCGGTACCGCCTCCTCCGTACTTCCCACCTCGACATTGGCGCCGAAGGGGAACAACTCTCCCTGAGAGGGCTCGGCGGCAACGGCCGCCGTCGCGCCGCGGAATTGCGCCTCAAGAGTGCGGAAGCCCCACGCCCGGAACAGCGCCGCCAGGCGCTCGTCGTCGGACGGCTGCAGCTTCCACGCCTCCCAGTCCAGCGCGACGGGAACCTTATCGTCGAGGCGGACGAGGGTGCGGCTCGTCTGGGCGCCGGCGGCCCAGGCGCGCAGGTTCTCTTGCCTCTTGGCGCCGGACACCTTGTCGACGTTGAGAAGGAGGTTGTCGAGCGTGCCGAATTGCTGCAACAGGGCCGAGGCGGTCTTCTCGCCGATGCCGGGGACGCCCTGGACGTTGTCGACCGAGTCGCCGACGAGGGACTGAAAGTCGACGACCTGCTCCGGGGTGATGCCCCAATCCTTCTGCAACTCCGCGCGGCCATATTCGGAGCGCTTGCGCAGGCTGTAGAGGCGGACGCGGTCGTCGATCAGCTGGCGGCAGTCCTTGTCGCTGGTGCAGATGAAGACGTCGATCCCCTGAGCGCTGGCGGCGCGGGCGACGGTGGCGATGGCGTCGTCGGCCTCGTAGCCGGGGACGCCGATCTCGGGGACGCCCATCGCCCGGAGCATGTCGTGGATGAGCGGCAGCTGCGCGCGCAGGTCGTCGGGCATCGGCGCGCGGTGGGCCTTGTACTCCTTGGAGACGCTGGTGCGGTTGGTCGGCTCGCCGACGTCGAAGGCGCAGAGGAGGTACTCGGGCTTCTTGGCGCGCAGGAGGAGCAGGTCTCGGGCGAAGCCGAAGAGGGCGTTGACCGGGAGCCCGGTGGGGCTGGTCATGTCCTGGATCGCATGGAAGACCTGATAAATGAGCGAATGGGCGTCGATCAGGTACATGCGTCCGCGGGATGGGCTCGCCATTGCACTCCTTCCCCGGCGAGGTGGTCGGGGGTTGGAAGCACCGTCGGACCGGAGCGCGAATCGAGAGCGGACAGGCCGGGATCAACTACCACGGACGTGATCGCACACAGCGGGAGGATGGCATCTCATCTGGGGAGAGTCTAAGAGGGCCATTTTCGCCTGTCAAGGGCATTCGGCCCGCTTCGCCGGGAATCCTGGGCACAACCCTTCCCGAGGCAGGCGCCGCGGCGGGGCACGCTACGTCCGGCACAGTCGGCGAGGCCGGCGCCGTCGGCCGGCGTCTCCCGTCTTGCCCGCCCAAATTCATTGACAGGGCTGCCGTATCCTTTACACTTGATGGGAGGACACGGCGGGCGGCGCCCGGACCCTGCCCGCTGTCTCACATCCGCGCAACTCTCTCGGCCTGAAGAGGTTCCCCCTATGGCGGCCAAAGCCAACGAGTCCAAGGCGGGGCTGATTATCCCGCTGGTCCTGTTCGTGCTCCTCAGCATCATCCTCGGCGTGACGACCTACACCGGCTACCAGGCCGCGGACGTCGCCGAGAAGAAGGCGAAGGAGTCGGACACCAAGAAGACCGAAATGGAGAAAGCCAGCGAGTGGTATCGCTTCCAGGCGATGACCTTACGATCGTACATGGGCTATCTCCCCAAGGACGAAAAGACCGGCGACCTCGACAAGGGCGCCATCGAAACGCTGACCGAGTTGCGCAGCCGCTGGGGCGACGGCGGCGGCGCCCTGCCGAACGAAAAAGACCCGCAGAAGAACTCGAACGTCAACCTCCTCAAGGACCTCGACACCAAGCTCCGCTGGGATCCCAACCTCAAGCGCCCCGTGACGACGCAATTGGACCAGCTCACCCAGCTGCAAAAGGAGTTGAAGGAAGCCAAGGATTCGGCCTCCTCCGAAAAGGGCCGGGCGGACGAACTGCAAATGACCGTCGAGAAAAAAGACCGCAACTTCAAGAAGGCGGACGCCGACTACCGGGAGAGCCTGGGACAACTCCAGAAAGCCTCGGCCGACAGCCGGGCGCAATTTCTGGCCGAAGTCAACAAAGCCCGCGAGGACTACACCAAAGAGAATACGGACAAGAACGCCCTCAAAACCTCGCACGATGCCGAGATCCGCAGTCTGAAGCTGGTCGTCGAGTCGGCGATCAAGGTGGTGACGGCGATGCGGAAGTCGTCGAGCGAGCAGATGTTCCAGGTGCGGCAAGACCTGGGCACCGACCTGAAGAAGCTCGAGAGCGAATTGGAGAAGCACGCGGCGGTGAAGCTGCCGTCGCTGCAGGACCGCGTCGCCAAGGTGGACCGGCTGAAGGACGTCGAGCCGAAGGGCACCGTCTACCGAATGGATAAGACGGGCGAGATGCCGTACCTGGACCTCGGGACGGCCCAGGGCCTGAAGGCGGGCCAGACGTTCAGCATCCACGGCAAGGGGACAGACGGGCGCCCGCTGCGCGAGGCGAAGGGGAGTCTGGAGGTGGTGAAGATCCTCGGCGAGCGGCTGTCGCAGGCGCGGGTGACGACCCTGACGGACGCCGGCCGCGAGCCGGTGATGCCGGGCGATTTCGTGGTGAATCCGGCGTGGTCGCCGAACCAGAAGATGCACGTCGCGATCGCCGGCGTCGTTGACCTGGCCGGCGACGGCAGGGACAACCGCGAGGAGTTCATCCGCACCCTCCGCGCGCAGAACGTGGAGGTGGATGCCTATCTCGACCTGAAGGACCTGAAGGTGATGGGCCAGATGACGGGCCGGACGGATTACCTGATCGTCGGCTTCACGCCGGAGGTGGGGGGCTACACGCAGAGTAAGGAGGGCGGCGACGCGAAGGCGGATCGGTCGGACAAGGTCAAGGAGGCGATGTCGAAGATCCAGGACCAGGCGACGAGGGACGGCGTGCAGATCATCCGCCTGAAGGACTTCCTGGCTATGACGGGCTACCGCGCCCCGCGAACGCTGGGGACGGAGCCGACGGGGGCGGCGTCGCGCCCCGGCGCCTCCGGGTTGCGCGGCGCCACGGAGCGGCGCGACGTGCCGAAGCTGGGCGACCGCTGATTGTCACCTCCTTGGCGCGCGGCGGCGGGCCTACGCCTTCCGCCGCGCGCCGGCCTCCCGCCTGAGCCACTCCCCATATAACGCGGAATGATTCTCGAAAATCGCTCTGGTCCGCCGCCGGTCCGTCGGATAAAATAGCAGTGCTTGGCTGCTATTTCGTCCGGGGCGGGAAAGGTGGGCGGGCGCATGCCTCTGATGAGTCGGAAGGCCGATTACGCCATCCTCATCCTGTCGTCGCTGTCCCAGCGGCCGGAGCGCGGCCGGGCGCGCGAGATCGCCGACGGCTTCGGACTGAGCCGCTCCTTCGTGGCCAACATCCTCAAGGAACTGTGCCACAAGGGCTTCGTCACGAGCCGGCGCGGCGTCCACGGCGGCTACGTCCTCCAGCGCCCCGCCGAGGACATCAACCTCGCCGACCTGCTCGACGCCCTCGACGACTCGCTTCAGCTGACGGAATGCACCAAAGTCGGCGGCGACGACGTCTGCTGCGTGGCGCCGCTGTGCCCCGTGCGCGGGCAGATCGCCGCCGTGCATCGACGCCTGTGCGCCGTGCTGCGCTCGGTGACGCTGGCCGACCTGGTCCGACCGCCCGAAGCCTGCGACGGGACACGCTTGCCGCTCGACCTGGTCGCGGCCCTGCCCTTCGCCGGCGCCCCCGTGTGAGACGCGATTCGATGGTACGGCTGCCGATTTATCTGGACAACAACTCCACCACGCGCTGCGACCCGCGTGTGGTCGAGGCCATGCTGCCGTACTTCACGGCGGACTACGGCAACGCGGCCAGCCGGCACCACGCCTTCGGTTGGAAGGCCAAGGACGCCGTCGACGTCGCCCGCGATCAGGTGGCGGCGCTGATCGGCGCCGGGCCGCGCGAGATCGTCTTCACGAGCGGCGCCACCGAGAGCGACAACCTCGCGATCAAGGGCGTCGCCGGCATGAACCGCAACCGGGGCGATCACGTCGTCACGGTCGCGACTGAACACAAGGCCGTCCTCGACCCATGCCGCCGCCTGGAACGCGAGGGCTTCCGCGTCACCGTGCTGCCCGTCGATAGTTATGGGCGCGTGACGCCGGAGCAGGTGGCCGAGGCTCTGACCGAGAAGACCCTCCTTGTCAGCGTCATGGCGGCGAATAATGAAGTGGGGACTTTGCAGCCGGTGGCGGCGATCGGCCGATTGTGCAAGGAACGCGGCGTACTGTTCCACTGCGACGCGGTGCAGGCCGCCGGCAAGGTGCCGCTCGACGTCGAGGAGCTGGGCGTCGACCTGATGAGCCTCAGCGCTCACAAGATGTACGGGCCGAAGGGCGTCGGCGCCCTCTATGTGCGTTCCGGTGGCCCGCGGGTGCGTCTGGCGCCGCTGTTCGACGGCGGCGGGCACGAGCGCGGTATGCGTAGCGGGACGGTGAACGTCCCCGGCGTCATCGGTTTCGGCGCGGCCTGTGTCCTGGCGCGGGAAGAGATGCCGGGCGAGGCCAATCGCCTGTGCGGGCTGCGCGAGCGACTGCGAGCCGGCCTGAGCGGCGCCCTCGACGAGGTCTCCTTGAACGGCCACCCGACGGAGCGGCTGCCGGGGAACTTGAACCTGAGCTTCGCCTACGTCGACGGCAACGCGCTCTTGATGAGCCTGCGCGACGTGGCGCTGTCGTCGGGCTCGGCGTGTACGTCGGCCGACCCGGAGCCGAGCTACGTCCTGCGGGCGATGGGCGTGGCGGACGAGTTGGCTCACGCCAGCCTGCGTTTCGGGCTGGGGCGATTCAACACGGAGGAAGAGGCGGACCACGTCGTCGGCGAGGTGGTCCGCGCGGTGAAGCAACTGCGGGCACAGAGCCCGTTTTACGAGATGGCCCGCATGGGCCGCGGAAAAGAAAGGGAGACTCCATGTCCACGATGACGACGGAAAGTCCGGCGACCGAGGTCCAGGCTCCCCCGATCACGGTGAGCGAGAAGGCCGCGGGCGAGGTGCGCCGGATCATGGCCGAGCAGGCCGCGGGCGGGTCGCAGGAGAAGATTTACCTGCGCATGCGCGTGCAGGGCGGCGGCTGCAGCGGCTTCCAGCACAAGCTCGACCTCGACACGCAGGTCAGCGAGAAGCTGGACGAGGTCTACGAGACGCACGGCATCTCGATGGTGGTCGACAAGCGCAGCCTGATGTACCTCGCCGGCGCGACCGTCGACTTCCACGACGACCTGAACCGCCGCGGCTTCAGCATCACCAACCCGAACTCCAAGGGCAGCTGCGGCTGCGGCAGTTCGTTCTCGATGTGATCGCGCATTCCCGCCGCTTGCGGCTTCGCATTCGCCAAGCCGCAAGCGGCGGGGACGCCTGCCCCGGGCGATTGGTGAAACGGCTATCACGCCATGCTTACACCATGGAGTCGGGGGTTCGATTCCCTCATCGCCCATTTCCCTTCCTTCCAAGGCATCTTTCATGTCTATCCGCTGGGGTGACGCGCGGCCGCTCGCCGGCCTCCTCTTCGAGCGCTACGACACCCTCGACCCGCGCACGGTGCGGCTGGCCGACATGCGTAAGTGGGTGCCGGACCTCGAAGACTTCGAGGGCCGGCCCGACGAGGCGAACGACGACATGCTGCGCGACATCCAGGCCGTCTGGTTCGACCTGTGGCAGTCGGAATACGGGCAGAAGTAGCGGCCTCAAAGAACTCATCTCTGAGGCACAGAGGACAAACGGCCTTTCGTCCGACTCCCCGCGGGCGCGCACTAGATAAGAAACAGCACCGCGGCCCGAGGGGAGGTCACGCCCGCCTGCGGCATCGGCAACCCCAACTTCTTGGCGTACCAGGCGGGCATGGCGCTGATTTCGGACCCCGAATCGACGCGGAACGTCTCCGTCGTCCAGCTGCCGACGCCGTTTCTGACCCACAGGTCCACCTCGGCGCGGAGCAGAAGGTCGCCGGTCGAGTAGAGAACGTCGTTCTGGATGGGCACCTCCATGCGGCTCATGCCTGAATCACCTTGCAGGTCGATTCCTTCATGAACGACTCGATCTCCGGCCAGCCGACGCCCAGCACCTCGACCCCGCCTTTGGCGGGCCGGTAGGCGACGTGATAGTCTTCGTAGTAGTAGCGCAGTGTGTTGCGAGTGAGGGTGCTTTGCCGGTAGTCGTCGGCGAAGCGGCCCCACCGGCTTTTCGCCTCCTGGCTCTCCAGGAAGTCGACGACGGGCTGAGGCCAGGGTACGAAGCCGCGCGGCAGTTCCTCGAAGAGGAGCTGATGGCGCGGCGTTGCCGGGTCGATGACGTGGTGCATGATGGTCCCTCCTCCGGCCGGCCGCCTTCAGGTGCCGCAGGGTCGCCGCCGGTAGGCCGATGCCTCGGGAGGAAGGAAGGGAGGGACTTTCTCGCCACGGTCCAGCTCGCGCGGACAGTTGCACGGAGGGCAGTGGCTGAAGCTCTACATTGCAACCCCTCGGTCATTATGCAGTTG
Organism: Gemmatales bacterium; assembly: GCA_038229635.1. Taxonomy (GTDB): domain Bacteria; phylum Planctomycetota; class Planctomycetia; order Gemmatales; family Gemmataceae; genus DATFNV01. The sequence continues at coordinate 9,791 of JBBROG010000117.1, forward strand.
CTCCCGCTCTCTGATGAGCTTGAGCAACTCGAAGTGTCCGCGCGAGCTGGACTGTAGTGAGAAAGTCCCCCGCCCCCTCTCCGCCCCTCTCCTTACGGCACGCCCCGAACCGTGTCAATAGGGTAGAGTCGGAAAGGCACGATAGCGGGATCGAAAAGTGCCGGGGAAATGGCGGGGGTCGGAGCCGAAAACGGGGCAGACGCTAATTGGCACGGAGTCAGGAAGATCGGCTTTGTGTTTCCGAAAGCCGGGGTGAACTTGACATGCCACCGCTGTCGATGATAGAATCATGGTTATGGGGAGCCGTGCCGTGCGATCTCTGGTCTTGGCTTGCAGCCTGCTCTTGGCGTTGCCGCAGGGCTGGTGCTGCATGTTCGCCTGCTGCCCGCAGGTGAAGGCCACGACTTCGACGGCGACGGCTGAGACGAAGGACATTCCCGGCGACGTTGGCGGGTGCTGTGGCAACTGCCCGCACCAGTCGAACCCGTCTCACGGCTCAACCGACAAGCCCACGCCAGCCAAGAAGCCTTCGGCCCCCACGAACTCCGTCTGCTCCTGTGCCGACCGGCACGCCACCTTGCCTGCCGCATCGCCAGTCGAACAGGTGGACACGGGGTTGGTTCTGTTTCTCCCACCGCTCGCCATCGTCGCCCCCGGCGTCGGTCATCGGGCGGGGTTTATGGGAACGGACACTCCCCCACCAACTCGCCCGCTCCACGTCTTGAACTGCGTCTGGCTGTGTTGAGCAGCCGGGCGTGAGCCTCGCTTCCTGCGAGTGCGTCACCCCACCTTCGTAGCATCTGCGACCATTGGGACTTGCTGTTCCGCATGAACCCGGAGTGCCGTCGTGCGTGTCCGCATGACCTCCGTGGCGGTGCGGGCCGTCCTGACGGTCGCCCACGAAGTTCAACCTGTTCAACAAACCATCACGATCTCAAGACGAAGGAGTTAGTACCGTGCGTACCAAGTTCTACATCCTCACCGCCCTGTTCGTGGGGCTGGTCGGGGCCGGGACCGCCGTGGCGTTCGCCCTGTCGAACACCGGCGTTCAGGCCAGCGACACCGCCAGCGTCAAGGCGTCGTGCTGCCCGGACGGGGCGTGCTGCCCCGATGGGCCGTGCTGCACCACCGCCGCCATGAAGACGGTGAAGGCGTCCTGCTGCCCGGACGGTGACTGCTGCCCGGACGGGGCGTGCTGTGTCGCCGCCGCTACGAAGACGGCGAAGGCGTCGTGCTGCACCACCGTCAAGAAGACGGCGGTGAAGAAGTCGTGCTGCCCGGACGGGGCGTGCTGCCCGGACGGTGACTGCTGCGGCCTCGCCGCCGCCAAGAACACGACCGCTAAGGCGTCCTGCTGCCCCGATGGGGCGTGCTGCCCGGACGGGGCGTGCTGCGGCCTTACCGCCAAGACGACAGCGGTGAAGGCGTCTTGCTGCCCGGACGGTGACTGCTGTCCGGACGGGGCGTGCTGTGCCACCGCCAAGACGACGGCGGCGAAGTAACAACCAACCCGCCAGCCGGGCCGTAGCCCCGGCTGGCAACAACTTCCAATCATTCTCCTCGTTCCCAAGCTCTGCTTGGGAACGCAGGTCGGGAAGCTCTGCTTCCCGTCGGGGTCTTCTTAGCGAAGCGGAGTTTCGCGACCGGCGTCCCCAAGCTCTGCTTGGGGACGAGGGAGTGGAGGCGGGACTCAGTAAATTTCCCTCTCCCCAAGAGAGGGCTTCCGGAACCGACTCGGACGGTCCTTCGTCCGACTCCCCACGGGCGCGCACTAGATAAGAAACAGCACCGCGGCCCGAGGGGAGCCAGGCCGATGACCGCCGACAACGTCACGCACGCCTTACGTTACCTCCGCAAACTCGCCGGCGCCGACGCCGACCTCGGCGACGGCGAACTGCTCGACCGCTTCCTGCGCGGCCGCGAGGAGACCGCCTTCGCCCTGCTTGTGCAGCGGCACGGGGCGATGGTCCTCGGCGTCTGCCGCCGCCTGCTCAGCGACGCACACGACGCGGAGGACGCCTTCCAGGCGACGTTCCTCGTCCTCGCCCGCAAAGCCGCCGACATTCGGACGACCGGCTCGCTGGCCAGTTGGCTGCACGGCGTGGCGCGAAAGGTCGCCGGCCGGGCGCGGCTGCGCGACGCCCGCCGACTCGCCCGCGAGAGGGAGGCGCTCACCATGCCGCGGCCCGAGCCCTGCGACGAACTGAGCTGGCGCGAGCTGCGCGACGTCCTCGACGAGGAGTTGGCGAGCCTGCCCGAGAAATACCGTACCCCGCTCGTCCTCTGCTACCTGGAGGGCAAGACGCACGGGCAGGCGGCGGCGGAGATCGGCTGCCCACGCACCTCGCTCTCCTCGCGGCTGGCCAAGGCGCGGGCGCTGCTGCATGAGCGACTGACGCGCCGCGGCCTCGCCCTGTCGGCGGCGGCGCTCGCGGTCGCCCTGACGGAAGACGCGGCGGCTTCCTCGGTGCCGGCCTTGCTGACGCTGGCCACGGTCCGCGCGGCCGTGCGCGGAGCCCAAGCCGGCGTCGAGGCGCTCGCCGAAGGGGTCACAACCGGACTTTCGGTGGCCAAAGGCAAGGGCGTTCCGGCGCTGCTCCTCGCGGCCGGACTGCTGGCGGCGGTCGGCTTCGGCGCGTCGTCGTCCCAACCCCCGACGCCCGCGCCGGCGGTCCCCTCCCTCCCCCGCGCCGCCGAGCCCGGCGAGCCGCGCGCCAGGGACGAACAGGGGAAGACGTTGGCCGGCACCGTCGTCGATGCCGCCGGGCGCCCCGTCGGCGCGGCCTCGGTCTGGGTGACGTCTTACCAATATTGGGCAAAACGGGTCGATGTCGTCGATCATGTCGTCACCGACGAGAAGGGACGCTTCCGCCTCGCCGCCCCGCGCGAGCGCTTCCTGACGCCGCGGGGCGATCAGACGGAGATGGCCGTCCTCGCCCACAAGCCGGGGTCGCGCGTCGCCGCGATCAGCCTGAGGACCGACTCCGGCCCGCCGTCCGCCGACGTGCCCCTCGTTCTCAAGCCCGCCGCCGGGGCGGCCGTGCAAGTCGTCACGCCGGACGGCAAGCCCGCCGCCGGCGCCCGCGCCGAGGTCGTCGCCGTCGTTTGCGACCTGGTTCTTGTCGGCGAAGACGAGACGAAGGCTCGCCAGTGGACCGACAAGCCGCGCGCCACGCCGCTCGGCTTCGTGGTCAACCGCTCCTGGGCGATGCTCCCCGACGAGCTGCGCCGAAGCTTCGTAGGGCGCACCGACGCGGGCGGAATTGTCGCTTTTCGCGACGTCGATCGCGCCGACCTCGGCCGTCTGGCGCTCGCGGCCGAAGGGTTCGGCGAGCAGATCGTCTCCCACGAAGCGTTCACGCCCGAAGGCGCCGCCCCGCCGCCGTTCCCGGCGCGGGTGGCGCTCCTGCCGGTCGGGCGCCTCACGGGCCGTCTCGTCTCCAAAGCCCCGGCCGACGCGCGGGGTTTCACGCTGCATATAACGACTTCTGAGGAGCGGCAAGAGAATTATTTGCGGCGCTCGGGCGACGCCGACGTGACTCCCGGCGCCGACGGCACGTTCGAGGTCCGCGCCCTCGCCGCCGGCGCCGCCGACGTTCAGGCCCTCCCGCCCACGGGATCGGCCGCGCGGGCTCGTCTTCCGGCGGACCGCTCCGTCCAGGTCAAGCCGGGCGCGAAGACCGACGTGGAAATCCCCGTCGAGACGGCGGTGCGCGTGAGCGGCGTGGTGCGCGAGCGCGGCACGAATCGGCCGCTCGCCGGCGTGCGCGTCCGCATCCTCTCGGACAACGGCCGCGTCGCGGAGACCGCCGTCACCGACACCGAAGGTCGCTATTCGAGCCTGGCCCTGCCCGGACCGACCTACCACGGGGCACTGCCGCCGCCCTCCTTCCTGCCGCCGCCACGCGACGACGCCGCATCCGTGATGCAAGTGCCGGCCGACAAATCGACCTACGAGGCGTCGCCCATCGAGCTGACGCGCTCCGCGACGCTCCGGGGTCGGGTCGTAGACGACGACGACAGGCCGGTCGCCGGCGCCACGGTCCGCGCCGTGTGGGTCGGCGCCGACCGCCTGCCGAGCGGCCGCGAAGGGCCGGCGCGGCCGTTCGAGAAGGAGTTGACGGCCGACGAACGCGGCGAATTTCGCATGGAAGGGCGGCGGACGACGGACGAAGTGTTCTTGCAGGGGCGTCACGAGGGGGCCGTCACCACGGAGGTGACGACCGCGCGCGCCGGCGGCGAAAAGCCCGTCGTCCTGCGCCTGATACACAAACCCGGTAAGACTGTCCGATTTGCCCGGTCATAACCCTCAGCCCGACTTCAGCTTCGAGCGGCCACGAACCGGACAGTCTTACCGGGTTTGTGTATGAGGAGAGACGCGGGACTCGCTCTCGCGGGGCGCGTCCTGGACGCGCGAGGTCGTCCCGTGGCCGGGGCGCGAGTCGACGTGCGGACGCTTCGCCGGATGCCGCCGCCTTACGTCGCCTGGGGGGACGGGCGCGACTTCGCACTTCACGGAGGCGCCGCCGTCCGCACCAGCGCCGACGGCACGTTCCTGACGCCGCGCGAGCTGGACGCCGCCGACCAGTATCGGATCGTCGTCAGCGCCGACGGCTTCCTGTCCGAGACCGGCGCCTGGCTCGCCGCCGGCCGCAAGCGCCCGCTCGCCTTCCCCGACGTCGTCCTGCGGCATATCCGCACTTTGGAGGGACGTATTGTCGATACCCAGGGCAAGCCGGCGGCCGGAGCGAAGGTCGTCCACGGAGACGAGCGCAACCGCCTGAGCGCCGTCGCCGGGTCCGACGGCACGTTCCGTCTGGAAGGCGTCCTCGACGGCCCCGGGTGCCTCTTCGTCGAGGCGGACGGCTTTCGCTTCAACGGCCGGGCGGCTCCTCCGGCGGGCGAAAAAGCCGCCATCGTCCTGACGAAAGACGGCGAGCCGCGGAGCCAGCGGCTCAAGACGCTCGCGCCAACTCTCGGGCTGAAAGAGCGGAAGGCGCTGGCGGCGCGCGTGCTGGAGCCGGCGGTGAGGAAGGCTCTCGCCGGCGGTAAGGAAGACGAACGCGCGAGCGTGCTGGAAGTTTTGGGGAGAGCCGACCCGGCGCGGGCGCTCGACCTCTTGACTCAGGAGACGATAGAGGGCGCTCATGTAAAAGATGCTCTGCGTTTCGGCGCGGCGCGGGGGCTCGCGGCGGGGAGCGTGGAAGAGGCCAAAGCCGTTGCCGAGACGATTCGGGAGCCGCAACTCCGCGCCGAAACCTACCTCGCCCTGTACGACGCCCGGCCCGCCGACCGGCGCGACTGTCTCGCGCAAGCCCTGCTGAACGCCCGCGCCGTGCGCGCCGCCCCGTGCCGCGTCATCCTTCTGGGGCGGATCGCCCGTCGCCTCCGCGACCTCGGCGACGCGAAGCGCGCCGACGACGTGTCGCGCGAGGGCGAAGCGCTGGCGCGGGGCCTCGCGCTGATCGGTCCCGGCGGCCACGCCCGCGGCGTCCTCGCCGGCGAGTTGGCGACGCACGACCCAGTGGCGGCAGTCGCGCTCGTCGGGGGCCTGAAGGAGTCCGCGTCCTACGACCACGGGCACGAGGCGGTCGCCGTCGCCCTGGCCGCGACGAATCCCGCCGAGGCGGAGCGCGTCCTGGGCCTGCTCGGCGGCCGGGCGACGGCGGTGGACCGCAGCCGCTCCCTCGCCTCCCCCTACGACGCCGCGGCGCCGGACGTCTGCCGTCGCATGACGGTCGCCGACCCCGGCCGCGCCCGCCGCCTCGCCGCACGCATCGCTTCTCCTTACCACAAGGCGCGGGCGTTGGGGCTCATGGCCGGCGCTCTCGCGAATGCGAAGCCTGACGAGGCGACGGCTCTCCTCCGCGAGGCGTTCGCGACCCTCGCCGCTCACGACGGCGGCAAGGACGCCGTCCCCGGAGCCTGGTTCGCCTCCGCCGTCGGTCTGACGCTCGTTCCCATCGCGGAGTCGGCGGACTCGTCGCTCGCCACCGAGACGTTCTGGCGCGCCGTGGCGCTGCGAGCCCCCCTCCGCGCCGGCGAGCGCGCTCAGGAGTTGAGCGACCAGGAAACGGCCCTTCTGGCGCTGCTGGCGGCTCGCTACGACCGGGCGCTGGCTCGCTCCTTCCTGGAGCCACTCGCGCGGCGCGCCGCCGACGTCGGCTTCATGCGGCCGTTTCTCCCGGCGTTGGCGCTGAGCGACGCGGCGTGGGCCGTCGCGGTCTTCGAGGCGTTGCCGGACGGGCCGGACAAGGAACGCGCGCGGCCGCGTTTGGCGTCGCTGCTGCTGCTCGACGGCGAGGAGCGCTGGCGCGAGGCTCAGCACCTGGCCGCATTGAGCCACGTCGATGACGAGGACATTTAATTCCTGTTTATCCCGCGTCTTGTGCGGGTCAGGCGTATAACAACCGCCCGCGCGGCGACGGAATCGGGCGGCCCAATTCCTGAGCCGTCTCGATCCACTCCCGGATCACCACCTCGACGTTGGCCACCGCCTCCTGGTACGTCGCCCCGTCCGCCGCGCAGCCCGGCAACTCCGGAACCTCGGCGATCATGGCCTGATCTTCCTTGCTCCAATACAGGATGATCTCGTACCTGATGTCAGCCGCCATCATCTTCCTCCTTATTCGTCGAATCCTCTCCCGCGCTCGATTCCCCTTCCGTCGGCGGTTCCTCCGTCTCGGGTTCCCCCGTAAGCCCGTTGGAAGTAAGCACGCCCCGGACCTGCTTGACCTGATACGGTTTCGCCTTGCCGCCTTTGGGCTGGAGGTTGAGGATCTCGGCCACGCCTTCGCGGGTGAAGACGTGGTGGTCGCCGCGGATGCGTTGGGTGAAACCCAGGTGTTGCAGCAAAGCACACAGGTCGCCGAAACGGATGTTGGTGTCCGCGTTGCCGCGGAGAACTCTGTCCAGCGTCTTCGTGATTTTACTCACCGCGCGGTGAACTCCCACTCCCGCAAGGAAAATCCCGGTCACGGCGGCGCGGCCGGGGGCGACTCACACCGACTCACACCCCGACTCACACCCCGAAGCGTTCGTTTTCCCTGCATTTTCAGGGCTTTTCGCCGGGGTGTGAGTCGTGAGCGCCTGTGAGTCGTTCCCGACACGGGCTTCCCTTTCCCGCCCCCGAACCTGTCCGCACGCGGCGCGCGGGCCTCCCCCGACGTCGCCGCCTGATTTCCATTCTACCCGCCCGAGCCGGGGCCGGGAAAGGTCCGGGATAGTGTCAGGAAGGGACAAGCGCGTCGTGTTCGTGGCGCGGCAGGCGGCGGCAGACGCCGAGGACCGGCTCGCCGCAAGCCGCCTTGACATATCCCCGGCGCGGGCATACCGTGGCCCGGCGTCCTCCCCGGCCGCTAACGGAAGAAGCGGCCGGGCGTCTCGCTCCGGGCAGCACCTGCCTTTGGGAAGGGGCCCGGCTGAAAGGAGTCAGCCGATGACCGCGCGTTCCAGTACGATTCCCCTCTGTGACCTGACCCTCCAGTACCGCCGGCTCGAGACGCAAGTCGTCGACGCCGTGGCCCGCGTGCTGGCCTCCGGGCAGGTCATTCTCGGGCCGGAAGTCGCCGCCCTGGAGGAGGAAGTCGCCGCCTACTGCCGCAGCGCCCACGGCGTCGGCTGCGCCTCGGGGACCGACGCCCTGCTGCTGGCGCTCCACGGCCTCGGCGTCGGCCCCGGCGACGAGGTCATCCTGCCGCCGTTCACCTTCTTCGCCAGCGCCGGCGCCGTCTGCCGCACCGGGGCGAAACCTGTCTTCGCCGACATCGACCCGGCGACGTACAACCTCGACCCGCTCCAGGTCGAGAGCAAGATCACCGACCGGACGCGGGCGATCATGCCCGTCCACCTGTACGGTCAGTGCGCCGACATGGAGCCGCTCCGGCAGATCGCGGAGCGGCACGGCGTGCCCATCGTCGAGGACGCGGCCCAGGCGATCGGCGCCGAGTACGACGGCCGCCGGGCGGGGAGCCTCGGCGCGGCCGGCTGCTTCAGCTTCTACCCGAGCAAGAACCTCGGCACCTACGGCGACGCCGGCCTGGTCGTCACCGACGACGCCCGGCTGGCGGCGCGCATGGCCTGCCTGCGCGTCCATGGCATGGAGCCGAAGTACTACCACAAGGAGATCGGCTGGAACGCCCGCCTCGACGCGGTCCAGGCGGCCATCCTGCGCGTCAAGCTGCCGTACCTGGAAGAGTGGACGCGCGGCCGCCAGGACGCGGCGGCGCGCTACGACGCGCTGATCGAGGAGAGCCGCCTGACGAACTTCCTGTCGCGGCCCCTGCGGCGGGCGAACCGGCGGCACGTCTTCAACCAGTATGTGGTGCGCGTCGCCGACGGGATGCGGGACGCCCTGGTCAAGCACCTCAAGGCGGACGGCATCGGCTGCGAGATCTACTATCCGGTGCCGCTGCACAGGCAGGAGTGTCTCGCGCACCTCGGCTACGGCGAGGGGAGCTTCCCCGCCAGCGAGGAGGCGAGCCGCTGCGTGCTGGCCCTGCCGATGTTCCCGGAGATCACGGTCGGCCAGCAGCGCCGCGCGGTGCAGAGCTGCGCGGCGTTCCTGCGGCAGCGGGCGCGGCTGGCGGCGTGAGCGTCTGTGCCGTAAGCCCCCCTCGCCCCTGTAATCAGGGGAGAGGAGTCGGGGGTGAGGGGTTTTTACGGGGCGCAAAGACACCCCTCACCCCAACCCCTCTCCCCTGAGTACAGGGGCGAGGGGCTTACGGTATCGACTCTGAGCGTCAGGCGAGCAGTTCCATCACCGGGCTGCCCGAGGAGATCGCCAGCGGTCGGTTGAGTGCGTCGCTCACTTCCGTCTTCGGGTCGAGGCCGAGCAGGGAGAACATCGTCGCGGCGAGGTCGTCGGGCCGCACCGGGTCGTTCGCCGGGTAGGCGCCGGTCCGGTCCGACGCGCCGTGGACGTAGCCGCGCTTGACGCCGCCGCCGGCGAGCAGGGCCGTGTAGCACTGCGGCCAGTGGTCGCGCCCCGCCATATTGTTGATCCGCGGCGAGCGACCGAACTCCCCCATCCACACCACCAACGTCGAGTCGAGCAGGCCGCGCTCGTCGAGGTCGAGGAGCAGCGTCGGCAGCGTCCGGTCGGTCGCCGGGATGAGATAGTCTTTGAGGATCGGGTACATCGGATTATTGTCGAAGCCGTGCGTATCCCAGCCGCCGGTCCCCCTGCGGCCGCCGATGTCGGAGGCGAAATAGACGTTGACGAAGCGGACGCCGGCCTCGACGAGGCGGCGGGCGAGGAGGCAGCCCTGGCCGTAAGTGGTGCGGCCGTAGCGCTCGCGCAGGGCCGTCGGCTCGCGCGACAGGTCGAACGCCTGGCGGACGCGCGGCGAGGTGAGCATCGACAGTGCCTTCTCGTAGGTGGCGTCGATGCCGCGTGCCTTGGCGGAGAAGTCGAGCAATTCGGCCTGCCCGTCGATGAGGCGCTGGATCTCGCGGCGGCTTTCGAGGCGCTCGGCGGAGACGTTCGCGGGCAGCGACAGCTCGGGGAGGCGGAAGTCGGGGCTCGCCGGATCTTGGGTGATGAGCAGCGGGTCGCACGCCTTGCCGAGGAAGCTGGCGTGCTGCCCCGGCGTGACGGAGCCGTCGCGGAGGACGTGCGGGAAGGCGACGAACGACGGCACGCCGGGCCGCGCCGGGGCGAGGCGCTCGACGACGCTGCCGTAGGCGGGGAAGAGGTCGCGCGTGTCGCGCAGGCGGATGTCGTCGAGCGGCGGGGCGTGGCCGGTGAGGCTGTAGTAGGTCGCCGAGTTGTGGTTCTTCATCGGGTGCCGCATGGAGCGCACGAGCGTCACCTTGTCCATGACGCGAGCGGTGCGCGGCAGGCGGTCGCTGATGAGGACGCCGGGGACGCGGGTGGCGATCGGCTTGAACTCGCCGCGGATCGCCTCCGGGGCGTTCGGCTTCACGTCGAAGGTGTCGATCTGGCTCGGCCCGCCGAACTGGTGCAGGAAGATGACCGCCTTCGCCCGCGCCTTGCGGTTCGCGGGGCGCTCGGCGGCGCGGAGCGCGTCGGGCAGCGACAGGCCGAGGAAGCCGAGTCCGCCGGCTTGGAGGAGGTGGCGGCGCGTCAGGGACGTGCGGGCGAAGTCCGTGCAGGCGGACGAGGGAAGGTCGCGGCTCATAAGTGTCTCGTCACCGGGGCGTCGGCCGGCGGGGTCGGCGGGTGGGATTGCGTCCCCCATGATAGCCGAAGGCGGGCGGGACGGCTACCGGGTTCGGGGCGCGGGTGTGCCTCGGGAGCGTGCGCGAATTCTTTGCGTGGCGTGGCGCGTGATTCTCGGCCCTTCCGCCGGCGAGCGGCTCACGGGGTGTCGAAGCCGACGAAGCCGAAGGCGGGCTCGGGTAACGCCTCGGCCGGGGCCTGGCGGCGGCGGCCGACGTCCCAGAGGCGGAAGACGAGGTCGGTCCCCTTCGCCGTTGGCTGTTGGCGGTTGAAGGCGCCGCCGTCGTCCTTGCCGTCGGGGCCGACTGAGTAGATCAGCAGGCCGTCGGCGACGCGCTTGAAGCGCAGCGGCTTGCCGTCGTAGGGGTCGAGAGCCACGGCGGCGAGATACGTCGGCGTCAGCTCTTGCAAGTCGTTCGGCCAGCGGCCGCGGGCGAGGCGGAAGCGCTCGGCGGCGACGGCGGCGATCGCGCAGCGCAGCACGGCCTTGTCGCGCCACGCGGCGCTCGCCACCTTGCTCACGGCGGGCATGAGGAGGCACACCAGATAGTCGGAGACGGTGAGTTGTTTGACCTCGCTCACCAACTGGTCCAGCGGCGCCTTCTGCTCGTGCGGCGGGAGCTTCGCGATCTCGACGCACTGGGTCAGCATCTTCAGCAGGCGCGGGTGCGCGGAGTAGGCGAGGAGGCTGCCGGCCTTTTCCTCCAGGCGGTCGCGCCAGGTGCCTGTGGCGGGGCCGGAGCCGATGAGCCCCGCGGAGCTGGCCTGGCCCGACTTGAGGGCGAGCATCATGGCGTGCGAGAAGCCGCGCTCGCCGCGGTAGCCGGCGTGGAGCAGGTTTTCCGCCTCGTCCACTTCCAATTCGCGCTGAAGCGCGGCCAGAGCCTCCGCCGAAGGGCTGCCCTGCGCCAGCGTTCGCTCCACGCTCGCCACGGCGATGGCGTGGATGGCGATGCGCACCAGCATCGAAATGAGCGTCGGCTCGTCGCCGATGGCGCGGCCCGAGCCGAGGAGGCCGCGCGCGGTGCGCAGCGCGGCGTCGGGCCGGCCGTCCTGGTTTTGCAAAAGCGCCTGGTAGCGGAACAGGGCGGCGACCTCGCGCGCGTCCTGGCAGCGGAGGGTCGTGTTAATCGGGTTGGGCGCCAGCACAAGGGGGAAACGGCCTATCTTCTGGTCGGCGAGGGCGTCGGCGACGGCGAGCGCGTCCTTCGCCTTCTCCAGCTCGGCGCGCAGGTCCTTCGTGAGGGCGTCGTCCAGCTGCGTTTCGGGGGGGATGACGATCCGCTGGTCGAGCGGCGCCAGCAGCGCCAGCGGGTTCGCGTCGGGGAGGAGGAGCGGCGCGTCGTTGTTGTCTCCCTCGACCGCTTCCTTGTCGGGCTCCCGGGCGGCCTCCGCGGCGGGCGGGGCGGGCGGCGGCGCCGGCCAGTTGAGGGGCAGTTTCTTTTTGACGCTCAGCACGGTGACGGCGGCGTTCTCCTCGTCGGTCAGCACGGCGCGGTGTTCCTCGATCTCCTCGAGGCGCCAGTGCGGGTCGGTGCGATCCAACTCCGCCACGAGGGCGCGCAGGCTGGCGTTGGACCGGCTGACGACCAGGAGGTAAAGGCCGACCGGCACGAGCAGCAACAGCGCCGGCACGCCGAGCCACAACAGGAGACGCCGGCGGCGCGGCGCGGTCGTGGGGTGATCGTCGAGGGTCGGTTCGCGGTGCATCGGACAACTCCCGGAGGTGCAGGCTGACTGCCCCATGATACCGGGCGTGGCCTGCGCCAGGCAAAGACATTCTGTCGGAATTCCGGGGCGCTCCGCGCGCGGGCGCCCTGCGCATCTTACCCCTGACACAACCCCGTCATTCCCCGAAAATCCTCGCCCTCTTACCGCGGACGGCTCTTGCGGGCTCGGCGAGTTCCTGTTCAGATGGACTCGCATGGCCGGGGCGGGGTGACCAGCGAGCCGCCGCGGCACGGCAGACTGACGAGGTGCATCTCATGACGAGGCGATGGCTGACGACGGCCGGGCTGCTGGCGACGCTCTGGCTGCTGGCCGATACCGGCCCCGCGCGGGCGCAGCACTGGCTGGCCTACTACCCGGGCGGCGTCGTCGACTGGTACTTCGGCCCTTACCCGTTCGTCTACCCGTGGCCGAATACCCACTGGCCGTCGGCGAACAGCTACTTCACCTACGGCGTCGGCGAAGGGACCTACAAGGTTTATTACCCGACGACCGACCCGAACGGCAAGTATTACTTCAGCACTCCGAAGGCCGGCATCCCCTACGAGGAGACGACGGCGCGCATCGAGGTCAAGGTGCCCACGGCCGACGCCGACATCTGGTTCGAGGGCGTGCGCACCACGCGCGGCGGCACGACACGGCTGTTCCGCTCGCCGCCCTTGGCCGCCGGGCGCAACTACAAGTACGACGTCCTGGCGCTGTGGAATCAGGACGGCCGCGAGGTCACGCAGAAGAAGACCATCTCGGTGCGCGCCGGCGACCGGGTCGGCGTCGACTTCGACGCCGAGAGCGACAAGGAGATTGAGCGCATTCCGGCTCCGAAGAAACCCGGGCTGTGACGCGGCCTGTTCGTCCGCGCCGCTTACTCCGCGAGTACGCCGCGTGCGCGGCGCGGACGAACAACACGTCCCGATCCGTTTTGCCCCTTCTCCCCCCATCGCGTAGAATGACACGAGGGACCGGCCGGCGCGCGGCGCGGAGGCGGCCTTTCAGACTGGCGGGGGCGCGAGGCGCGATGAACAAGGAACTGATCGAACTCGTCCTGCCGCGCATGGCGAAGCGCCTCCACAGTCAGCTGAAGCGCTACCAGTCCGGCGAACTCGATCAGGACGGCTTTACGCGCGACTTCGAGAACCTGCTGCACCGCCAGTACGACTGGCTCGCCAAGCGCGGCGTGCCGGAAAGCGAGGCGGCGGTCGCCATCCACGCGGCGGTCCTGGTTCTCAGCGGGCCGGGTCTGCGCGCGGAGGCCGAGAGCGAGGGTCTGCCGCTCGAAGTGGTCGAGTACCGCGCCGCCCGCGGTGCCGCCGACGACATCGCCGTCAACTACGGTGTCAACGCCAAACGGGCTTTCCGTCAAATCTCCACGATCCTCGCCCAGTACGGCGACTGAGCGTCCATGCGGCTTTTCTGGATTGGGGCGGCCCGACGCCGCTTGGGTTTTTGGGCGCCTCCTTGACGTCGCCGCCGCGCTCCGCGGCGAACCGGCCACCGCCTCGGTCCGCCTGATCGCCGTTTCCGGCGACGGCTCTGAAGCCGGCCAGCAGCGCTGCCGCGAGGCGGGCTTCGGCCTTCCCATGACCAAGCCAGTCGACCCGGACGCCCTGCAAGACTTGTTGGCCTCCCCGCCGGCGTAATTCGGCGTCGGTGTCATCAGCCGATGCGTGTGTGCGGCTGCCATCTCCGAGTATTCCGGATTTCTCAAGGAAAAAACTTGACAGGCCAATCGCCCGCCCGTATCATGCCCTGACTGGAAGATCCTGGATGATAAGGACCGCTTCCCGCTTCCCGCTTCCCGCTTCCCGCTTCCCGCTTCCCGCTTCCCGCTTCCCGCTTCCCGCTTCCCGCGCGAAGCGTTGTCCGCTGGGTAGGGGGTAGAGATGCTGTTTTCTCTACAATCTGGTGACCGAACCTCGCGAAGACGCGCTTTCCCCATATTGCGGGTCGTCTTGGCGCTGATTCTTATTATCGCCGCGGCCCTGAAGGCAACTGCCTTGTGGAGCAATCCGGCGGCCGAAGGCTCTCACCTGCTCGCGCCCTACCAGCAGGTGATTGTGGTCGAATGGGAAACGATCGTCGGCTTGTGGCTTCTGAGTGGTCGGACGCCGCGAGCGGCGTGGGCGGCCGGATTAGCGACTTTTGGGCTCCTGGGTAGCGTGAGCCTCTTTTTAGTGTTCGCCGGACAGTCCTCGTGTGACTGTTTCGGCCGTATCGCCATTCACCCGTGGTATGCCTTTGTCCTCGACGTAGGGTGCTGCACCGCCCTGGCTCTTTGCCGGCCGGGTGCGGCCCCCGGCCGGCTAAATGCTCCTGTTTCCGGCGGGTCATTGGGGTTGGGAAAGCTGATGCTTCTCAGCCTCGCCGGGGCCGCATTCCTCGGGGGAGGCGTCGCCTTGTTTGCCGTCGCGGAGTATGGCTCCGTCTACGCGTTTCTCAGTTTGCTTCGGGGGGAACGGCTCCTCGTTGACCGCGCTTCCTATGACCTTGGCCTCCGCCCCCTGGGTACGGAAGAAACCGTAAGCGTAAGGGTTCGGAATCGGACCGAGCGCGACGTGCGAATTGTCGGGGACCGGGCGAGTTGTTCGCGCTGTGTCGTCACGACGGGGTTGCCTCTCACGGTCGGCAAAAATCAAGACACGGAGTTGCGAATTCAAACTGGGCTTTTGCAAAGTAGCAGCTTCTCTGGTCGATTGCGGTTACGTTTGTACACTGGCGGGGTCGGTTGATCGCCTTGCACCTTTGTGGAGGTTGGGCCATGGCCGGCATCGTCGCCTTTCCTCAGGTTGTCGAACG
>JBBROG010000118.1:0-24453 GCA_038229635.1 Gemmatales bacterium
CGTCCACTGTCAGTCGGGCCTCGCCGTGGCCGAGGCGGGACATGCCGAAAACCACGGGCGTTTTCAGCCACCCGCCAAGGGAAGAATACGGTACAACTACTGAACATGTTGGAAGCCCTGCCCCGAAGGGGTTACATCACACAGCCGGGGGTCGCGCAGCGCACCCCCGGTACGACAACGCCCACCCCCGGAACGCTCATCAGGTGCGGTTGACCCGTTCCCACGCGCGGGCTATAGTCCGCCCCTCTTATCCCGCCGCGGCCCGAAACGGAGGCACCAACATGAGCGCGACCCACCTCCTGTTGCTCGGCGTCAGCGTCCTGATGCCGGCGGCCGAGTCGCCCGCCTCCTCCGCCGACGCGGCCCGCTGGCGCGAGATGCTTCACGACCGCCAATCCCCGCAGCAGCAAAGTCAGGCCGCCCTGCTCCTCGTCGCCGCGCGCGGCGACGAGGCCGCCGAGGTCGTGCGCCAGGGCCTCCGCCAGACCGAGACGGCGGACGTCTTCCTCGCCCTGTGCGCGGCGCTGCGGACGGCGCGGGACGGCCGCTTCGTCGACGAACTGCTCACCGCCATCGCCTCGCCGCGGGCCGATGTGCGCCTCGCCGCCGCCGAGGCCCTGGCCGTCCTGGCGACCGACGAGTTGCTGCCGCGCCTGCGGGCGGTCGCCGAGGACGCCAGGGCAGACCTCTCCAGGCGCCAGGCCGCCGTCTGGGTGCTGGGCCGCTGCGGCCGCAAGCAGGCGGCGGCGGTTCTCCTCGACCTGCTGTCCGCCAAGGCCGACGGGCTCGACAAGTCCGCCGCCGACGCCCTCGCCGAACTGACTGGCCTCGCCTACGGGACCGACCCGGCCCCCTGGCGCGCCTGGTGGGAGCGGACCAAGGACCTGCCGGCCGAGCGCTGGCTCGAAGAGCGCCTCGCCTACCAGGCCAGCCGCGCCCGCCGCCTCGAAGGCGACCTGGAGCAGGCGCGGGGGCAGCTGCGCCGCGTCCACCAGCAGCTCTACGCCCGCCTGCCGCCGGCGGACCGACTCGGCTACGTCCAGTCGCTGCTCGACCAGGAAGACCCCGCCATCCGTGCCCTGGCGGTGCCGTGGAGTTACGAGATGCTGACGGGGGCCGACGCGGCGGCGCGGCGCGCCCTCGCCACGGTGCTGCTGCGGCTGAGTCAGGACGGCGTCCCGGAGATCCAGCGCATCGCCGTGCTGGCGCTGGGGCGCGTCGACGACGAGCGCGTCTTCGAGCGCCTGTTGCTCCTGATGAGGACGGGGCCGGTGACGACGCGGGCGGTGGCGGCGCGCGGCCTGGCGCGGCAGGCGCGCGTCGACGGGGCGGAAGCCAAGGAGCGCCAGCGCCAGGTCGTGCCGGCGCTGCAAAAGGCCCTCGCCGACCCGGCCGTCGAGGTGGTGCTGGAGGCGGCGGAGGCGCTGGGCAGCCTCGGCGTCACCGAGGCGGGGCCGGTGCTGGCGGCGCTGCTGCGCCACCCGTCGGACCCGATGCGGCAGACGGCGGCGCAGGCGCTGGAGCGCGTCGCCGACGCGACGGTCCTCGACAGCCTCCTCGAAGGGCTCGACGACCCGGCGGTCAGCGTGCGCTTCAGTCTCCTCGGCGCCGTGGCCCGCGCCGCCGGCGAGGGGACGACGCTGTCGGACGCTCAGCGCGAGCGGCTGTGCGCGCGGCTGGAGGCGGTGCTGCGGCGCGACGCCGACGCCGGCGTGCGCGGCCGCGCCGCCACGGCGCTCGGCGACTGCGGCGGCCCGGCGGCGCTGCCGACTCTGTGGAAGCGCGTCCTGGCGGGCGAGGACGGCCGCGTGCAGGAGAAGGCATGGGCGGCGCTGGTCGACGTCGTCGCCCGCTCGGCGAGCCTGGTCCTGCTGTCGCAGTGGGACCGCGCACTCGCCGAGGCGAAACAGCCGAACCGGCGCGTGCAACTGCTGACGGAGGTCCACGCCCGCTGGCGGACCCGCGACGACACGCGCCTCCTGGCGGACAGCGCCCAGGAAACGCTTGTGCAGGCACAATTAGACCAGGGCAAATGGGGCGCGGCGTTTCCGCACGTGCGCGAGTTGCTGGGGCGGACGTCGTCGGAGGCTGACCTGGATCGGCGCCTGCGCTGGCTGCTCGCGGTCGGCGAGCAGGCGTTGGGCGAGGGGAACGCGCTGGAGGCGTTGCGTGCGGTGCAGGAGGCGCAAGGCCCGCTGACGCGGCGCGGGCTGCTGGCCGCCGAGTTCGAGAAACTTGAGAAGCAGGCCCGACGGAACTGAAGGATCCTCGCACCCAAAAAGCCGCGGCGGGCACCTTCCCTATCAAGGAGGTGCCCGCCGCGTTTATGAAGGAGGTCCGCTTCCGAGGAAGGCGGGCCGATAAGGAGGAGGCTCGTTCAGCAGTTGCGGCGACGACGGTAAGCGAGAAGCCCCGTCATGCCGATGCCGAGGAGGGCGAGCGTGCCGGGCTCGGGAATCGGCGTCCCCACCTGCACGCCGAGCGCGGCGGTATTGATGGCGCCGGTCGCGTTGGAACTACGAGTCGTGATGGTGTAGTTCGCGCCCAGGAGAGCCAGTTCTTGGCGAAGCTGGTCTTCGGACTGCCCTGGGATGTTGAGGCCGTAGAAGAAGTTAAACTTCGTAACGCGCTCGTCCTGCGGCGTCAGGGGATCGTCAATGCCCGGAAGGAGACCGAGATTGACGTTGATCCCGGCCCCGAGGTCGAAGGAGTTGGCGAAGCCCGGCGCCCCTAGCGTCCCGCCGCCGCCCGGCGTCGGGAAGAGGAAGGGGACGAGGGGGTCCGCCTTTTCCTGAAGCGGGCCGCTGGACGACGTGGTTGAGCCGCCGAAGCTCCCCTGGTTGACCGCCCCGATCAGCGGGGACGCCTTGTCGATGTTGCGGAACGCCGAAGAACTGGCCGAGGCGACGTCGAAGTCGACGAACCGGCGGAACTGGATCGATTGGCCTACGCCGCTGACGTTCGTCAACGTCGTCTGGATCTGGAGAACGTTGCTGGCGGCGAAGAAGAATCTCTGGTCGACCTGGAGCAGGTTCCCCGAACTTCCCTTCAGAAACGATTGAACTTGAGCGGTGGTGGGTGTGAAGGTAGCACTCCCGTTGACGATACTGCCGCCGTTCGAGCCGCCGCCGCCGGTCACCTGCGGATCGGCGAACCCGGAGACGTTGCCCGCCGACACGCCATAGGTGTCGCGCGGCGTGCCAGGGGTAATCACGTCCAGTCCGTCCGACAGGCGGAGGAAGCCGACCGGGCCGAGGGTCGGGTCCACGGTATACAGCGTGCCGGTCGGGTCAACGCCCACGGCGTAGCCGCCACTTTGGATCACATCCGCGCGAGCGGACGTAAGAGGCACAAGGGCGAGGGCGCCAACCAGAATGACCTGCAAGGCTCTGCGGCGGAAGAAAATCATGGGGACACTCCTAGGACGTCGCAAGAAGGGGATATCCTTACCCCAAGCCAGTCCTTCCTCATTCTCGATGCTTGTCTTCCACGCTTAAGAGCAACTACTGCGCCAACCTGCCGCATCTCGAACGATCTTGCTCCACTTGACGGGTTGTCAGGCGAAATCAAGGGCGAATGGCCTTTCTTACCCCGACGCTATGATAAGGGAAGCTAACACGGCTACTCCACGCGGTTAACAAGAATTAACGGCGCCCGTATAGCACGGAAGGGAGGCCGGACATGCCGCCGGCCTCACTCGACGCCGCCGACAAGGCGCTGGCGGACGTAATTGCCGGGGACGGCCATGTCGCCGGATCCGCTGATCTCGAGGAGGTTGGAGATGAACTGCGAGCCGGTGCTTCTGTCGCCCGGCTTGCGTGTGACTTTAACGAGGGCCTTCACCGCATAAACGGCGCCCGTGATGTCGAAATAATTCGTGCCGACCTGGGTGCCGTGGTCGAGCGTGACAACGTTGTCGGAAGCACGATCCTGGAAGATGGTCAGGCCCTTGTAAAGACCGATTGTCGGCGGCGAGAGGATCGCGGTGCCGCGGCCTTTGATCGTGATGGCGTGGCTCGGGTCGGCGGGGGCGTTGTAGATCAGGACGCCCCGCCCGGTGAGGGTGCCGCGTCCCTGGAAGAGGAGGCCGCCCCCGCTGGCGTCCCCCTGCATGTAGTAGACGCCTGGGTTGAGTGTCAGATTGGCTAGCGACAAGGGTGTGCCCACGGAGATGCCGCCGACGTAGACGCCCGGGTCGAGGGTCTGCGATCCCGTGGTGAACTGGACGCGGGAAAAACTCCGGGCGGGGAGCGGCGGCACGGGGAGAGAGCGGAGCGGGTCGGGGACGGGCCGTTGGCCGTCGCGTACGTTGCCGGTGAAGGCTCCTTGGTGGCCGCCCCCGAAGAAGAAATCGGCCGCCGAGATGGTGCCGCCCGCCCCGTCATTGAGAGCCGCGAGGGCGGAGGAGGAGTTAACGATCACGCGCCCCCCCTGCGGGTTCAGCGGGCCGACGGCACTGCCGATGGTGATGTTGCCTCCGGCGCTGTTGGGGAAGAACAGGGCGCCGTCCGCGCTCTGGTCGCCGACCCAGATCGGCGGGGCGAACAACCACCCCCCGCGACTTACCGAGCGGGCGCTGACCGAAAGATTTCCACCGCCGAAGATCGCGCTGAAGGCCCGAGCCCGGCGCGACTGGACGATGACCTCCACATAGCCGGCCGGTAGCGGTTGCCCGGCCTTTTCGCCGCCCTGATAGTTGTTCGGAGAGATGTTGATTGTGGTCGTGGAGTTAGCGGCCGTAAAGCCAGCCGCGTCGAGGATGGCCTGAGCAGCGGCTCGAGCGGTGCCGTCGGGATCGTGTCCCTCGTCGGGGCCGTCCTGGTGGGACGCCCAACTCTCGAACACGTCCGTCGCCGCAGCAAGAGCCGCGGTGTCGGCCGTCGCCTGGGCGTAGCGCCGCTCCGCCAGCATCCAGCCGCCGTCCGCCGTCAGAGCCACGACGCCGATCAGCAGCGTCAGGGAGATGGCCATGATGACGGCGATGACGCCGCGCCGCCCCGCCGCCCGCCGACTTCGCGTCACCATGACCGACTCCTTCGTCCCGCGCGTCAGTTCGCGATTTGTAGCTTCGACATGCTCGCCAGGGTGATGCCGAGCCAGACGTACTGGACGCGCACCGTGACCGTGTTGCCGTGGAGATTCCCCGAGTCGTCCAGCCAGACGGCCCAGTTATCGGGGTTGCCGCCCTGGCCGTTGCTCCAGGTGAACGTGTAGGTCACGCGGCTCGGGCTCACGCCCAGGTCGGCGAGGTTGACGCGGTTGGTCTGGGACGGAAAGCGCGCCTGCCCGGTGGCAGCGTCGTAGATGTCAGCCGCCCAGTCCGACGGCGCCCCCGCTGCCATCCCGGCGTCCTGGCGGAACTGCCCGCCGCGCACCGAGGCGGCGCGCGTCGCCTCGCGAGCCAGGTCGCCCACCATCTGCTGGTACGAAACGCCCAGGCCCAGGATGACGATGCCGAAAAGGATCGTCAACGTCATCAAAAGGACGATGGCGGTCTCGACCAGCGTCGCCGCCCTGTCGCGCCGGCCGTTCGGTCGGGGCAGAACCATGAGTCTCACTCCCTCGCCGCCGGGGGTCGTGTCAGGTGTAGTTCGGGGTCGCGGGGGTGACGCGCGCCCGCGCGGTCCGCACGATGTTGATGGTCGCCGAGCCGACGAAGGAAGCGAAGAACGGCCGGAACGTGAAGGAGACCGTCACCACCTTATGGGGATGCCCGTCGATCGTCTGGGACGTCACGCTCACGGGCGGCACCGGCCCCAGCGTGGACGGCCAGTCCGCCACCGCCGCGGCGCTGGTGCCGCTGTCCGGGCTGTCGGCGTCGTAGAACGGCGACTGCGGTTGCACCGAGGGGTCGCTCGCGAAAACCGCCCCGGCGCGGGCACAATTGGAGACGATGCCGGCGTAGTAGAAGGCGCGACAGAAGTCGGTCGCCGCCACGAAGAGTGGAATGAGGACCGACAGGCCGATCGCCAGTTCGAGCATCGCCGCCGCGCGCCTTTGGCCGGAACGGGCGTATGAGAGCTTCATCGTCAACAACCTCCTCGATTCAGCGCCGCGCCGCCCGCGACACCAGGGCCAGGGCGGTCAGCCCCAGAGCCCCGCCGATCAGCAGCATCTTCGTCGTGTCGCCCATGTCTTGCAGCGCGTGGCCCAGGCCGCCCGCCGTTTCCCCCAGGCGCTCCGGCCATCCCGACACCAACTCCCTCGAGAGCAGCGGTATCGTCAACAGGGCCACCACGACGCCCGCGACCACGGCCGCCGTCAGCTTCACGGCGAACCCCAGGGTGGACTCGCCGTCGTCGTTGCCACACAGGCGCCGCTCCGCTTCCTGGCAGCGCAGCATCAGGTCGTACAGCAGCTCGCGGTCGGTGCGGGCCAGCACCTCCGGCGCCGCCCACGGCCGCACCAGGCCCTCCAGATGTTCGTAGAACTCCTTCTCCTCGCCCAGCGCGGACGACGTCAGGTCGCGGCAGGTGACGAGCAGTCGCCGTCGGAGGTCCACGAACGCCTCGGGGGCGGCGCGGCCCCGGCGGCGCAGGGCGTAGCCGCCGACCGTCTTCGTCCAGCGCTTCCAGTACTGGCGCAGCTGGGCCGTTTCTCCCGCTTTCACGCGGCTGAGCACGGTTGGATACCTCACGGGCGACTCTTGCAGGGGGGATGCCGTTCGTGGCACGCTCGCGCCCGCCGTCTCGCGCCCAGTCCCTGGGTCGCGAAGCGGCGGGCGATCATCGGTCATTTACCGCCGTTGCCCATCCACTCCCAGATCTGGAACGCCGCCGGAGCCAGGATGACGATGAACACGCCGGGGAAGATGCAAAACAGCGTCGGAAACAGAATCTTCGTCGCGGCCTTCTGAGCCATCTCCTCGGCGTACTGCAAACGCTTCTCGCGCATCACCTGGGCGTGGACGCGCAGCGCCTTGACCAGGCTGGCGCCGAAGCGCTCCGACTGCGTGATGACGCTCGCCAGGTGGCGCAATTCCTCCAGGTCGGCGCGGTCGCCGAAGGCCCGAAGAGCCTCGCCGGTGCCGCGGCCCAGCTGCACCTCGCGCTCGACGATGCGCAACTCCGCCGCCAGCGCCGGGTGGGCGGAGCCGAGTTCGCCGCCGACGCGCTTGACGGCGGCGGTCAGGCTCAGGCCGCCCTCCAGGCAGATCACCAGCACGTCGAGGGCGTCCGGCAAGGCGCGGCGGAGGCTCCGCTGCCGGTCCGTCTTGCGCCCGTCGAGCCAGAAGCTCGGCCCGATCATCCCCAAGACGCCGCCCGCCGCCCCGCCGAGCAGGGCGTACTCCATCGGGACCAGGTCGGTCAGCGCCGCCAGGACGCCCGCCACCAGCGGGACCAGCGTCAGCAGCAGCTTCACGCCCAGGTAGACGTACATCGCCTGGCGGTTGTACAAGCCGGCGTGGAGCAGGCGCGCTTGCAGGCGCGTCCGGTCGTCCTCGTCGGTCGGCTCCAGGGCGCTGCCCATGCGCGGCAGGGCGCCCTGCGCGAACTGCGCCGCCGCCGTCTCGCCGCCGCCCTTGCCCGACAGCTGGCGCAAGCGCTGGTCGACGCGGTTCTTCCGCCCCTCGATCAGCAGGAAGACGATGAGCGTCAGGCTGCTGGCCATTAGGAACGCGGCGAGCGTCTGGATCAGGTCGTCGCCCATCATCGCCGGTGACGCCTCCGAGGTCAATCAGATTCCGCCGGCCGCTTGCGGCTCCGCAGTTGCGAAGCCGCAAGCGGCACTAGAAGTCGAAATTCACGATCTTACGAATCCACAGCGCGCCCAACGTCTCGAAGCCGAACATCCCGAGCAGGAGCTTCGGGTACTCCAGCAGCGTCCGGCCGTACTCCGGGTTGATGAGCAGCAGCGCCAGCAGCAACAGCGGCGGCATCGCCAGCAGTACGATCGCCTGGAAGCGCCCCTCGGCGGTCAGCACGCGGATGCGCCCCTTGATGCGGAAGCGGTCGCGCATGATCGTCGCCAGCTTGTCGAGCAGCTCGGCGAGGTTGCCGCCCGTCTGCTGCTGCACCAGCAAGGCGAGGACGAAGATCTTGATTTCCAGGATGCCGGTCCGCCGGGCGAGGTCGCGCAGCGCCGACTCAGGCGGCAGGCCGAGGTTCTGCTGCTCGTAGCAGTAGGAGAATTCGGCGGAGATCGGCTTGTCGAAGTCGTCGGCGACGGCCTGCAGCGCCTGCGACATCGTCTGGCCGGCGCGGATGACGCGGGCCATCAGGTCGAACGCCTCGGGCAGCTGCGCTTGCAGCTTGTCCATGCGCTGGCGGTGCTTCATCGCCACGTAAACGATGGGCAGGCAGAAGCCGACCAGGGCGACCGCCGGCGCCAGCCACAGGCCGCGCAGCAGAGCCGTCGCGGCGCCGAGGAAGACGGCGACGCCGCAGGCGATGCCGAAGACGCGCCCCGGCGTCGTCTCCAGCCCCGACTGCTCGACGAGCGTCTCGAAGCGGCGGCGCGGCCCCGGCTTGTCCTCGCCGGCCCGCACGTCGGCGGCCACCTGCGCCAGGTTCTTGAACAGCCCGCCGCGCTTGGCGCGGTCGCGCTGCTTCTTGCGGAACTCCTCGTCGACGCGGCGGCCGAGCCGCGAGCGGTCGCGCAGGAACAGGTCGGTCAGGACCGAGTAAACGCCCAGGACCGCCAGCGCCACGGCGAGGAACAGCAGGAACGTGAAGACGAACGAGGACAACGCGGGAACTCCTCCCTCATTCTCCCCTCTCCCCAAAGGGGAGAGGGGAGGAGGCGGCAACGCTCTTACATCGTGATAATCTTCCTCTCGAACATCTCGATCGGCAGCCGGGCGCCGGCGATCTCGAGGCGTTCGAGGCACTGCGGCCGCAGGCCCGAGGCGTAGAAGTAGCCCTGGGCGTGGCGGTCGTCGTCGACACCGGTCTGCTTGTAGCCGAACAGGTCGTGCATACTGATGACTTCGCCTTCCATGCCGGTGATCTCGGAGATCTTGATGACGCGGCGGCCGCCGCCGGGCAGGCGCGCCACCTGGACGACAATTTGGATCGCGTTGGCGATCTGGCGACGGATGATCCAGATCGGCAGGTCGAAGCCGGCCATGCCGACCATCATCTCGAGGCGCGACAGGGCGTCGCGCGTCTCGTTGGCGTGGACCGTCGTCAGGCTGCCGTCGTGGCCGGTGTTCATGGCTTGCAGCATGTCGAGCGCCTCGGGGCCGCGGCACTCGCCGACGATGATGCGGTCCGGCCGCATGCGCAAGGCGTTGCGGACCAGGTCGCGCGTCGTCACCTCGCCGACGCCCTCGATGTTCGCCGGCCGCGTCTCCATGCGGGCGACGTGCGGCTGCTGCAAGCGCAGCTCGGCGGCGTCCTCGATGGTCGCCACGCGCTCGTCGTGCGGGATGAACGCCGACAGGGCGTTGAGCAGCGTCGTCTTGCCCGAGCCGGTGCCGCCCGAGATGAGCATGTTCACGCGCGACTTCACGCACGCCGCCAGGAACGCCACCATCTCCTTCGTGATCGACTTCTTCTCGACCAGGTCGCGCACCAGGAACGGCCGCGAGCCGAAGCGGCGGATCGACACCAGCGGGCCGTCGAGCGCCAGCGGCGGGATGACGGCGTTGATGCGGCTGCCGTCGGCGAGGCGGGCGTCGACCATCGGCTTGGTCTCGTCGACGCGGCGGCCGACGCGGCCGACGATGCGCTGCACGATCTGCACCAGGTGGCGGTCGTCGGCGAAGACGACGTCGGCCCGCTCCAGGCGGCCGGCGCGCTCGACGTAGACCGTTTTCGGCCCGTTGATGAGGATGTCGGTGATGCTCGGGTCGCGCATCAGCACTTCGAGCGGGCCGAGGCCGAAGGTCTCGTCCATGACCTCGTTGACGAGGCGCTCGCGCTCGGCGAGGCTGAGCATCTCCGAACTGAGCCGGCACAGCTCCTCGGCGGCGCGGCGCACTTCGAGGCGCAGTTCCTCCTCGCTCATCGTGCCGATGGCGGAGAGGTCCATGCCGGTGATGAGCTGTTGGTGCAACTCCTTCTTGTAGCGCATGAAGCGCTCGTCGGCGGCGAGCGGGGCGCCGCGCAGCGGGTCGGGCGCGGAGTGGTTCAGTCGGCTCATGGGGTCTCTTTAGAATTCAAAAAGAACTAACCACAGAGAACACAGAGAACACAGAGAAAGACACAAAGGAAAGAGGAAGAACGCCGCACATGCTCTTTTCTCGTTCCGATTCTCCTTTTTGATTTCTCTGTGTTCTCTGTGTTCTCTGTGGTTAGTTCTTTTTAACGCCCTCATATTCCGTATTCACTTCTTATGCCGGCCGTTGACGCTGGCGGCGAGGGCCATGACGCTCTTGGCGACCTTGGCGGACGGCGACTCGAGGACGACCGGGACGCCGTTGTTGTTGGCGCGGTTGATCGTCTTGGGGTCGTCCGGGACGTAGTGGAAGATCTTGACGCCGAGCGCCTCCTCGGCCTTGGCCGCCGGCACTTCCTTCGCCTGGCCGTGGCGGTTGACGACGAGGCGGACGCGGTCGCCGCCGATACCCAACTGGCCGAGGTAGTCGAGGGTCCGCTGCGTGTTGCGCAGGGAAGTGAAGTCGAGGCGCAGCACCAGCAGCACCACGTCGGCCTGGCGCAGCGTCTGCACCTGCTCCTCGCGGTACGAGTGGTCGAGGTCGACGACGACGTAAGGGTAGAGGTTGCGCCCCAGCGACAGGGCCTGGCGCACACCGTCGGGCGTGACGTGGCGCGTGTCGGCGATGTGGCGCGGCGGGGCCAGCAGGTGGACGCCGCACTCGTGCTGGACCAGGGAGCGCTCGAACATGGTGCGGTCGAGGCGGGCGAGGTTCTGGCACAGGTCGGCGAGGGTGTAGGTGGGTCGGACGTCGAGCAGCGAGGCCAGGTCGCCGGCCTCCAGCTTCAGGTCCATGAGGAGACATTTCTTGTGTTCGCGCGCCAGGACGGTCGCGACGTTGACGGCGAGCGTGCTGGCGCCACAGCCGCCGCTCGGGCCGAGCAGGGCGATCACCCGCCCGGCCTCCGCCGCCGTCGCCCCTGCCTTCTCCTTCAGCCGGGCGAGGGCGCCGGCCAACTCCGTCTCCAGTTCGAGTTCGTCGACGTAGTCGGAGACGCCCAGGTTGTAGGCGCGGCGGATCAACTTCGGGTCGTCCACGGGACCCACGGCCACGACGCGCCCCGAGCCGAGGGCGCGCACGTCGGCGACCGTGTCCAGCGCGCGCGCCGGGTCGGGAGACAGGACGACGACCACCAGGTCGGGGCGCGACAGGACCAGGTGCGTCGCCGCCAGGTCGGTCGGCAGCACGTTCGCCGCCGGGCAGTCCAGCCCGTGCAGGACCACCACCTGCCGCACGCGCGAGGAAAGCCCCTCGTGATCGCTGACTAAGAACGCCTGCATCGCGGACGAGCCTCTTGACGTCGGGCGGACTCCTTCCCGGGTCCCTCGCCCACGGGGGCGAGGAAAGGGCCAAGCCTACAGGGGCTTGGCGGATCCTTCGCTGGTGCTGCGGAAGATGCGCAGCGGCGGCGCCGGCTCCGGTTCCGGGGCGGAGGCGGGCACCACTTTCTTGTCGCCGGCCGGCTTGGCCTTCACGGGGAACGAAGGAATGCTGTCCAGCGTCACGGGCGGCGTCGTCAGACTTTCGTCGTCGGCCCCGTTGCGCAGGTGCAAGCTCAGTTTACCCAATTTCTCGGCCAACTCCAAATGATCGGCCTGCACCGGCTGAACCAGCAGCGTCACCGTGCGCACCTCGCGCTGTTCCGTTACTTTACCGTCCTCGGAAGTCGCCGTCTCCATGCGGTTGTCGACGCGGGCCACCTCGACGTTCTGAAGGACGGTGATGACGCCCCCGTGCTCGTCGTTCGGCAGATGCTCGGCGATGCACTTGACGTCGACGTGGTCGCGCGGCCGGATGCCGCCGGCGACGCTGGCCGCCGGGCCGACCATCGTGATCGCCTTGGCCCGCATCCCCTTCGGCACGTGGACGGCGAGACCGGCGCCGATCCCCTTGGTCAGTTTCGCCTCCAGCACCAATTCGTCCTTGAACAGCGGCACCTCGGCGGCGCGGTCGACCGCGTCCTCCAGGCGCTGGAGGGCGCCGGCCGGGAGGCCGTCGCGCGGCACGTCGCGGAGGCGCAGCACCGGGCGGGTGAGCTTGGTGCCGGCCTTGACGTCGACCGCGGCCACGACCACGGGCACTGTCTCGAGACGAGGAGTCTCGGGGGTGCGGTTGAGTGCGGTCGAGGCGTAGACCGCGGCGGCCACGCCGAAGACGACCGCCAGGACGACGACGAGGATGGTCCTCAGGGTCATGGGTGTTCTTCCTCAGTGCGGCGCGGAGCCGCCGGTGTACCAGAGCCACAGCAGCGTGGCGACGACGCCGACGCACATCATGGCGGCGAACGGGATGACGCGGCGGCGGTCGACGCGGCCGCCGGCCTCGATGGCCACGCCGTCGTCGGCGCCGAGGTGGCGCCCGACCGCCGCCAGACGATACCAGACGACCTTCAGCCGCGTCCAGGTCTCGCCGAGCTGCCCGTGGCGCACCACCAGGAAGAGGGCGTAGACGCCGCCGGCCAGGGCGCTGGCGACGAAGACGTACAGGACTTTCTCGGGGCCGAGCCAGGCGCCGAGCCCGGCCATGAGTTTGACGTCGCCGCCGCCGTAGCCGCCGAGCCAGTAAGGCATGAACAGCACGCCGAGCCCGGCGAGCATGCCGATGACGCTCTGCGTCAGCCCGCCCCAACCGACGCCGGTGAGGGCGTGGAACAGCACGCCGGACGCGAGCAGCGGCAGCGTCAGGGCGTTGTACACCCGGAATTTCCACACGTCGGTAACGGCCGCCACCAGCGCGGCCGTCAGCACGACGGCGGGCGGGATGTGCTGGAGATCCATTGCCTCAGACGCCTCTCGGTGCGCGGCGCGGGCTAGGGGAAACCGCGGCGCGGATCACAGGGGTAGGAGTGCGGCGGACTGTTTGTCTCCAGGGCGGGGGGCGCACGGCGGGGCCGGGTCGACCGGCCTCCCCGTCGCATTCTCACCAGGCGACGATCACGGGCTGTTGCCGACGCCGTTGCCGTCGAGGGCGTTCTTGGTCTGGGTATAGGCGTTGGCGACGCTGCCGCCGACCGCCTTGACGGCGGCGATGGCGATCAGGGCGATGAGCGCCACCAGCAGCGCGTACTCCACCAGCGACGCGCCTTCTTCGTCGCGCGTGAGGAAAGTCCGGCCTTTCCCGCGGAATCGGCGGACGACTGACCACAGAGCTTTCATGACGACCTCTCCTTTGCAACAGTTCAGTGGGATAGTAGGTAGCCCGGCCGGCGGTCGACCGCCGGCCGGGCCGGGGGCGGGTTACTTGCCGACGCCGTTGCCGTCGAGGGCGTTCTTGGTCTGGCTGAAGGCGTTGGAGATGTTGCCGCCGACGGCCTTGACCGCGGCGATGGCCACCAGGGCGATGAGCGCCACCAGCAGCGCGTACTCCACCAGCGACGCACCTTCTTCTTCGCGTGTGAAGAGCGCCTTGACCTTGCGGACCGCCGTCGCGAGCTTCGTCATGGATCTGTACTCCTCGAAAAGGGATGCCTGGCGGGATCGCACCCGCACGCCACGGCCCGCGCCAGCGGTTCGTGGCGCCAGTGGGAGGGAGCCGTTGTGATGCGTATCCCGGCGAATGACGTGAATTCAGTAAGCATACGGCGTGCCGGTATGCCGAAAGACGCGCATCGCGACACGCCAGTATTGACTCAAGCCATGACAATAAATGGACTTATGTCTCGCCGAATTGTCTCGCCCCGACCCCGGAAGCGGGGACGGTCGGGTGTCAACGAACGTTTACACTCCCCCGCCGCCGGCCCTTGACAGTGACGTCAAGGATTGACACTCGCGCTGCCGCCGTCAGTCGACGACGACCGTCCCCTCGCGCTGCGTCAACGCGCGGAACAGCGCGCCGACGCGGTGCGTCAGCGGGCCAGGTTGTCCGGCGCCGATGGGACGGCCGTCGACCGTCAACACCGGCGCGACCTCGCCCATCGTGCCGGTGCAGAACATCTCGTCGGCCCGGTAGACCTCCGTCAGCGACAGGTCCTTCTCCCGGTGCGGGATGCCGTTCGTTCGACACAGGCCGAGGACGACGGCCCGCGTGATCCCCTCGGGACAGGCGTGCTCGAAGCTCGTCAGGATCTCGCCGCGCGCCACGACGAAGACGTGCGTCGCGTTCGTCTCGGCGACGAAGCCGCGCAGGTCGAGCATGAGGGCGTCGTCGGCGCCGGCGACGTTCGCCTGGATCTTCGCGAGGATCGATTGGAGCAGGTTGCAGTGATGGATTTTGGGGTCGAGGCAGTCCGGCGGGAAGCGGCGGATCGTGCTGGTGACGAGGGAAATGCCGCCCGTGTCGTAGACCGGCGGCTTGTGCTCGGCGAGGACGATCAGCGTCGGCCCGGCGGTGTTGAGGCGCGGGTCCATGCCCGAGGTGTACTTGACGCCGCGCGTCAGCGTCAGCCGCAGGTGGACGCCGTCGCGCATGGCGTTCGCGGCGAGGGTGCGGCGGATCTCGTGCGCGATCGCCTCGTGCGGGGGGATTTGCGCGAAGGCCAGGGCGAGGGCGGAGGAGCGCAGGCGGTCGAGGTGCTCGGTCAGTTTGAAGATGCGGCCGTCGTAGAGTCGCAGTCCCTCCCAGACGGCGTCGCCGCCCTGCACCGCCGAGTCGAACGGGCTGACGCCGGCGCGGTCGCGGTGGACCAGCGTGCCGTTCACGTTGACGATCAGGTCGCGGTTTTTCTCGTGGAACGGTTGGAGCATGGGGACCTCCGTGCCGCTTGCGGCTTCGCAACAGTGCGAAGCCGCAAGCGGCCTTATTGCCCGAGCCGATATTCGCGCAGTTTCGCGTACAGCGCCTCGGCCTGTTCGAGCAACCCCGCGAGGCGTGGCGGCACTGGCTCGTCCTTCGGCCGATACGGCCCGAACGTGGTCGTCTTGACGACGGCGTCGTACCAGTGCGGTGCCCAGGCGCCGTCGGTGGCGCGCGGCCCCGGCGGCCACGACAGCATCGCCGGCGTGAATTCCACGTCGAGCGCGGCGCACAGCTGTCTCAGCAGTCGCTCCGGCTCGCGCAGCACGTCGGCGGCGTCAACCACCGGCGGCACGCGCCCCGTATGGCGACTCACCCAATCGAAGATTTCCCCCTGTTGCGGAAACCCCGTGTCTTCGAGCGTCGGCTCGGTGTAGATCTTCGCCAGCGACGTCAGCATCTCGCGCGGCTCGCGGATCAGAAAGGCGTTCGTGACGTCCCCGAGCCAGCGGCGGTCGACGTCCGGCAGCAGGTGGTGCGTCATGTGCTTCTGGTAGAAGACCGTTTTCCCCTCGGGCACGTCGCCCGTGAGCCAGGCGACGACCTTGCGCCAGTCGGTTTCGTGACGGCGGACCACCTCGTCGGCGCCGGGGTGCGGCCGTTTCGTCGTCCGCAGGTAGTGCGCGTAGAGCGGCTCGTCGCAGACAAAGGTGTCGGGGCGATTGCCCCAGGAGCGCATCAGGGCGGTCGAGATGTTACGCGGCCCCGACCACATGGCGATGCGGCGGACGTCGGCCATTGGCATGCCCCCGGAAGGAGATTCCTCCGCTGAGATAGGGAGGCGCCGGGGGGTGGTCAACGGCGCGGGCTTGACGAGTCGGCGGGCGCGCGGGACAGTGACCGGGGGTGGTAACAATTCGAACTCTCCAACGAGGAGGAGCGCCGCGTGGACATCAACGATCCCGTGACGGTCTTTACGCTGCACGACCCGATGAGGGCGGAGGTCATCAAGAACTTCTTGAAGTCCGAGGGCATCCGCTGCCGCCTGGACGGGGCGAACGCGGGGACCACGCTGGGCCTGAACTTCAACGAGATCGGCGTGGTGGTGCAGGCGAGCGACGCCGAGCGGGCGCGCGGCCTGATCGACACCCACGAGGCCCACAAGGGGAAGGACCGCCCCGACGGCGGGCCGGATCACCTCGACGACTGAGGCGGGGCGGCGGGCGCGAGCCGGTCGAGGACGGGAAACGCCTTGCCGCGGACCAGGTCGACGTCGGGCCGGTCGCGCAGGAACTCGCAGACGTCGCGGAACGGGTTGTTCTCCCGCAGGCGTTTCCCGCGCGTGCTGTCGAAT
This sequence comes from Gemmatales bacterium, assembly GCA_038229635.1. Taxonomy (GTDB): domain Bacteria; phylum Planctomycetota; class Planctomycetia; order Gemmatales; family Gemmataceae; genus DATFNV01. Next base: position 16,128 of record JBBROG010000118.1, read on the forward strand.
TCCTGATAGCCGGGGGCGCGGTAGCGTGCCCAGGGGGCGGAGCCGTTGCGCCGCTTCCACTCCGCGTAGGCGGGCAGCGGTTCCTTGGAGAGCACCAGCACGAAGGCGTGCGCCCCGTTCGCGCCGTCGAGGACCCAGCCGTGGCTCTCGGGCTTCCGCTTCGGAAAATCGAACTTGCGCGTGCGGGCGGGCGCACTCGTTTCGTCCGCCGGCCAGCAGAGCTGTTCCCGACCGTCCGGCAAGAAGGCGATCAGGTAGCCGTAGGCGGGGCGGTTGAGTTCGACGAACACCCGGACGCGGTCGTTGACGAAGCCGCGGGGACTGCGCAGGCCGATCTCTCCGTGGTGCCGGCGCCCCTCGCCGACCGGCCCCGACCAGCGCATGATCTGCAGCGACGCTCCGAGCCGAGGTCCGGGGACGGCCTCTTCCGCCGGGACCGGTGCCGCGCCCCCCTCCGACGGTGTCGGCGGTTTCCTGTCTTTCGCGACCGCCTCCGCCTTGCCCGCCGACACGGGTGCGGTGCGGGTCGGCAGGCCGGCGAGGAGGGCGCCGAGGAGGGCCAGGAGTGCCGCCTGCCGACGGACCGGCGACGGCCGGCGGGCGCGGCGGGGCCGCGCGAGGGCGTCGAGGGCGCGGAGAAACTCGGTCGCCGAGGCGAAGCGCTTCTCGGGCGATGGGTCCATCAGCCGGCGGACGACGGCCTCCAGGGCGGGCGTCACGTCGGGCCGCTCCCGGCGCAGGCTCGGGCGCGGGTAGCTGCAATGCGCCTGGATCAACGCCACCTGGCTCGGGCAGTCGTGGAACGGCGGCTTGCCCGTCAGCAGAAAGAACAGGGTGCAGCCGAGGCTGTAGAGGTCGGCTCGGCCGTCAACCTCGGACGGGGCGCGGGCCTGTTCGGGGGCCAGGAAATGCTCGGTCCCGAGGATCGTCTGCGGCGCCGTGCGTGACGCCGGCCGCCGCTCCGGCAGCCGCGCCAGGCCCCAGTCGAGCAGCTTGGCGGACCCGTCGTCGGCCAGCATGACGTTGGCCGGCTTGAGGTCGCGGTGGATGACACGCGCCGCGTGCGCGGCCTCCAGCGCCTGGCCGATCTGGCGGCCGACGAGCAGCGCCCGCTCGACCGCCATCGGCCCGTGCTTGCGGAGGTGGTCATGCAGGTTCTCCCCCCACACATACTCCATCACCAGGAACGGCGGGCTCCGGCCGGCGCGGCCGCAGTCGACGGCGTGGACGATGTGCGGCGCCGCGCGGAGGTGCTCGTGGGCCTTTAGCTCCCGTTCCAGGAAGCGCCGGGCGAACTCCTCGGAGCGTTCGAGATGGCGGGGCACCTTGACCGCCACCTCCTCGTCCCGCTCCTCGTGGTGTGCGACGTACACCTCGCCCATGCCGCCGCTGTTGAGCAGGCCGAGGACGCGCAGCTGATGCCCCTGGTGGGTCACGAGGATCTGGCCGTCGGCGAGGGCTCGGGGCGACTCCGGGGTGCCGGCGCGGTCCGCCGCCCGCCGGGCGCCCATCAGGAGGCTGAGCGACCCCAGTTCCTCGGCGCAGTCCGCGCGGCCGGGGCGGTGGCGGCGGAGCCAGCGGGTCGGGTCGGCCGGGCGGCCGCGCAGCAGCGCGCGGCGGTACTCGTCGAACAGGTCGGCGTCGGCGGGCACCGTGGGAGTCGCCCTCGACGAAACCGCTTCGGGCTCGGTCATCGCAAGAGGTCCTTCAAGTCGTCGGGGAGTTCGTCGCGCAGCGCCTTGAGCCAGCGCTTGACGGTCGCCTCGTTGCAGCCCATCGAACGGGCGACTTCGTCCGCCGCCAGGCCGCGCAGGTAGCGCAGCCGCACCAACCGCTCGAAAAGGCCGTCCACCGGCCGGTGGCGGCGCACCGCCGACAAGATCCGGTGGGCATTGTGCAGCTTTTCCAGGAGCCGGTGCCGCATCTGTCGCAGCGCCTCGGCGGAAACGTCCAGCCGCTGGCGAATCTCTTCCGACCCCTCGACGGTTGGGTCGGTTAGCAGGTCGGCCAGGTGTCGTTCCCGGCCCGTGAGTTCGTCGACGAGCCCTCGGAGCAGCCGGAGGTCTTCGCCGCGCGCCGCTTCCTCGTCGGCGGCGGGGCCGGGCGCCTCCTGTTCGTCGAGGATCGTGGCGGACTCGATCCGGCGTCGGGCGTGGCCGTAATTCCTGTCGCGGGCGCAATTCCGGACCGCCACCTCCATGAACCCCGTGAAGTTCCGAATCCCCCTCAGCGCCGACGTGGACATCTTCAGGACTTTGACCAGGGCGTCGTGGACGACTTCCTTCGGCTCTTCCTGCCGGCGGTGGGTGTGCTTGAGGAAGCGCCGCGCGATCCCCGCCAGGAGGGGCAGCTTGGCGACGACGCGCTGGGAGAAGTCCTCGCGCAGTTTGCCGCCTGAGATCGGGGTGTCTTTCATGGGTGGAGGCTCCTATCGCGGCGCCGCAATCCCCCCTTGGGCGTGACGGACGAACCCCCTCGGGCGTGACGGCGAGGCCGTCATTTTTCGCGAAAAGGTCGGTCCGTGCGGCCCGGCGTCGCGCCGGGGGCAAAGCACACGACATTCTAGGGACTCGGCGTCACGTCGGGGCAAGGGCCTCGTCCTCTCTCTCAACGGAACGCGAAGAGGCTCGACCTTTCCTTTCTTTTCCGGAGGCCTCGTCTCATGAAACCCCTGCGCTTCGTGAACCCCCTCTTGGCGCTGCTCCTCGCGGCCTCGGCCGCGGGAAGGGCGCCGGCCCAAAGCCCGACGCTCGCCGATTTCTGGGTCGGCCGGGCGTCCTTCGCCGTCGACACGTCGCAATCGTTCGGCGCCGGCTTCGGCATGCACTTCCTGTCGACGCGCTGGGAGGGCAACCAGCTGTACGCCTATTACATCAAGAACTTCACCCTCAACGGCGTCGGCCGCTCGGCGACAGGACTGGCCGTCAGCCGCGACGGCGTGACCTTCACCGACCGGGGCCAGGTCCTCGGCATCGGCCCGAACGACTTCGACCAACGCCTGGCCAGCTTTCCGGGCGTCTGGAAGGACGGCGGGACGTGGTACCTGGTCTACGAGGCGGCGGGAACGTCGGGCCGCTGGCCGGGCGACATCGGCCTGGCCACCTCGAGCGACGGGGTCCGCTGGCAGAAGGAGGCCGCCCCCATTCTGGTCCACCAGAATCGCGGCTGGGAGCGGGCGAACATCGGCACCCCATCGCTGTGGAAGGAGGGCACCACCTGGTACTTGTTCTACCACGGCTACGACGGCCAGGACGTCCAGATCGGCGTCGCCACGGGGACGAACCTGCGCAACCTGACTCGGTATTCCGGCAACCCCATCCTGCCGACCAGCGCGGCCGGGCCAGACGCGGGGACGCTCGGGAAGCGTTCCATCCGCCGGGAGCGCGACGGCCTGTACTACATGGTTCACGAAATCTCCACGGACCAGCCGTTCGAGCGGGCTCGTTGGTCGAGCAACGTCGCGCGCTCACGCGACCTGTTGAGGTGGGAGAAGTGGCCGGGCGGACGGGTTCTGCCCCAGACGGCGAGCGGATTCGGCTTCGACGGGCCGGAATGGGTCCAGACGCCCGACGGCAAGCTGCACATCTACTTCCGCGACCCGTCCGGGCCGACGCGCCGGGCGACGCTCAAGAGCAACACGAGAGTCGCGGCCGTCCCGGTCCGCGCGGCGCCGGGGCAACTCGTGGCTCTGCGGGCGAAGGTCGTCAGCGACCTGGACAACGAGCCGAGGCCGGGGAAGGCGGTCCGCTTCGTCGCCGGAACCACGCCCCTCGGCGTCGCCGTCACCGGCGCGGACGGCATCGCCACGCTCCCGGTCAAACTGCCGGCCAACCTCGCCCCGGCCAGCGTCCTCACGGCGCTCTTCGACGGCGATGACGGCGAGAACGGATCCTTCGGCCAGCACGTCCTGCTTCGGGCCGGCGCGGCCTCGCCGCCGTCCCTCGCCGTCCCGGCCTTCCGGCCGAAGCGGTGAGAATTCGCCCTCCCCTTTCAGCGAGGTATCCCAAGCACGCGGGGGGTGTCACGGCCATTCTACTCTTCGTGACACTCCCCCGATACGCCGTCCGGCGCCGCCTTCGCCGCGGCTGCGACTCCCCCCGGAGTGATGCGACCTGGTATAATCCGGCGCGTAACCCAAACCGGGGACCAGCCATGCCTGTCCACGACTGGACGCGCGTCAGCGCCGGGACATTCCACGACTTCCACGCGACCTGGATTATCGAGATCAAGCGCGTCCTCAACGCCGGCCTGTTGCCGCGCGACTACTACGCGATGGCGGAGCAAGTCGCCGGCAGTGTCGGACCCGACGTGTTGACTCTCCAGTCCCCCCGCCCCGGCGCGAGCAACGGCGCCCCGGCCGGCGGGGCGGGCGGGGGCGTGGCCGTCGCCACGGCTCCTCCCCGCGTGAGCTTCACGGACATGACGGACGAGGATCCGTACACCCTCCGCCGCAAGACCCTCGTCATTCGCCACGGCAGCGACGACGACATTATCGCCTTGGTAGAGGTCTTGTCGCCGGGAAACAAGGGGAGCCGGAACGCGCTTCGGTCGTTCCTCGACAAGGCCGCGGGCGCTCTGCGACTCGGCATTCATCTCCTCCTCCTCGACCTCCATCCCCCGACGCCGCGCGACCCCGAGGGCATTCACCCCGTCCTCTGGTCCGAATTCGTCGACCGGCCCTTCACGCTGCCGCCCGACAAGCGACGGACGCTGGCGGCCTATGTGGGCGGGGAGTTGAAGACGGCATATGTCCAGCCCGTCGGCGTCGGCGAGGCGCTTCCGGACATGCCGCTGTTCCTCACGCCGGAGTTCTACGTCCCGGTGCCGCTGGAAGCCACGTATCGATCGGCTTTCGAGACCGTGCCTTGGCGCTGGCGCGAGGTTCTGGAGCCGCCGGGGGCCGCCCCGTGACCGAGACGCTTGACTTCGCCTCCTTCGCCGCCGCGGCGCGGGCGACGCCACCCGCGGCGGCCTTCGTCCTCGGCTCGGGCATGGGGACGGCGGCGGCGCGCCTGACCGGCGCGCGGAGCGTCCCCTTCGCGGACGTGCCGGGCCTGCCGCCTGCCGCCGTCGCCGGGCACAAAGGCTGTCTCACGCTCGGCGACTGGGCCGGGCGGCGCGTCCTCGTCTTCGAGGGGCGCGTCCACTATTACGAGGGGCACTCGTGGGAGGAGGTCGTCGTGCCGGCGCGGACGGCCCACGCCCTCGGCGCCCGCGTGCTGCTGCTGACCAACGCGGCGGGCGGCATCCGCGCCGACCTCGGCCCCGGCGGCCTCATGGTCATTCGCGACCATGTCGAGTGGACACGTCCGCACTGCTGGCGCGCCGCCGGCCCGCCGCGCCCGTCGCCGTACGCGCCGCGCCTGCGCGGGCTGCTCCTCGGGGCGGCGGACAAGCTCGGCATCGCCCTGGCCGAAGGCGTGTACGCGGCGCTGACCGGCCCCTGCTACGAGACGCCGGCGGAGATCCGCGCCCTGCGCGCCTGGGGGGCGGACGCGGTCGGCATGTCGACGGCGCGCGAGGCTCAGGCGGCGTGCGACCTCGGTATGGAGTGCGCCGCCGTCTCCTGCGTCACCAACAAGGCGGCGGGGCTGAGCGACGGGCCGCTGAACCACCAGGACGTGCTGCTCGCCGCCAGGGCTCAGAGTGACCGGCTGGCGGACCTGCTCGAAGGGTTCCTCGCCGGCCTCGCCTGACGCGCGCGAAGTTCCTTTTCCGAGGTGCAGATGTCGCGATTTCTCGAAGCGCTGCATTCCGGCCGCGTGCTCCTCATGGACGGGGCGATGGGGACGGAGTTGCGCCGCGCCGGCCTCGGCGACGAGGAATGCCCCGAGCGCTGGAACCTGACCTTCCCCGACCGTGTCCGCGCCGTCCACACGGCTTACGCCGGCGCGGGCGCGGACGTGTTCCTCTCCCACACGTTTCAAGCGAACCCGGCGGCACTGAGCAAACGAGAGTTGAAGGACCGCCTTCCGGAAATCATTCGGTCGGCCCTCCTTCACGCAAAAGCCGCCGGGCCGGATCGGTTCCTTCTCGGCGACATGGGTCCCTTCGGGTCGCGCCGATCTCCCGAAGAGGCGGTCTGGGTTGCCACCGCCTTTCAACACGTTGACGCACTCCTGCTCGAAACGGCGTCCGACGTGGACGACCTGTCAGCGGTCCTCCAGGCGCTCGCTCGCGCCGGCCGGCTCGCCGAGGTTCCCGTTCTGTTCTCGTGGACCTTCTTGCGGAACGGCGAAGGGGATTTGCGCACCTTCATGGGCCGTAGTCCCGAGTCCTGCGCGCACGCCGCGCGGAAGAGTCGGGGCGTCGCCGCCCTCGGCGTCAACTGCGGCCGCGACGTCGGCATGGACGAGGTGATCGAGGTCGTCCGCCGCTACCGAGCCGTCACCGACCTGCCGCTCTTCGCCCGCCCCAACGCCGGCACGCCCACCAAGGTCGGCGGCCGCTGGGTCTATCCTCTCACCCCGGAGGCGATGGCCGCGCGTCTTCCCGAACTGCTCGCGGCGGGCGTCGGCATGGTCGGCGGCTGCTGCGGCACGACGCCGGCGCACATCGCCGCCTTCACGCCGGTCGTCGACGACTGGAACGCCCGGCGCGGCTTGCTTTGCAAGCTCCCGACGTCGTCGGTATGATCCATGCCGTCGCCAGCACTCGAGCGGAGAGGGGTTTCTCCATGCCGTCGCCGTTCCCGGGAATGGACCCTTACCTCGAAGGTTATCTCTGGCCCTCGATCCATTCGCAACTCAGTCCCGAGATAGCACGGCAACTCGCGCCCAAGCTCAGTCCCAAATACCTCGCCCTCACGACGGAGACGTTTTACTACGGCGACCCGGACAACGTCGTGGTCGCGGCGCGGCGGACTCTCTCCCCCGACGTGGGAGTAACGCCGACGGGCGTTCCCTCTCTTCCGAGTTCGGCCGCGGCCATCGCCCCGCCCCCGCTCCGGATGGAGACGGTGATGCCGGCCGCCGTCCCCCACGTCAACGTCGAGATCCGCGACCGGGCGAGCCGCGAACTCGTCGCGGCGATCGAGTTGCTCTCCCCAACCAACAAGCGCGGCGCCGGCCGCCGCAAGTACCTCGCCAAGCGCCGCCGCATCCTCCAGAGCGACGTCCACCTGCTGGAAATCGATCTCCTGCGCTTGGGAAGGCGCGTCCCCATGCTTCGAGCGCTCCCCGAAGTCCCTTATTTCGTCTTCCTGAGTCGTGCGGAGCAGCGCCCTGTCACGGAGGTTTGGCCGCTCCGCCTCCAGGACCGACTCCCCGTCGTGCCGCTCCCCTTGCTGCCCGGCGACCCGGACGTTCCTCTCGACCTGTCGTTGGCGCTAACGAATGTCTACGACCTCTGCCATTACGGCCTCGCCGTCGATTACGCGGCCCCGCCGGAAGTCACGCTCACCGCCGAGGAAACCTCCCGGGTCGAGCAACTCCTTCACCCCTTCCGAACCAACGGCCAAGGACAACAATGAGCAAGCCTGTCAGCGCCGCCGTCATCTGGGACGTCGACGGCACCCTCGTCGACACCGCCGAACAGCACTTCCGCGCCTGGGTCGAACTGTGCGCGAGCCTCGGGCGGCCCTTCACGCGCGCCGACTTCGCGGCCACCTTCGGCCGGCGCAACCCCGAGATCGTCCGCCACCTCTTCGGCGAGCGCTTCGGCGACGCGGAGATCGACGACCTCGGCGTCCGCAAGGAAGACCTCTACAAGGTCGCCGCCCGCCGCGGCGTCGACCTACTCCCCGGCGTCCGCCCCCTGCTCGAAGGGCTGCACGCCGCCGGCTTTCGTCAGGCCGTCGGCTCCAGCGCCCCGCGCGGCAACGTCGACCTCATCCTCGGGCTGACGGGAACCGGACAATTCTTCGACGCCATCTCCAGCATGGAGGACACGCAGCGCGGCAAGCCCGACCCGCAGGTGTTCCAGGTCGCCGCCGCCAAGCTCGGCGTCGCGCCCGAGCATTGCGTGGTGATGGAAGACGCAGTCGCCGGCGTGCAGGCGGCGAAGGCCGGCGGTATGCGCTGCGTCGCCGTGGCCTTCGTCGGCCACCACCCCGACGACAAACTGCGTGAGGCGGGTGCGGACCTCGTCGTCAAGACGCTGGAAGCGGTTTCGGTCGAGACAATCCGCCGGCTCCTCGCGTAGGGCCGTCCCGAGGCCGAGTCGGGGGTCGGCCCTCTCGCTTCGCTCAGGCCGTCGGCGGCGGCCGTCGCACCGAGTACGGGTAGGGGAGCAGCCGGAAGCCGCCGCGCCAGTGCCAGAGTGTGCTGGCGTCGTTCCCCGCCAGGAAGGTACTGAGGAGTCGGGTGTAACCCAACTCGCGCAGGGC
>JBBROG010000119.1:0-24441 GCA_038229635.1 Gemmatales bacterium
ACGAGTAATGCCCTCGGTGACGTCCGGGACATACTCCCCTGGAACAGTCATCAGCAGCCCTCCTGACGCAAGAGGCTTCAGGAGTTCAGTTTATGCGCATGGGGAGAACGGGCTACTGCACTAACTTTGCTAAAGTCTCTACAAATCCCTCCCGGGAATCAGTTCCAGATTCCTCACCCAAACTTCCAACCGCATGTGCTAGGCTCCGTCGGCTTCAACGACCTATCGATAATACGGCTTATCGATCAAGAAGCCGGACTACAGCAAGCTAGCCGGCTTTTAGTGGCGCCGTTCCGTGCCCAGCAATACGAACTGTACGATGCCAACGACGAAGTAGGCAAGCCAATTACCCTTGTCGGGTATGGTCTTACGGGTCAAGGAGCTACCGGGGCGCGGCCGGGGACGGGTAACACCAAGCGCCAGGGCAACAACCGCTTTGACGCGAACGCAAACATTCTTCGCAATGAGGTCCAACTCGTCAATTCTCCCGGAGATACTGCCTTCTCAGTTATGTACAACGGCGTCCGGTCGGAGAACGTCCCCGCACACGCTACGGACGCACAGGGTCAGGCCGCCTTGGAAACGATCCCTGCTCTCCGGGGGAACGTGCGCGTCAGTCGGTTTACGGGTATTGGCGAGTCGTATTACGTTTCGTTCATAAACGGACTCGCGGACACGCCCGTGCTACTGCTCACCAGCGACGTAACAGGCGTCGAAATCGAGAGGCAAATCCGAGGAGGAACAAACATCGGCCCTCCCTCCGGATCGCTCGTATACGACTTTGACGACGGCGACGTACTGCGTGATGCCTTTGGATTGCTGTACGGAATTCACGACCTGGGGCTTCCGGGGGGAGACGCGCTCGACAATTTCGGGGACTCGGGAGGACCACTCTTCATTGATGGTCGCATCGCCGGCGTCTTCTCTGAATTCGGAACGATTGGCAACAGACCTCCTGACTTAGACGGGATTCGTAATAACGCGACTTTCGGAGAGATCAATTGGGCGACTCGTGTCTCCTCGAACCTCAACGGCTTCATCAACCCCACGGTCAACGCCGGCGCCTACGACCTGGTGCTGGACATGACCACCCAAGTTCTCGGGCGATCTCGGGTCGGCGATAAGGTTACCATCACGGCGCGGCGCAACGGCCTTAACCTCGAACTGGCTGTGTCCGGCCCGAACCTGGACGGCTACGACGGCCTCTACTATTCCGCGCCCGCCGCCGGCATCCGCTCCCTTACCATCCGCGGCTCGGACGACGACGAGACGATCCGCCTGGAAGGCGCCCTCGGGGTCGGGCCGATCACGGTCATGGGGCGCGGCGGCGACGACACGGTCATCGTCGGCACCGAGACGGGCGGCAATCTGAGCGACCTGGGCGGCCTCTTGACCGTCGACGGCGGCGACGGCGCCAACAGCCTCTTCATCAATGACGTAGGCGCCGCCGCCGCCCAGAGCTATGCCGTCACCGGGACCACGGTTGACCGGACGGGCGCCCCCCAAATCCTCTACAGTAAAATCAACAAACTGACACTCAACGCCGGGTCGAGCGGCGACACGATCGACGTGAAAGATACGGGATCTCTTGCTACCCTGACCATCAACGGCGACTCGGGCGGCGACGATATCTACGTCAGAGCCACGTCGGCCGGCACGACGACGGCCGTCAACGGCGGCGACGGCGCCGACACTATTACCGTTGGCAGCACCGGGAACACCCTGGACGACCTTGCCGGCCCGCTCACCGTCAAAGGCGACTCGGACACCGACAGCCTCAACGTCAACGACCAGGGAACGACTGTGGACCGGAGCTATACCGTCACGCCCACGACCGTCCGACGAACGGGCGGCGTCGACATCACCTACGACACCATCGAGAACTTGACCCTCAACGCCGGTAGCGGCGGTGATCGCATCTCCGTGCCGGGGACCAACCAGCTCATGACAACCGTCATCAACGCCGGGGGCGGTGACGACTTGATCACAGCGGGAAGCAATAGCAAACTGGACGACCTCGTGGGGCGGCTCACGGTCAACGGCGGGCCCGGCTACGACCAACTCTATCTCGACGACGTGCGCTCCGTCCGTCAGGGAGGCCAGTTCTACACCGTCACCGACACAACCGTCGAACGGGCCGGCACCGTGCGGATTACTTACGCCCTCCTTGATCTCCTGGAATTGGACGCGGGCCGGGGCGGCAACACCGTCGTCGTGCGGTCGACGAACGTGCTGACCACGACCGTTATCGACCCGGGCGTTGATACCGACGTCGTGAACGTCGGCAGTGAGAACCTGACCCTCGATGATATCATGGGTCCGCTGTCTATCTTGGGCAGCGGCGCCGACGAACTCTCCCTCAACGACCGGGGGACCAACGCCGGCCGCACGTTCGTCGTCGGCGCTTCGACGGTCGACCGGAACCTCATGGCCCGGATCACCTACAGTTCCCTGGCCCAGCTGACGCTGAACGGCGGCGGAGGCGGGAATACGATTACCGTCCAAGGCACCGCCAGGAACACGGACACGTATCTCAATTCCGGGAGCGGCGCGGACGCGATTTACGTTCGAGCCACCGGGCCGGGCGCTTTGACCGCCGTCGCCGCGGAAAGTAGCGACGACGTGATCGAAGTCGGCAACGCCGCCCACGGGTTGGACGACCTCGCCGGCAACCTCGACGTCGAAGGCGGTTCGGGGACCGACGCCCTCACGCTGCACGACGAAATGACGGGGGCGGGGCAGACCTTCTCGATCACGGCGGGCGGCGTTTATCGCGCGGACGGGCGCCGCGTGTTCTACGGCACCGTGGAAAGTCTCAAGCTGAACGGCGGCGCGTTCGGGAACACCGTCACGGTCAAGGCGACCGCGTCCGGTACGGCGACCCAAGTCAACGCCGGGGCGGGCGACGACACGGTCAACCTCGGCAGTGACGCGAACACCCTGGACGACATCGCCGCGCCGCTCATCGTCGTTGGCGGCACCGGTACCGACGCCCTCAACGTCAACGACCAGGGGAGCGTCGCCGCCGGGCAGTATACCGTCTCCGCGACGATCATTTCGCGGGACGGCACGTCGTTCTCCGCGGCCTACGGCGGGTTCGAGAATCTGACCCTCAACGGCGGCAGCGGGGGCAATACCATCAACGTCCGGGCGACTGCTGCCGGCACGGCCACGCGGGTCAACGCCGGCGCCGGCGACGATACCATCAAGGTCGCAAGCGGCGCTCCCAACCCCAACCGCCTCGATGACATCCTCGGCGCGCTGACCATCGACGGCCAAGGCGGAGCCAACAACCAGATCTTTATCGACGACAGCGGCAGTCCGGGGCCGCGAACCTATCGCATCTCGGGCGATGCGGTCCGGCGCGCGGGCGGACCCACGATCAACACGCTGAACTACCGCCGGCGCGTCCTGACCACCGACGCCGCCTCGACCGTCGTCCAGGTCGTCAGCGCCCTCACGGGGACCGAGTTGCAAATCAACACGGGCGGCGGCGACGACCGGGTCGTCCTCGGCAGCGACGACAACCGGCTGGACGACGTCCGGGGGACGGTCGCCGTCAGCGCCGGCGGCGGCAATGACCTGTTGCAGATCAACGACCAGGGGTACGACCTCGGCGAGAACTACCGCCTCGCCGCAAATGGGGTCGGCGTCGGGCGCCTGCCCGATTTGCAGCTCACCTACAGCGGTGTCGAGAGTCTGGCCCTCAACGCCGGCTCCGGCAACGACGCCGTGCGCCTGGAATCCATCGACCCGAGCCTCGGACTCCTGCTCGACCCCGGCGCCGGCTACGACCGCCTCGTCGTCGCCTCCGGGCAAGTCGCCACCCCGCAGTTGCAGTACACCAACCTCGAACGGCTGGAGGACGCACGCCGCCACCTGGTCCGGCGGCACGATGAGCGGCGCCGGCGCCACGACGATTACGCCGGCCGCGACCCTCGCCCTCAGCAACGGCGTCACCGTCGTCCTCCGCCGGACCCTGAACAACGCCGGCGCCGCCACCTGGAACGGCACCGGGAACATCCAGCTGGACGGCGGGAACGCCTTCAACAACCTGGCGTCCGGGACGTTCGACGTTACCAACGCCGCCAGCGTCGTCGCCGTCTCGGGTCCGGGGACGTTCAACAACGCGGGCACGTTCACCCGGTCGTTCCCGTACAGCACGACGACGTTCGGCGCGAACGAATCGTTCAATAACACCGGCCTTTTGCGCGTCCTGGGGGGCACCCTCCGGCTGTCCGCCGGCTTCACGCAGACCCTGGGAACGGCCGTTGTCAACCACGGCATCCTGGCGGTCACCGGAACCTTCCAGATGAACGGCGGCACCGTCTCCGTCTCGGAAAGTGGGAGCGAAATCCAGGCGACGGGGCCGTTCCAACAGGACGGGGGCAGCGTCGTGTTGGACGGCGGCTTCGGACAACTCACCGCGGCGTCGGTCAACCTCGCCCGGGGCAGTTTGACGCTCTTCGGCGGCATCCTCTACGCCGTCGGCGGCGTCACGATCCAGCCCGGCGCCACGCTCTACGGCGGGTACGGCAACATTCACGGCGACGTGTTCAACTCCGGGATCTTCGACATGATCCAGGGGTCTCTCCTCGCCTCCTTGTACATCACGGGCAACTACACCCAGGCCGAGAACGCAACCCTCCGGATGGGCCTGAACGGCCGCGCCGCTGGCGCCAACGGCCAGTTGACCGTCTCGGGCAACGCTTACCTGGCCGGCACCCTCACCGTCGAAGCCCTGAACGGCACCCTGCCGTTGCAGGGCGATTGGTTCCGACTCATCCACGTCGGGCAGTTCGTCGGCGCCTTCACGACCGTTCTGCTGCCGTCGGTCGGGTCCGGTCATTGGTTGTTGGCTTACAACTCCCCCGAGGGTTGGCTCAGCATCACTGTCATTTAATGGAGGGGATAACAGACTCATTTGTCTCGGCAGTTCGAGCCCCCGAGGCCGGAAGGTAAGGGGTTCCCGTCCCGGCTGCCATCCGCTTTTCCGCGTCGTTGCGTTACAATCCCTCATTATGGAAGAAACGCTCTCCGGCGTCGTCGAGCGGATCACGGCGCACAACCCCGACAGCGGCTTCGCGGTGCTGCGCGTCCTGCCGACCGGCAAGCGCACCCTCGTCACCGTCGTCGGCGTCGTCGCCAGCCCGACCGTCGGCGAGTACGTCGAGGCGTCCGGTTCCTGGACGCAGCACCGCGACTACGGCCCGCAGTTCAAGGCCGAGCGCATCCGCAGTATGCCGCCGCACACCCCCGCCGGCATCGAAAAATACCTCGGCAGCGGACTCGTCAAGGGCATCGGCCCGCACTTCGCCCGCAAGATCGTCGAGGTCTTCGGCGAGCGCACCCTCGCCGTCATCGACGAGAGCCCGGCCTTCCTCAAGGAGGTCAAGGGCATCGGCGCCCGCCGCCTACAGCGCATCCGCGAGAGTTGGCAGCAGCAGAAGGCCGTCCGCTCGATCATGGTCTTCCTCCAGGCGCACGGCGTCGGCACGGCGAAGGCGGTGCGCATCTACAAGACCTACGGCGACCGAGCCGTCGAACTCGTGCGCGAGAACCCGTACCGCCTCGCCGGCGACGTCTGGGGCTTCGGCTTCCAGACCGCCGACGAGTTGGCCCAGCGCCTCGGCGTCGACCGCGCCTCGCCCTTCCGCGCCCGCGCCGCCGTGCGCTACGTCCTCCAGAAGCTGAGTAACGAGGGCGGCCACGTCGGCTATCCCGAGGCGGCGGTCGTCGACGAGACGGCGCGGCTGACCGGCATCGACGAGGCCGTCGTCGCCGCCGCCGTCGAGGACGGCCGCCGCGAGGACGAGCTGGTGCGCGAGCCGGGCGGCGACGAGCCGTGGCTCTATCTCAAGCCGCTGTTCCTCGCCGAACTGGGCGTCGCCCGGACGCTGCGCCAGCTCCGCGACGGGCCGCACCCGCTCGGGGACGTCAACGTCGAGGAGACACTGGCCCGCGTCGAAAAGCACATGGGTCTGGAACTGGCGCCGACGCAGCGCGACGCCGTCCGCAGGACGCTGACGCAAAAGCTGCTCGTCGTGACGGGCGGCCCCGGCGTCGGCAAGACGACGATCGTGCGCGGCATCCTCGAAGCGTTCGCCGCCAGGGGCCTGCGCTGTCTCCTCTGCGCCCCGACCGGGCGCGCCGCCAAGCGGCTGACGGAGACGACGGGCCGCGAGGCGAAGACGATCCACCGCCTGCTCGAGTTCGACCCCGCGCTCGGCGGCTTCAAGCACGACCGCGGGCGTTTGCTCGACGTCGACCTGCTCGTCGTTGACGAGGCATCGATGGTCGACGTCGTCCTGATGAACAAGCTCGTCCAGGCGGTGCCGCGCCGGGCGTGTCTGGTCCTCGTCGGCGACGTCGATCAGTTGCCGTCGGTCGGGCCGGGGTCGGTGCTGGGCGACGTGATCGCGTCGGGCGTGGTGCCGGTGGTGCGGCTGACGGAGATCTTCCGCCAGGCGGGACAAAGTTGGATCGTGCGGGCGGCGCACGCGGTCAACGCCGGAGAGATGCCGGAGTCGGCGCCGGCGGGGCAGGGCGACTTCTACTTCGTGGAGGCGGAAACGCCTGAGTTGGTGCTGGAGCGCATCGTGACGATGGTGCGCGAGCGCATCCCGGCGCGCTTCGGCCTCGACCCGCTGCGCGACGTGCAGGTGCTGACGCCGATGAACCGCTCCGAGCTGGGCTCGCGCAATCTCAACGCGCATCTTCAGGGGGTGCTGAATCCGGCGAAGGGCGGCCCGGAAGTGGAGCGCTTCGGCTGGACGTTCCGCGCCGGCGACAAGGTCATTCAGACGCAAAACGACTACGACAAGGACGTCTTCAACGGCGACATCGGCCGCGTGACCGGGATCGACGCGCACGAGCAGGAGTTGACGGTCGAGTACGACGGCCGCGCGGTCGTGTACGACTTCGGCGAGCTGGACGAGTTGGCGCTGGCCTACGCGACGACGATCCACAAATCGCAGGGGAGCGAGTACCCGGCGGTCGTCCTGCCGCTGCACACGCAGCATTTCGTGATGTTGCAGCGCAACCTGCTGTACACCGGAATCACGCGCGGCAAAAAACTCGTCGTCGTGGTTGGGAGTCGCAAGGCGCTGTCGGCGGCGGTGCAGCGCCACGAGGCATCCCGGCGCTACTCGGCACTGGCGCGGCGGCTTCAGGAGATCGAGTGATCGCGGCCCCTTACGACAAGAGAGCTTCGCGGAACGCCTCCAGATCGGGGCACTTGGCGGCCAGCGCCGTCAACTTCATCAGCTTTTTCTCGGTCGGGACGGCGCGAAGGAGTCGGGTCACGTCCTGCGGCACCGCCCCGAAGCGGCCCTTCAGGAATTCCAGAATGGCTTCGTGAAGTTTCTCCGCCACAAGCTCTTGCAGCAACGGCGACTCGATCATGGTTCGTCTTCCTACCAGCCTTCTTCGATAGAACGGGGAGTGACCGACGCAGGGCGGCAAGTACGTCAGCGTCTGTACGCTCCCTGTTACGACAGCAGCGCCTCGCGGAATGCCTCCAGGTCCGGGGACGTGGCCGCGAGGACGTTAAGTTTCATTAGTTTCTTCTCCTTCAGGACATCACGAAGGAACTTGGTCACGTCCTTCGGCACGGTCCCGAAACGAGCCTTCAGGACTTCGAGGATGTGTTCGTGAGACCGTTCGGCCATCATCTGCTGCAACAACGGCGATTCGATCATAGCTTTTCTCCCTCCCAACAGGCTCAGCAATTCGGGGTCCGGGAACTTCAACTTCGTCAGCACCTGCGCGACGGCCAGAAGGTCGGCCTGGTCCTTGGGGTGGGCGTCGCGCTCGATCTTGTCGCGGCAGCGCTCCAGCAGCGCCTCGGGCGGGCCGTCGAAGCGCATCAGCGGCACCCACGGCACCACGCCGACGTCGCCCTCGGCCAGGTACTCCTCCGCCGACAGCGTCCACACCTCGACCGGCTTCCACTCGCCCGTCAGCCGCGCCGTGCCCAGCCGGCTCCGCACCTCATACTTGCCTTCGATGCGGAACCGTCCCTTCGGTGACAGAATCAGCATCACCAACTCGGGCAGATGGCCCAGCGCGTTGTAGGAGAGCGTCAGGTCGTCGAGCGCCTGCCTCAGCGCCCGCCTCTCCGGGTACGTCGCCACCTCGATTAGGACGTGGTGCGGCTTCGTTTCGCGGCCGAGGAACACTTGCAACAGGGCGTCGGGGAACTTGCGGCTCTGGGAGATCTCGCCGGGCATCGGCTGGTAGCGGCGCACGTCCCTCAGTCCGCCCAGGAGAAGCGCGCCTTTGCCCTGGTGGCCCAGCAGCCACTTGCTCGCGATGTCGTAACGCTGGCGGGCCATGAGGAAGCCTCCTTGCCTCCTCGATTAGAGCGAGTGACGCCGGACGAGTCGAGAGCGATTTCGACCTACCTGTCGCGGCCGCCGAGCAGCCCGGCGCGGAACAGGAAGTACAACAGCGTCAACGCGCTGGACAGCGTGGCGGCGACGTAAGTGAGCGCCGCGGCGTCGAGGACCTTCTTGACGTGGTAGTCCTCCTCCGCCGTGATCAGGCCGCCGTCGATGAGGGCGATCCGCGCCCGGCGGCTGGCGTCGAACTCGACGGGGAGATTCACGAGCTGAAACACGACCGTCAGCGAGAAGGCGCCGATGCCGAGCAGGATCAGCGGTTGGCCGAGGAAGACGTGCATGCTCGCCAGGACGAAGCCGACGAAGATGATGACCCACGACAGCCCGCCGCTGACCGACGCCAGCGGCACCAGGCCGTTGCGCACCACCAGCGGGGCGTAGCGGCGCTCGTCCTGGATGGCGTGGCCGGCTTCGTGGGCGGCGATGCCGAGCGCCGCCAGCGACCGGCCGGCGTAGACGTCGCGGCTGAGCCGCAGCACCTTCTTGCTCGGGTCGTAATGGTCGGACAGGAAACCTTCCACCGGCTCGATCTCGACGCCGGGGACGTGGGCGGCGCGCAGGACCTCGTGCGCGGCCTCGGCGCCGGAGAGGCCGCTCTGCGGCGCGATGCGGCCGGCGGCGGCGTAGGCGCTGTGGACGCGCCACTGCGCCCAGGCGGCGAGCAGCATGGCCGGGGCGACGAACAGCAGATACATCGGGTCGAAGAACATCGAAGCATCTCCTCGCGGATGGGCGCCCGCGTTTTTGTCTTTCGTTCGCTGTCTCCATTATACGCTTGAGGCCGCCGGCCGGAGTCGTGGTATGATGTCTCAGGCCCGGCCTTGCCCCGAGGACTCTCATGACGACTTTGACGCTCGTCCGCGGCGTCTGCCCGCACGACTGCCCCGACACCTGCGGCGTGGTCACGGAAGTGCAAGACGGTCGCGCCGTCGGCTTCCGCGGCGACCCGGAACACCCCGTCACGCGCGGCTGGCTGTGCGCCAAGGTTCGCCCTTACCTCGACCACGTCTACCACCCCGACCGCCTGACGCACCCGCTGCGCCGCGTCGGCCCGAAGGGGAGCGGTCAGTGGCGGCGCGTCTCCTGGGACGACGCAATCGGCGAGATCGCGGAGCGCTGGAAGGCGATCATCCGCGCGTCGGGAGCCGAGGCGATCCAGCCGTACAGCTACAGCGGCACGCTCGGCCTGGTACAGAACGTCGTCTGCGCCGCCCGGCTGTGGAACCGCCTGGGGGCCGGCCAACTTCAACGGAGCATTTGCGGTGCCGCCGCCGAGATGGCCGTCGAGACGACGCTCGGCCAGCGCTGGAGCCCGCCATATCAGGACGTCGTCCACAGCCGCCTCGTCATCCTGTGGGGGACCAACCCCGTCAGCACCGGGCCGCACTTCATGCCGTTCCTGCGCCTGGCCCGGCGAAAGGGCTGCAAGGTCGTCGTCATCGACCCGCGGCGCACGCTCAGCGCGGAGGGCGCCGACTGGCACCTCGCCCCCCTGCCCGGCAGCGACGGTTACCTGGCAATGGGGATCGCCCACGTCATCGTCGGCGACAACAGGCATGACGAGGCGTGGCTTCGGGCGAACGCGGTCGGCTGGCCGGCGCTGCGCGAGCGTATCGCCGAGTTTCCGCCGGCGCGCGTGGCGGCGAAGACCGGGCTGCCCGAGGAAGACATCGTCGCCCTCGCGCGAATGTACGCGAGCCATCGGCCGAGCCTCATCAAGACCGCCGACGGCGTCAACCGCAACCGCAACGGCGGGCAGAACGTCCGCGCCGTCTGCGCCCTGCCGGCGATCACCGGACAGTACGGCGTCCTTGGCGGCGGGCTGGCCTACAGCACGAGCGGCACCGTCGTCTGGGACCGCGAAGCCGTTCACCACGCGAAGGACTGTCCGCCGCCGGGGCGCAGCGTCAACATGAATCGCCTCGGTGCCGCCCTTCTCGGCGAGGTCGACGGGCCGCCGATCCGCGCGCTGTACGTCTTCAACGCCAACCCCGTCACGTCGTCGCCGAACGCCGGCCGCATCGCCGAGGGGATGCGCCGCGACGACCTGTTCACCGTCGTCCACGACCTGTTCCTGACCGACACGGCCGACCTCGCCGACCTGGTGTTGCCCGCGACGTCGCAGTTGGAACAGATCGACCTGCACAAGTCCTACGGGCACACGCGCCTCGCCTACAACACCCGCGCCATCGAGCCGTTGGGAGAGTGCAAGAGTAACTGGGACGTCATGGGCCTGTTGGCCGGCGCGATGGACTTCACGGAGCCGTGGCTGCACCAGACTCCGGACGAGGTGATCGAGGAAGTGCTGTCGGCGACGGCGGCGCGCAACCCGGCCCTGGGCGGCGTGACCTTGGAGCGGCTCAAGGCGGAGGGGAGCGTCGCCCTGGCCCTGGACGAGACGACACCGTTCGCCGACGGCCGCTTCCCGACGCCGAGCGGCAAGGTGGAGTTGTTCGCGGGGGCGCTGGCCGCCGCCGGGATCGACCCACTGCCAGGGCGCTTCGACGACGCGGAGGACGACGGCGACGCGCACGCGCTGCGGCTGGTGTCGGCGGCGTCGCACCACTTCGTCAGCAGCAGCCTGGCGAGTCAGCGCGGCCTGCTGGAGCGGGCCGGACCGCCGACGGTGGAGATCCACCCCGACGACGCCAACGAGCGGGGCATCGCCGACGGCGACGAGGTGATCGTCGAGAACGAGCGCGGTTCGTTCCGGGTGCGGGCAGCGGTGACGGACGCCGTGCGGCCCGGCGTCGTCGCCACGCCGAAGGGCCGCTGGGGCAAGCTGTCGGGCGGGTCGAACGTCAACGCGACGACGTCCGACGCCCTCGCCGACATGGCGGGCCAAAGCACGTTCCACGACACGCGCGTGCGGCTGCGCCGCGCGCCGGGGTGACGCCGACGCCCCGGTGCCGCTCGGCTCGCGGCACCTACCCATTCCGCTCCCGCCTCTCCTCCGAAACTGCTCTGGCTCGCGCGCGACCCCCTCGCTATAAGATTCGCCTCCCGTGCCGGCGGAACGGAGTCACGTCGCGCGATTTACCGCCGAAGCGGGTCGTTTCGGTCCCGGTCCAGTCTGGGGAGCAGAGGCACCATGCGCAAATGGTTTTGGAGTTGTAGCGCCGTCGCCGCGGCGGCCGTGGGGAGCATCTACTACGCCGGTCACTACGCCTGCGGCCACCCCGATTCCTGGGTGGCCGATTGTGTCGTCGCCTCGACCGGCGACGACCGACGCGTCATCAACGTCCACTGGGGCGATCCGATAGAGGCGGACGTCGCCGAGGCCGTCGTGCCGGCGGAGTTGTTTCCGGCGCTCGAGAGTCTGCCCCCCGCACGCATGCCGGGGCAGATCGTGATCGACGTGGCGGACGGGGACGAGGGCGATTGGCCGGCGGTGATGCCGCGCGTCCGCGACTTCGTCGGCGCCGCGCCGCCGCCCGGCGCCTTCGAGGAGAGCGAGGCCGCACTGGCGCCGATGCCGCGCGTGGGGGAGGAGCGCGAAGAGTTGCCACCGCCGCACGCCGAGGACGAGCCGGCCGACGCGAACGCCGACTACCACCGCGACCACCCGAGTTGTCCGTTCTTCGGGCGCCAACCGCGCGAGGTGCCGCTGGGGCTGCGCCCGCGCCGCGCCCTCACCGACACCACCGACTACCGGCCCGGCGACGCGCCGCCGAACCGCGTCGTGCCCGGCGGGCCGTTCTGAGCGCGTGCCGCCCTCAGCGGTATTCCTCGCGTACTGGGTAGAAGATGTCGAGGACTTGCACCGGCTCGTCGAGGGCGACGACGCGGTGCTTGACGCCGCCGGGGGCGCGGTACATGTCGCCGGGGCCGAGCGTCTTCTCTTCGCCGCCGACGAAGAAGGTCGCCCGGCCCTTCAGGATCATGCCGACCTGCTCGTGCGGGTGCGAATGTTCCTCCACGACCGCGCCCGGGTCCAGGTCGACGAACGACATCATCATCCGCTCCGCCGCGCAGGTGCGGATGCGCACGCCGGGGAAGATGGTGTGGCGGGAACACTCGTCGGCGGTGGGGAAGTAGGGACTCATTTGCCGAACCCGCCGAGCATGTGATGGATCTCCGCGTTCTGCTTGATGATGAGCGTCAGCGTGCGCGGGTCGAAGAAGATCGTCCCCCGGCCGCCGCTGTTGTTGAGCGACCAGCTGTCCGGGTCGACCGTGCCGGTGATGAGCTGGATGAGCTGGTTCACCGTCGCGTTCATCTGCGGCGCGCTGAAGCCCGCTCCGAACTGGTACTGCGTCGCGAAGGCCAGGTCGCCGAGGTAGTAGGTGCGGACCGACATCGTCTCCTTCGCCTTCTCCGGCGTGACGATCTGGATCGCCTGGTCCTTGACGACGTAGGTCAGGTTGAACTGGCCGAGCAGCTTGCGCAGCACGGTCCGCAGCGTGACGTTGCGCGCCGTCGTGTTCACCGGCGTGTCGTAGCCGATGCCGGCCGATTCCAGCGTCGACTTGTCGACCAGGATCGTCTGCCCCGTCAGCGTCTGCAAGTAGTCGATGGCCGCATCGAACGACGAGCCCTTGAAGTTGACCGAGGTGGGCGCGTCGAGCGCCTGCATGATCGCCTTTTCCGTCTCGGTCAGGTTCGACTTGCTGCGGCGCTTGGTGATCTCGCGCCACTTCTCCGGCGACGGGAACTCGATGTCGCCCTTCGGCGGCGAGGCACTGCGGTCGACCTCGCGGAGGGCGAGTTCGGTGCGGCGCGCCTTGTCGTCGCGCATCGTGCGCGCCTCGCTGAGGCTGTGGTTGCCGGCGCTGATGCGGTTCGCGGCGGCGGCGGCGGGGCTCTCCGGGTTGCGCCGCGCCAGGTCGGCGGCGGCGCGGGCGGCGTCCTCGGGCTTGCCCTCGTTCTGAAGGCGGCGCACACCCTCCAGGCCGGAACGCACCTTCTCGTTATCCTGGGAACGGATCGCGTCGCCGCCGCGGCGCTCCTCGCTCTTGAGGACGGCGTCGGCCTTCTCCCGGTCGGCCTTCGCCCTGTCTTCCGCCTCGGCCTTCAGGACGCGGACGCGGTCCTTGACCATGCGGCTCCACGCGGCCCGCTTGTGTTCGCCGAGGGAAGTGTCGCTCTCGAGGACGGCGAGGATCGTTTCGAAGCGCTCGGCGGCCTTCGCGGGGTCTTTGGCGGCGAGGCGGTGCAACTCGACGACGGCGGCGCGGAAGTCGGCCTCGGCCTTCTGAGCGGCGACCTGTTCGCGCCGCTTCGCCTCTTCCAGCAGGTCGCCGTCCTTCGGCGCCTGGGCGGAGGCGGGCAAGGCCAGGAGCAGGACGAACACGCCGGTCAAGAAGCGACGCGGATCGGACATGGCTCTTCCCTCACAGGAGATACGGGCGCACCGGCCCTCCTCCACTCTTTCCCAGGTTAGCGTCGGCGGACCGTCTTCGCCAGCGGAAACCGCGCACGAGCGGGGGTCAAAAGGCGTGAGGGAACGGCTGTGACGGTGACAGCGGCGGGCGCCGCCCCTCGCAAGGGTGACCGACCCCCCAGAGGGACGACGCCCGCCCGCCGACTTGCGCGCGCTTACCTCGGCGTCCTGACCTGCTCTGCCTCCTTGACGAGGGCTTCGATGGCCTCGTCCACGACCTTGTCGCCCGGCGAGCCGAGCCACTTGTGGCGGATGACACCCTTGGCGTCGATCACGTACAGGGTCGGCCAGCCTTGGACGTTCCACCTGTTGGAGATCGGCCCGTCGCCGCCGCCGTTCCAGAACGAGCGCCAGGTGAGTTTCTGTTTCACGAGGACTTTCTTCAACTCGTCGCGGTCGTCGTCGCTGTTGACGCCGAGAATCGCGAAAGGCCGGCCTTCGAGCCGTTGCACGAGCGACCGCTCGTGCGGGTACATGACCCGGCAAGGGCCTCACCAATGGCCCCAGAAGTCGAGCAGCACCACCTTGCCGCGGTAGTCGGACAGGTTGAGCGGCCTGGCGTCGACGTCCTCGGCGCGGATGTCCGGCGCCGTTTTGCCGACCGACAGGGCGTCGATCTCGTACAGGTGGGCTCGGGCCGCCTCTTCGTAGGTGCGGCCGCGCGCGTCCTTCAGGTCGGCGTAATCGGCCACGACCGTGTCGAACATGTGGATGCACTCGCGGAGGGCCGCCCCCGCGTCCGCCGCCCGCAGTTCCGCCAGTCCCGCCTTGCCGTAGTGCGACTCGAGGCTCTTGCGGCGCTCGCCGTCGGCCTCCTTGGCCTCGCGGACGGCGTCGACGTGCTGCCTCAGCCCGTTCGCCAGAGCCAGGCAGGCGGCGCCTTTCACCTCGCGATGGTCGTTGTTGTCCAGGACGTGGCGAAGGAACTTTTCCGCCCCCTTGTTGTAGCTGAAGCCGAGCATCTGGCACTGACGCGCCAACTCGTCCTTGGCGACCTGGGGGGCGTGGTTCGTCGCCGCCCGCGTATAGAGGTCTTCGCTCTCCTTGGAGACCTTGGCCGGGTCCACGGCCAGCAACTCCCGCAAGGCGTCCTTGCCGTAGTAGGACTCGTCGCGCGTGCGGTGGTCGGCGTCGGCGTCTTTGGCCTGGCGGACGGCGTCCGCGAACCGCCTTTGCTGGCCCGCCAGGGCCAGGCAGGCGGCCCAGCGCACCTCGCGCTCGTCACTCTTTTCCAGCGCACTCCGGAGGAAGAATTCCGCGCCCTTGCCGGGGTCGTAGGCGAGGGACTGGCAGTGCCGCGCCAACTCCGCCTTGCTCATCCGAGCCATGTAGTCGGCGGCGGCGCGCTTGAGGAACGCCTCACTGTCCCTGGCGCACTTACCCTCGTCCTCGGCCAGGAAGTCATGCACGCCCTCCTTGCCGAACGCGGATTCGTAGGCCGTTCTGAGTTCGTCGTCGCCGCCGCGGAGCGTGCGGACGGTGTCGGCGTGGTTCCTCAGTCCGCTCGCGAGAGCCATGCAGGCGGCCGCTTGCGCCTCGCGGTGTTCGCTCTTCTCCAGGACGTGACGGAGGAAGGTATCCGCCCCTTTACTGTAGCTGAAGGCGAGAGACTGGCACTGCCGCGTCAATTCCTCTTTGCTCAGCTTGGCGGAATAGTCCACGGCCGCCCGCTTGAAGAGTTGTTCGCTCTCCGCGGCCAGCTTGGCGGCGTCCAGCGCCAGGAGCTGTTCGGCCTGCTCCTTGCCCAGGGATTTCTCGGCCTGCTCGCGGCCCTCGGTCGAGGATTGGGCGCGGCGCACCTGGGTCACCTGGCTATTCAAGGACGCGGCCAGCGCCAGGCAGGCGAGGGCCTGGACTTCCGGGTGCGGGTTCTGCGCCAGCGCCGCGCGGAGGAAGTCCTGGCCGTCCTTGTCGTCGGCGGACCGCAGCGCCTGGCACACCGGCCCGAGCCCCTCGCTTGTGAGGAAGTCCCGGCGCAGCGCCCGGAGGGCCGGGCCGCGCACGTCCACTTCCTTCTTGCCGTCCTCGGCGGGCCGCGACCGGCCGACGTGGGAGACGACCCAGGCGTAGGCGTCGAGGGCGGTTTTGTCTTTGGGGTTCTTCTCGGCCAGCGCGAGGAAGCGCTGGGCGAACGCCTTGGCGTCCGGCCCCTTTTTGTTGATGTCCTTCCGGGCCGCGGGGGTCTTGGCGGCTTTCAACGCCTCGCGCAGGTCGGCCTGGGCCTTGCCGTATTCCTTGTCGAGGGCCTTGTACTCGTCGGCGGGGGTTTTGGCCTTGTCGTCGGCCCGCAGCGCCGTCAGGACCGGCACCAGGGCCAAGAGGCCGATGAGAATGCGACGCTTCAAGTCCGGTCCTCCCACGGGATGAAGGCGAGCCGCGCCGGGAGCCTGCCCAGCCGCGGTGTAAGGCTACTATAGGCAAATTCGTCTCGTCCCAGAAGCTTTGCGACGTAACCTGGAGACGAAATCCTGTTACTTCTTAGGGTAGGGGGTTTCGTCTTCGGGTGGCACGGATTTTTCTTGCCTTCTCCGTTACGGGCGGTGATGATTGGGCCGGCTGACTGAAGCTCGGGTTGTCGTTGTGCCGATGCCATCCGCTGACCTTGCGGTTCCTGGTAGGCTAATGCTACTGTACCGCAGTTCATGTCAAGTTAAGGAGGAAAGGACGATGGCACTGATGCGCTGTGAAATTTCCGAAGGCCCACGCGCCAATTACAAGACTGTTGGGGTCGCGAGCATTGAGGGGCACACCGAGTACCTGGCCATCGAGGAGCGGTTTCTCGTACGCCAAGGCGGTAGCTACCTCCTTCCGGTTAGCTTCATCGGTCGCGACCCTCGGCACAAGACGGCGCTGGTTCAACTCCCCGTCGAGGCCGACAGCGGTGCCAACCGCGTGTGGGTCAGTGCCGAGGCGGTGACGGAGGCCCCGGACGAGGTGCCTGCATGATCCTCTGTGACCGCGAAGCCGAACTGGCGATGGACCAAAAGCGCATCCTCATCATCCCTCGGCCTGACCCGGCGTTCATGGACTCGACGGCGATTGACCTTCGCCTGGGCCACACCTTGGACAGGTGGAAGTTCGAGACGCCAATCACCGGCCTCGGACAAGGGGATCCGTGTTTTTGCCCGGGGGCAAAGGGGTTCAAGTTCTCGGTCATCGAGAAGAAATTTACTGAAAGGATAGACATTGAAGACGACGGCTTCGAGTTGAAGCCGTCGTTCCTATCGACCAAGGAGACCGGCCCCCGGCACTTCATCCTGGGATGGACCTTGGAGAAGATTTACCTACCACATACCTCGCGACTGTGTGCCCGCGTTGAGGGCAAGAGTAGCCTGGGGCGCATGGGCCTCGGCGTTCACGTCACCGCGCCGACCATTCACGCGGGCTTTGGGCACAACAAGAACAATGACGGCGATCACGGGGCCGAACTCCGGTTAGAGATTTGGAACGTAGGGCCACTCCCGATTATGCTGGCAAAAGAAATGCGTATTTGCCAACTCATCATCGAAGAAGTGCGCGAGGTTCCCAGGGCGGGGTACGGGGGCGACTTCAACCTTCAGGGGCCATCGCCGAAACCGGTATCCTGACCATCACCCTGGCCGCACCGTCGGCAGCACTTCCGGCTCCCCCTGCCCCGCCGCGTCCCCCGGCAGAAGACGGGCTCGATCCCCTGCCCGTAGTGCGACCGGATCAGACCGCGGATGACGTTCGACCGCTGGTGGTAGTGGCGCAGGAACTCCTCCCGGCGGAAACTGTAGTAGTGGAACGGTTGTCCTTCGACAGGTACGCCTTAGTCGCCGCGCAGGCAGCGGCCGATCTGCCGCACCGCCTGCCGCAGGCGGTGTTCGTTCTCCACCAGCGCCAGTCGCAAATAGCCCTCGCCGGCGTCGCCGAAGCCGCGGCCGGGGCTGACTGCCACCTCGGCCTCCTCCAGCAGCTTCATCGCGAAGTCGATCGACCCCATACGCTCGCGCCACTCTTGCGGGTAGCGCGCCCACACGAACATGCCGGCCTTCGGCGGCGTCAGCTCCCAGCCGATGCGCAGCAGCCCGTCGGCCAGCACGTCGCGGCGCTTCTGGTACTCCCGCGCCTGCCGGTCGACCAACTCCTCGCAGTGGCGCAGGGCGATGATGGCGGCGATTTGCAGGGCCTGGAAGATGCCGTAGTCGTAATAGCCCTTGATCGTCGCCAGCGCCCGCACCATCTCCGCGTTGCCGACGCAGAAGCCGAGGCGCCAGCCCGCCATGTTGTAGCCCTTGCTCATCGTCGTCGTCTCGACGCCGACGTCCTTGGCGCCCGGCACGCTCAAAAAGCTCGGCGCTTTGTAGCCGTCGAAGCAGACGTCGCCGTAGGCGAAGTCGTGGATCACCATGAAGCCGTGCTTCTTCGCCAGGGCGACCACGTCGACGAAGAAGTCGCGCTCCACTACCGTCGAGGAGGGGTTATGCGGGTAATTGAGGATCAGCACCTTCGGCTTGGGGTACAGGTGTTCGGCCATCTCCGCGACGTTCGCCAGGAAGCGGTCCGGCCGCGTGCAGTCGAGGCTGATGACGTTCCCCGACGCCAGGGCGACGGCGTAGACGTGGATGGGGAACGACGGCGCCGGCACGACGGCGGTGTCGCCGGGGCCGAGGAGGGCGAGGCACATGTGGCTGAACAACTCCTTCGAGCCGAGGCCGGCGATGACCTCGGTTTCGGGGTCGAGCTGGACGCCGTGGCGGCGGCCGTAGCGCAGGGCGACTTCGCGGCGGAGGTTGTGCAGGCCGTTGCTGACCGAGTAGCGGTGGTTGCGCTCGTCGCGCGCCGCCTCGCAGAGCTTGTCGATGACGAGCGGGTCGGGCATGTCGGTCGGGTTGCCCATGCCGAGGTCGATGACGTCGATGCCGGCGCGGCGCTTCTCGTACTTGAGCGCGTTGATTTTGCCGAAGAGGTACGGCGGCAGACGTCGGACGCGGTCGGCGACGTTGATTTGGAACGGCGTCTGCGGGGTGTTCGGTTCGCTCTGCATGGGTGCGGCTTTCTCGTTCGCGCTGGGGGGAGCCTCAAAGAACTAACCACAGAGAACACAGAGAACACAGAGAAAAGGCAAAAGAAAAACTTTCATCCAGGGGCTTTGACTTCGCTCCATCGCGGCTTTTCCCTCTTCTTTTTTTGTCTTTCTCTGTGTTCTCTGTGTTCTCTGTGGTTAGTTCTTTTTGGCATTCTGAGCAGTCTAGCACCTCCGCGTTCGGCTGTCAGCCTGCGCGCGGCCAGAGCGAAAGACCACGTCCCACAGCCGCGTCGACACGCCGAAACAGCGCTCCTGGTCCTGGTAATGGTGGTGCAGGTGGTGCCGCACCAGGCCGCGGATCAGCGGCAGGCGCGGCGCCCGGTGGATCAGGTAATGCACCACTTCGTACCAGAGATAGCCAACCGCCACGCCCGCCGTCGGCAGCGCCGCCAGCGACCAACTCGGCAGCGCCGCCCGGAACAGACACCAGAGCAGCAAGGCCATCGGGAACGAGAAGGCCGGCCGCGTCAGGATGTGGACCGGGTCGGCCGGGTCGACGTGATGCTCGCCGTGGAGGAAGCGCGTCGCGGCGAACAGGGAGCCGCGCAGGGGAACGTGAAACGCCACGCGATGGAGGACGTATTCCAGCAGTGTCCACACTAGCAGACCGGCGAGAGGCAGCGCCGCGAGAGCCCACGGCGGCGCCGACTCGGCCAGCACGTTCCACAGCACGGCTCCCGCGACGACAGGGACGTAGAAGCCGAGCGGCACCCGGAGACTCGTCGGCGGGCAGAAGAAGCCGCGTAGAGGGCCGACGGCGACGGCGCGCAGCGTCCCGAGTCGTGTCATGGCGACACAACCTCCTGAAGCCGAGTCCGGGACGCCTCGGCGATTTCCTGGTGCAGCGAGCGCCCGTGGCTGTCCATCGTCACCACGGCGGGGAAGTCCTTGACGCGCAGCTGCCACACCGCTTCGGGACTGCCGAACTGCTTCAGCGAGACGCCGTCGACGCCCTCCACGCAGCGGGCGTAAATCTGCGCCGCGCCGCCGATGGCGTGCAGGTAGACGCAGCCGAAGTCCTGGCACGCCTGCAGCGTCTTCGGCCCCATGCCGCCCTTGCCGATGACCGCCTTCACGCCGAAACGCCGGATGACGTCGGCCTGGTACGGCTCCTCGCGGATCGACGTCGTCGGCCCCGCGGCGACGACGCGGTACGCGCCGCCCTCCTCCATCACCACCGGTCCGCAGTGGTAGAGGACGCCGCCCTCGATGACGTCCAACGCGCCGCCCTTGTGCAGGTACTTGTGGACCTCGTCGCGGCCCGTGAAGACCGTGCCCGACAGCAGCACGATGTCGCCCGCCTTCAGCGCGCGGACGTCGACCTCGCTCAGCGGCGTTTGCAGGCGGACGACGGCCGCGCCGGCGCCGAGATCGACGCCGCCTGTGGCTTCTTGGGAGTCCTCGCGGTCGAATTCGCCGGGACTCTGATAAAGCCACTCGACGACGTCTCCTTCGGCGTCGAGGACGACGCCGCGCCGGCGATACGCCCAGCACATGTAGGCGACGCTGACGAAGAACGACGCCGGCAAGCGGTTGCGCGCCCCGATCTTGCAGCCGCCGACCGTCAACTTACCGCCGAAGCCCATCGGGCCAATGTCGAGCTTGTTCGCCTCCTGAAGAATGCGCGCCTCCAGGGCGCCGAGCTTCGCGTCGGGATTGGCGTCATCGACCTCGCGCAGGAGTTGCTCCTTGGCGTGGTCGTAGCCGGAGGCGTGGTCGCCGCCGATGCAGACGCCGAGGAAGCCGGGGCCGCAGCCTTTGCCCTGGGCCTGCCAGACCGCGTCGAGGACGCACTGGCGGACGCCTTCGAGGTCGCGGTCACAGCGCTGGCCGTTGAGGGTCACGGGCAGCGAGTATTGGGCGCTCATGTTCTCGCAACCGCCGCCTTTGAGGATCAGCCGCACATCGACGGTGTCGGCGCGGTGCTGGTGCCAGTGGAAGACGGGGCTGCCGGGGCCGAGGTTGTTGCCGGTGTTCTTGCCGGTGACGCTGTCGACGGAGTTCTGACGCAGATAGCCCTTGGCGGTCGCCTCGGCGACGGCGTCCTTGCAGGCGTCTTCGAGGTCGAGCTGGTCGAAGCCGACGGGAGCCGTGACGTAGAAGCTGATGGTGCCGGTGTCCTGGCAGATCGGGGCGCTGAGCCGCTTGGCAAGGCCGATGTTCATCGACACGAGGCGCAAGGCGAGGTCGGCCTTGGAGCCGCCTTGTTCCACGGCGCGGTGCGTCTCGATGACGCTGCTGACGTCGGGCGGCAGGTAGGCGGACGTGCGGCGGATCAGTTCGAGAATTTGGGCGTGGAACTTGGTGCGGCTCATCGGGTGCGACCTCGGGTTTCCTGACAGTCGAGCGACTACTTCTTCTTGCGTTCCGCGTCCAGCTTTTCCCAGGCGATGGCCTCGACCCGAAACGTCCGCTTTCCCCCTTGACCCGCGAGGACGGCGAAGTGGTCCGCGCCGACGGCAAAGCGGATCGCGGGCCGTCCCTCGTCGGGCGGGAGCGACGTCAGCACGGCGCCGGCGGCACGGTCGAGGACCGTCTGCCCGTGGACGATCCAACCGCTGCCGTCGGGCAACCATTGCAGGGCTCGGCCGCGGGCGCCGCGCGGCGCCTGCCGAACACCGGAGACGTCGTGACGCGCCGTCACGCCGCCGTTGGCGACGTCCCAGGCGACGACGCGGGTCGTCGAGCCGGCCGCGAACAGCCCCGCCAGCGCCGAGCCGTCCGGTGCGAACGCCAGGCCGGCGCAGGATCCCGGCGCGGTACGCTCGCCGACGAGGTCGCCGGACTTCACGTCGTAGACGAGGACCTTGTCGACCGTGGCGACGGCGAGGGTGCGCCCGCCCGCGCTGAGCGCCGCCGTCTCGCGCCGGAAGTCGGCGGGGCCGTCGAAGGCGCGCTCGACGCGCCGCCCGACGATGTCCCAGAGCTGCAAAAGCCTTTTCGTCTCCGAACCCGGCTTGCACGTCAGCAGATGTCCGGGGTCGGTGAACTCCATCCAGACCACGGCGGAGGCCGACGCCTCCAGGCGCGTCATCTTCTTGTCCGCCACCGACCAGACGTCGACGGTGCCGCCGCGGGCGCCCGTCGCGCGCGACACCGCGGCCAGGTGCTTGCCGTCGGGGCTGAGGGCGAGCGGCGCGTCGGCCTCGTCGTTGATGTCGAGGCCGCCGCCCAGTTCGCCGACGGGCTGCATCGTCCGCAGGTCCCAGACCTGGCGGCGGTCCACGGGGGATCGGTTGCCGCCGAGGGCGACGAAGGGGCTCGGCAGCGCCGGGAGAACGAGCGGGTTGAAGCCGCCGCTCTCGACCGTGACGGGCGCGCGGGCCGTTTCCAAAGGGAGGCTGAAGGGGGTCGCCGCGTCCGGCGTGAGCCGCCAGACGCCCGCCTCGGGGGGAGCCGTCTCCCGCGGAGGGGCCGGCTTGGTAGGGATCGTCGGGCGCGGGGGATCGAGCTTCGCGGGCTCGGCGGGAGGCGCTTCGAGGTCGGGCGGCGCGGGCCATTGGGGCGGCGCGTCGGCGGGGAAGAAGTTCGGCACCGGCGTCTTGACGACGACGCGCGGCGGTTGGAGACGAGCCGGCGGCCTCGCCATCAGCAGCCAGGCGACGCCGCTGACGGCCCCGAGGAAGACCAGGACCACCGCGACGGCGGCGAAGACCAGGCCCCACGGTGCCCCGCCGGGCCGGCGCGTGCGCCGCGCCTTTTCTCCGGAGCGGTCCCGGTCCTGGCCCCGCCTCCGGCGTCGTCCCGTGCCCCGGACATCGTCGACGTCTTCGACCGCCTCCGCCTCAAAGATCTCTTCGGCACCCGACGGCGCGTCGGCGGGGAGGACGGTCGAAGGGCGGCGCGGCGACTTGTCGGTCGGCTTCGATTTCGCGTGGACGATAAAGACTTCCTCGCAGCCGTCGCAGCGGTGGCGCTTGCCGCGCAGGCCGGCCGGCACGACGTGGGAGGCGTAGCAGACGGGGCAGACGGCTTCGACGTTCATCGCGCGCGCTCCTGGCTCGGCGGGCGGGGGCGTCGGCCCCCGCCCGCCCTTATCGACCAGTCTCTCACTTCCCGCCTTCGGAGGCAAGCGAGGCGCAGACGATCTCCTTGTCGTTGCGCGCGAAGACGCACTTGTCGGCGAACGCCGGGTGCGACCAGACGACGTCGCGGCCGAAGGCGTTGTTCGTCGGCTCCAGCATCTTCCAGCGGCTCACTTCCTCGTACCCCTTCGCCGTCAGCCGGGCGATAATCAGATTTCCCGTCTCGTTGAAGAGGAAGAAGCGGTCGCCGTTCTTGACGAGGAACGCCGTGCCCGAGCCCTGGGGCCGCTTCGTGCCCGAAACCGGGTCGCTCGTGTCCCAGACGCGCTCGCCCGTCTCGAGTTTCACGCCGCGCAGCTGGCCCGGCTGGTCGACGCCGTAGATCATGCCGTCTTCGACGAACGGCGTGGCGTTGATCGCGTACAGCGCCGTCGACGGCTTGCCGCGCCAGACTTCCTTCACCTCCGGCTTATCCTTCGCCAGGTCGAGCAGGACGGCCTTGCCGTAGCCGGTGGCAAACAGGGTGTCGCCGACTTGCCGCGGCGTGGCGATCGCCATGGCGAAGTTGGGGTCGAGCGGCACCGACCAGTAGACCTTGCCGGTCTCCGGGTCGAGGCCGTTGATGGACGTCGCGTGCCAGATGACGACCTGCTTCTTGCCGCCGGCCTCGATCAGCGTCGGCGGGCAGTAGCCGGGCTCCTTGGCCGTCAGCGCCTTCCACAGTTCCTTGCCGGTGTTGCGGTCGAAGGCGACGGCGACCGGGTCGCCGCCGACGACGCAGATGAGCTTGTCGCCCTCGACGAGCGGGTGGCCGGAAAAGCCCCAGAACGGCGTCTTGGCCGCGTAGTCCTTCTTGAAATCCTTCGCCCAGACTTCCTTGCCGGAGGCGGCGTCGAGGCAGAGGAGACGTCCCTCGGCGCCGAGCGTGTAGACCTTGCCGTCGTGGACGGTCGGCGTGCAGCGCGGGCCGCCGGGGTAGGAGACCTGGTAGGCGGTGGCGTCTTCGCGCTTCCAGAGTTCCTTGCCGGTGGCGGCGTCGAGACAGAGGACGCGCTCGGTGCCGGAGACCTTCTTCGACGACGGGGCCGGGCTGTTGAGCTTGCGGATGTCGGCGTCGGTGACGAAGTCGGCGACGTAGATCTTGCCGCCGGCGACGGCCGGACCGGCGTAGCCCCAGGCGACCGGGGCGCGCCACTTCACCTTCGGCCCGCCTTCCGGGAACTTGTCGATAATCCCGGTTTCGCGCCAGACGCTGTCGCGCTTCGGGCCGAGCCACTGCGGCCAGTCGTCGGCGCGGGCGCCGGGTAGGGCGAGGAATAACAAGGTCACGCAGGCGGGGAGCAGGGGCTTCATCGTGTTCTCCATACCCTTGTTGAACGATTGTTCAACGATATCAGCGCGCCGCGGCCTCGTCAGCGCAAGGATTCCGGGGGTGCGCTGCGCGACCCCCGGCTGGGATATGTAACCCCTTCGGGGCAGGGCTTCCAACATGGTTGTAAACCCAAGGTATCAAAGGCTTTGCGGCAACAGATCATGTGAACTAACGTCCACTGTCAGTCGGGCCTCGCCGTGGCCGAGGCG
>JBBROG010000120.1:0-24331 GCA_038229635.1 Gemmatales bacterium
CAAGACGTCGCGGTCGACAGCCACCCGGTGCGCCTCGAACGCCCCGTCTACTGGCTCGTCAACAAGCCGCGCGGCTACCTCTGCACCAACAACGACCCCGCCGGCCGGCCGCGCGCCATCGACCTGGTGCCGCACGTCGCCCAGCGCGTCTACACCGTCGGCCGCCTCGACGAGGACAGCGAAGGGCTGCTGCTGCTCACCAACGACGGCGACCTGGCGAACCGCCTCACCCACCCGCGCTACGGCGTCGAAAAGACGTACCTGGTGCAGGTGGCCGGGCGCCCCACCGAGGACGACGTCGACCAACTCCTCAAGGGGGTCTGGCTCAGCGACGGGCACGTCTCCGCCCGCCGCGTGAAGGTCCTCAAGAAGCAGGGCGACAGCACCTGGCTTCAAATCGTCCTCAGCGAGGGGAAGAACCGCGAGATCCGCCGTATGTTGGCGCGGCTCAAGCATAAAGTGATGCGCTTGCGCCGCGTCGCCCTCGGGCCGGTGCAGCTCAAGCACCTGGCGAGCGGCAAGGCGCGCCGCCTCGGCGCCGGCGAAGTCGAGGCGCTGCGGCGGGCGGCGGCGGGGGAGAGTGCGAAGCCGCAAGCGGGCGCGAAGCCGCAAGCGGAGTCAGTTGCGCGTCAGCCGCGCGTAAAGCCCAAGCCCGACCAGGGCGACCGCCGCGTCCGCCGCCCACACGCCGACTGACGCCGGCAGGCGGCCGTCCTTCGCCAGGTTCGCGCCGCAGAACACCAGCGGATAATAGAGGAATACGACCGGCAAAAAGCACGAGATGAATGCGCTCAGGTAATCGCCGCGGCTGAACCAGATGCCGACCGGACAGCCGATCAGCACGAAACACAGGCAGCCGCACGACAGCGCCGGCCGCATCTGGAACTCGGCGTCGACCTGGCGGACTTCGCTCTCGTAGTAGTGGCGCTTGTAGCCCAGGTCGGTCAGGTGCTTCGGGATGTCCTCCGGCCGGTGCTCCTTCGCCCTGCCCTCTTGCGCGGCGGCGGTCTGCTCGTCGGTGGCGCCGATCGCCTTGACCATCTCGGCGCGGTACTCGTGCAACTGCTTCCAGCTCATGTCGCTCGGCCGCGGCGGGCGGTGCTTGGCCAGGGAGGCCAGGTCCAACTCGTGCGTGTGTTCGAGGAAGTGGCCGTTGGCAGCGCCCTCGCCGCCGATGTCGGCGTTGCGCATCTTGATGTAGACCTTGCCGCGCGCCACGTCCACGTCCAACTCCGCCTCGGTCGCCTGGATGACCAGCTTCAGGCGGCCGTTCTTGTCGCGCTGCTTGATCGTCGTTTCGATCAGCTTGTGGCCCTGCACCCGCTTGACGTACAGGGCGAAGTCGAGGTGCGGGTGCGAGATGCCGCGGTCCCTCTTGATCTGCGCGTAAAGGACCTCCTGCACGTCCTTGAGAACCACGGTGCGGAGCAGGTGGTGCGTGTAAGGGATGATGCGGTAGTAGAGACCCATCGTGCCGGCGCTGATGGCGAGGCCGAGGAGCAGGCCCGGCAGGACGACCTTGCTGAGGTTGATGCCGGCGGCCTTGATGGCGAGGATCTCGTTGTCGGCGGCGAGGCGGCCGTAGACGAGGCAGACGGCGAACAGCGTCGTCGCCGGGATGGTGTACGGCAACATGCTCGGGATCAGCAGCGGGACGGCGACGAGGATCTGCGCCGGCCCGAGCCCCTCCTGCGACGCCTGCGGGACGATGGCGCCCATGAGCATGATGCCCGTAATCGCCAGGAGCGAGATCGTGAAGATCTTCAACAACTCCCACAGGATCATTCGGTGCAGGATGCTCGGGAACACGCGGTCCTCCGTTGCCGTGATTCTCCCCTCTCCCCTTTGGGGAGAGGGGCCGGGGGTGAGGGGTCACCCCCAACCCCTCTCCCCAAAGGGGAGAGGGGGGAGTTAGATCGCCCCTTTTTTCCGGTCCTTCGCCTCGTCGTCGCCCGTCAGCAGGCGCCGCAGCGGGTCGGTCAGCAGCGGCAGCGGCTGCTTGTTGAAGCGCAAGTCGTCCAGCCGGCCGCGCACCTCCACCTTGAAGAGCTGATTGCTGATCTCGCGCGGGATCGCCCGCAGGCCCGGCGGCAACACCTGCCCCAGCCGCGCCCAGTCGGCGTTGAGGTCGAGCGCGATGTCGCTGCCGTCGAGGTTCACGTCGCCCTGGCCGCGCAGGCTGATCGCGTTGCCGAACAACTCCAGCCGGCGGACGTGGGCGCGCGCCCCGTCGATGTCGAACGCCGCGTGCGCCTCCTCGAAAGCGGTGCGGTCCGGCAGGCGCAGGCCGAGGAACTTCAGCAGGTCGACCACCGGGGGCAGGTTGGCCATCTTGCCGCTCGGCACGTCGAGCCGCCCGCTGCCGCGCAGCCCGGCCAACTCCGGCCCCTCGCCGCGCAAGTAGAGCCGCGCCACCGCCAGGCCGTTCATCTCCGGCGCCTCCGCCTTGCCCTGGAAGTTGTGCCGGGCGAACTCCTCCAGCCGCACCTGCGACGCCGTCAGGTTCAATTCGTAGCGCAAGAGCGGCCCGAACTCGACGCGCGCCGGGCCGTACACCTGGCCGCCCAGGTAGCTCGCCATCAGCCCCGGCAGCTTGAGCACGTCCGGCTCGTCCTCCGTCACGAGCAGTTCGCCGCGCACATTCTTCATCGGCTGGTTGAAGACCGTCAATTCGCGCAAATCGAGGTTGCCGTCGACGCCGTCGAGGCGCGAGCCGTTGAACCAGCCGCGCGTCGCGATTGTCCCGGT
This sequence comes from Gemmatales bacterium, assembly GCA_038229635.1. Classification (GTDB taxonomy): domain Bacteria; phylum Planctomycetota; class Planctomycetia; order Gemmatales; family Gemmataceae; genus DATFNV01. The sequence goes on from JBBROG010000120.1 coordinate 2,749, forward strand.
GACGTGCTCCAGCGGCACGCCGGCCCGCAGCGAGGCGCCGCGCAGCACGAGGGCGCCGTCCCAGAAGATCCGCGGGGGCTCGTCGCGGGCGGCGACGTCGAGGTACAGCCGCGTGTGCAGTTCGACCGGCCCCTGCACGTCCAGCGTCCGCCACGCCTTGCCCAGCACTTCGCGCACCTCGCGCAGGGCGCGGACGAAGTCCTCGTCGCCGCGCACGCCGTCGGCGTGCAGGTACGTCAAGTCGGCGGTGAAGCCGCCGCTCTCGGGCCGGAGCAGGACGACGCCGCGGTCGATGCGGACCGTCGTGGCGTCGTGGCGGGCGCTCAGGTTGTCGAACTCGACCGAGTTGCGGAAGTAGTGGACGGTGCCGCGCAAATCGCGGAGTTCGTACTTGAAAAACTCCGGCTTGACGGAGCAGCCGCGCGCCTGCACCGTCAGGTCGATGTCCGGCTTCGCCTCGGCGTCGGGCGGCGACGGCGGGATGCGGATCGTGCCGTCGCAGTCGATGCGGCCGGCCGGGGCGAACTTCTTCCAGACCGCCTGCATGTCGGGCTTGAGGATAGCCTTGCGCAGGTCCTCGTCGAGGGCGACGTTGCGGCCGTGGATCTCGACGGTGATGCCGTCCTCGCGCCGCTTCGAGCCGCCGCGGGTGCGGAAGACGGTGTCGCCGTGCCGGCCGACGAAGTCGCGGAACTCCCACGACAGGTCGGGCCGGATCTCCAAAATCCCCGAAAGGCCCTCGAAGCGTAAGGGAAACTCCTTGTACGAAGCGGCGGCGTCGTGAAAGCGGATGACGTAGTGGTTCAGGTACTTGTCGGCGGCGGGGTCGCGGCGGGCGTGGAAGTGGAAGTCGCCGAGGCCGCTCGGGGAGAAGGAACGCGCCAGGTTGCCGAAGTGCGTCCGCCCCTCCTCGCGCTTCGAGAGTTCGTCGAGGGCGTATAAGAGCTTCTTGTCGAGGGGGATATTCTCGCCCCAGACGTCGATGTCGGCGTTGTGGCGCGGCGGCGTGCCGGTCAAATTCCCCTTGATGCGAACGGGGCGCTCGCCGGAGTGGCCGGTCAGATCGACCTCCCACACCTCGCCGCGCGCGCCGCCCGACTGGAACTCGATGGTGCCGGCGACGCGCTCCAGGGTGTAGATGAATTTGCAGTACGTCGCGGTCATGGCGCGCGGCTCCAGCAGCAGGCGGAGGCGCCACGGCTCGCGCCCCTCGGGCCGCACTTGCACCGTCGCCGTCAGCGGGCCGGACGGTTGGAAACGGTTGTAGACGTCGTCCTTGACCCGCTTCAGGTAGGGGGCGTCGAAGAGCGCCTCGTTGACTTCCAGGCCGTCGACCTTGACGTCGAGGTCGTGGAGCATGTCGAGGACGGTGCCGCAGGCGCCGTCGCGGCACCAGGGCAGGGCGACGTCGCGCAGCGTGGCCGTCACGGTCGCCTTGCCGGCGCGGGCGTTCAGCTCCGCCTTCGGGACGCGGCCGTCGACGCAGCGCAGCGAGGCTTCGACGTCCTCTAGGGGCAGCGGCAACTCGCGGTGCGTGAAGCGGCCTTTCGCCAGAGACAGCGTGACGTCATAGCCCAGCGGCCGGGCGTGGCCGGGCCGGTAGGTCAGCGCCGCGTCGACCTTGCCGACGCCCGACAGGTCGCGCAGGTGTTCGGCCGTCTCGGGGCTAAGGCCGTCGAGACGCCGCACCAGGCTCGGGCCGAGGGGGACCGCCGTCGCGTGCAGCGCCAGGCCGACGCCGCCGGTCCGCCGGTTCCAGTGGCCGTCGACCTTCACCGGGCCGAGGTCGGATTCACCCGAGCCCTCGAACGCGACCATCGGCTCGGGGTCGTTAATCATCGTGAAAGAGACGTCCTTGATCTCCAGGGGCGGCGTCCCGGCGGGCGCCATGCGGTCCTCGACGACGACGGTGGCGTGGCTGACGACGATCGTCGGCAGGCGCTCGTCCGGGTTCGGCGGACAAATGAGGTCGTTGATGCTCAGCCGCCCGTCGCGGCCGCGCCAGACGCGCAGCGTCGGCCGCTCCAACTCGACCTTGCGGACGGCGAGCTTGCCTTCGAGGATCTGTTCCTTGTCGTGGTAGATGACCGCGGAGGGGACGTAGAGGAACGAGGTGCTGTCGGCGTCGTCGCGCCGGGCCATGCGCAGCTCGCGGACGAGGATGCCGCCGAGGAGGCGCATGCTCGTCGACTCGGCGGTGACGACGGCGCCGGGGAACTTGGCGCCGACCTTGTCGAGGACGAGGCGGCGGACGGTCGCCGGGCTGGTCCAGTGCTGGTACGCGACGGCCCCGGCGGTCAGCACGCCGGCCGCCGCGAAGACCACCCCTCGGACCACCCACTTGCGGCACGTCATGGCACGTCCCTGTGCATTGCCTCGCCCGGAGCGGCGGGATAGTACGGTATGCGGGCGGCGCCGTCAACGACACTTGTTATAATGCGTTGGCCGCTCGCGGCTTCGCAAGACGTGCGAAGCCGCGAGCGGCGGCTCGTCCCTCTCCCCCAGGTTTCCCATGACCTCGATGCCCCCGGTCTTCCCGCTCCGCCAAACGCCGCCGCAACCCGTCGTCGCCGACGTGCCCGGCGAGGTGCGCCGCTTGTGGCAGGCGTCGAGCCTGCCGCGGCGCGTGCGCCCCGGCGACCGCGTGGCCGTCGGCGTCGGCAGTCGCGGCATCGCCAACGTCGCCGCCCTCGTCCGCGCCACGCTCGACGTGCTGCGCGACCTCGGGGCGCGCCCCTTCGTCGTCGCCGCGATGGGCAGCCACGGCGGCGCCACGCCGGAAGGGCAGCGGCAACTCCTCGCCGAGTACGGCGTCAGCGAGGAGAAGCTCGGCGTGCCCGTCAAGACCGACATGGAGACGGTCCTGCTCGGCACGAACAGCTGGGGCGAGCCGGTCTCCTGGGACCGCAACGCCGCCGAGGCCGATGCGGTCGTGACGGTGTCGCGCGTCAAGCCGCACACCGACTTCCGCGGGAAATACGAGAGCGGTATTGTCAAGATGTTGGCGATCGGCCTCGGCAAGCGCGACGGCGCCGCCCGGCACCACCGCTGGGGCTTCCGCGGCCTGCGCGACATGATGCCCGAGACGGCTCGCGTCATCGTCGACAAGACGAAGTTCGCCGCCGGCCTCGCCGTCCTCGAGAACGCCCGCGAGGAGACGGCGAAGCTGCGAGTCGTCGACCGCGACGAGCTGTTCGCGGCCGAGCCGGCCCTGCTCGACGAGGCGCGCGGGCTGATGGGGCGGCTGCCGTTCGACCGCCTCGACCTGCTCGTCGTCGGCGAGATCGGCAAGAACTATTCGGGAGCGGGCATTGACCCGAACGTCGTCGGCCGGCTGCTCATCGAGGGCGAGCCGGAGTTCGAGAGTCCGAAGATCATCCGCGTCTGCGCCCTCGACCTGTCGCCGGAGAGCCACGGCAACGGCACGGGCGTCGGCATCGCCGACCTGACGACGGACCGGCTGCTCGGCGCCATCGACCCGGTGCCGTTCCGCATGAACAACCTGACGGCGTGCTTCCTGTGGCGGTCGAAGCTGCCCATCGCCTTCCCGACGGACCGCGAATGTCTCGTGGCGGGCCTGGAGACGTGCTGGCAGCCGGACTGGGAGAAAGTCCGGATGGCGGTGATCCCGAACACGTTGGAGCTGGCGGAGCTGTGGGCGTCGCCGGCACTCCTGGAGGAGGCGAGCCGCCGGCCGCACCTGCAAGTGACGGGCGACGCGCGGCCGCTGCCGTTCGACGCGGCGGGCAACCTGGAGCAGGAGAGGCTGTTCCCGCACAGCGTGCGCGGGCGGCGGCGGGGGTAGGCAGCGGCGCGAATGAGACATACGCTATATGATCCCTCATTCACAAAGACTGTTGACGGCGGAGGAGTACGGGCGGCTCCCCGACGAGGGTCTGCGCACGGAGTTGGTGCGGGGCAAGGTGATCCCGCTCGACATCCCGTACCCACGCTACGGACAAATTTGTAGCGAGGTCGCCTCGCTCGTTCGCCGGCACGCCGAGGAAACCCGGCGCGGCCACCTTCTTCTCAGGTCGGGAATCATCACCGAACGGGATCCCGATACGGTGCGCGGCGGCGACGTCGTCTTCTTCAGTTACGCGCGCGTCCCGCCCGGCCCGCTGCCCTGGGGCTACCTCGACGTCGTGCCGGAACTGGTCTTCGAGGTGCGCTCGCCGTCCGACCGCATGGCGCGCCTCCTGGCGAAGGTTGGGGAATATCTTAACGCCGGGGTGACGGCGGTCTGCGTCCTCGACCAGAAGTCAGAAACCGTGCAGGTCTATCGCGCCGAGGAATTGCCGCTCACCCTGCGCGGCGACGAGGAGTTGCACCTGCCCGACATCCTCGGCGACTTTCGCGTTCCCGTGAGGCGGTTCTTCGAGTGAGGCGGCCATGAGCGACGGCGACGGGCGGCCCGCCGAGGCGGCGCGCGTCACGGACATCCTGGAGAGCATAACCGACGCTTTCCTTGCCCTCGACCGCGACGGCCGCTTCACCTACGTCAACCGCCAGGCCGAGATCGCCCTGCGCAAGACGCGCGCGGAACTGCTCGGCCACAACGTCTGGGAGAAGTTCCCCGAGAGCGTCGGCACGCCGTTCCAGCGCAACTACGAGGCGGCCCGCGCCGCCGGCGAAGTCGTCCACTACGAGGAGTATTACGGCCCGCTGAAGGCGTGGTTCGAGGTCCACATCTACCCCGCCCCCGAAGGACATTTCGTCTACTTCCGCGACGTGACAGGGCGCAAAATGGCGGAGGAGCGACTGCGCGCCCTGACGCACCGCCTGCTCGAAGTGCAGGAGCAGGAGCGGCGCCACCTGGCGCGCGAGCTGCACGACGAAGTCGGCGAAGTGCTGACCGGGCTGAACTTCGCCCTCCAGGCGTGCGCCTGCGTTCCGGCCGAGGAAGTCCCCGCCCGCCTCGCCCAGGCGCAGGAGCTGGTTCGCGACCTGTCCTCGCGCGTGCGCGACCTGTCGCTGCGGCTGCGGCCGACCATGCTCGACGACCTCGGGCTGGTGCCGGCGCTCCTGTGGCTGTTCGAGCGCTACACCGCCCCGACCGGGGTGCGCGTTTCCTTCGAGCACGACGGCGCCGGGCGGCGCTTCCCCGCCGACGTCGAGACGGCGGCGTACCGCATCGTCCAGGAGGCGCTGACGAATGTCGCGCGGCACGCGCGGGCGGCGGAGGCGGTCGTCCGCCTGTGGGCCGACGCGGCGGCTCTCGGCGTGCAGGTCGAAGACGAGGGCTCCGGCTTCGACCCGGCGTCGGTGCCGCCGGGGGCGACGGGCGGGCTGTCGGGAATGCAGGAGCGCGTGACGCTGCTCGGCGGCCGCCTGGAAATCGCGTCGCGCCCCGGCGGCGGGACGCGCCTGACGGCGGAACTGCCTCTGGGATCGGGCCGGAAAGGGGAGGCCGATGGCACTGACGCTGCTGCTGGCCGATGACCACCGGATCGTGCGCCAGGGGCTGCGTGCCATCCTGGCGGCGGAGCCGGACTTCCAACTCGTCGGCGAGGCCGGCGACGGCCATGAGGCGCTCCGCCTGCTGGAGCAACTTCAGCCGGCGGTAATGGTCCTCGACCTGATGCTGCCGGGGCTGAGCGGCCTGGAGGTGGCGCGCGCGGCGGCGGCGCGGGCGCCGGAGACGCGCGTCGTCGTGCTGTCGATGCACGCCAACGAGAGCTATGTGACCGAGGCCCTGGCCGCCGGGGCGAGCGGCTACGTCCTCAAGGACGCGAGCGCCGCCGAGTTGGTCAAGGCGATCCGCGAGGCGGCGGCGGGGCGGCGCTACCTCAGCCCGCCGCTGTCGGAGCAGGCGCTCACCGCCTACGCGCGCCGCGCCGCCTCCGCCCCCCTCGACCCCTACCACACGCTGACCGCCCGGGAGCGCGAGGTGCTGCAACTCACCGCCGACGGACACAGCGGCGCCGAGATCGGCCGGCGGCTGTTCATCAGCCCGCGCACCGTCGAGAGCCACCGCGCCAACCTCATGCGCAAGCTGTCGCTGCGCAACCAGAAAGAACTGGTGCGCTACGCCGTCGAGCGCGGGCGGGCGACCTCATAGGCGTCAGGCTGGTCGTCGTGTATCACGCCCATCTTCCTCAGGAGGTCCGCCGTGACCCCCGGCAACCGTCCCCTGCGCGGGCTCCTTGTCGCCCAGTTCGCCGTCGTCTTCAACGGCGGGGCGTGGAAGCTCCTCGTCGCCCTCCTCGCCCTGCGCGCGGCCGGCGTCGGCACGTCCGGCCCGGAATTCGAGGCGAAGGCTCAGGCACTCACCACCCTCGCTTTCTGTGTTTTCACGCTCCCTTTCGTCCTCGTCTCGCTCCCCGCCGGCCTCCTCGCCGACCGCGTCGGCAAGCGCACCCTCCTCGTCGCCCTGACGGCCGTCGAAGTCGTCCTCCTCGCCGCAGGCACCGCCGCCCTCCTCGTCGATTCGGCCGGCGTCGCGCCGTTCGTCGTCCTCGCCCTGCTCGGCGTCCAGGGGGCGCTTTTCAGCCCGGCCAAGTACGGTATTCTCCCGGAACTGCTGCCGCACGAGCGCCTCTCGGAGGGCAACGGCCGTCTGGAGTTGGGGACGTTCCTCGGCATCATCGCCGGTGTCGGCGCCGGCGGCCTCCTCCTCGACCTCACCGAGCCGCACGTCTGGCTCGCCGGCCTGCCGCTGACGTTCCTGGCCGCCGCCGGGCTCGCCGCCGCCTGGACGATCCCTTCCGTGCCGCCGGCCCGCGCCTCCGGCGGCCTCGTCGAAACCGTCGCCGGCGCCTGGTCCGCCGTCCGCGCCGACCGCGTCCTGCGCCTGAGCATCATCGGCTCGGCGTTTTACTGGACCGTCGCCAGTCTCCTCGGGCAGGACGTCCTGATCTACGCCAAGGCGACTCTGCAACTCTCCGACGCGCGCGCCGTGGTGCCGCTCGCCGTCTTCGGGCTGGGCGTCGGCCTCGGCAGCTTCCTCGCCGGAAGGATGTCGGCGTCGAAGGTGGAGTACGGCCTCATCCCCCTCGGCGCCGCCGGGCTGGCGCTGTTCACGCTGCCGCTGGCGGCGCTGGGGCCGGGAGCCGCGGCGACGGCGGCGCTGATGGTGCCGCTCGGCGTCGCCAGCGGCTTCCTCGTCGTGCCGCTCGACGCCCTGATCCAGTGGCGGGCGCCGGCCGACCGCCGCGGCGGCGTCATTGCCTTGGCAAACACGTTCGTCTTCGCCGGCATCCTCGCCGGGTCGCTCGGCGCCGACGGCCTGGCGCGCCTCGGCCTGTCGCCGCGCGGCATCTTCCTCGGCGCCGCCCTGCTCACCGCCGCCGGCACCGTTTGGGCGCTGTGGCTCCTTCCCGACGCCTTCCTGCGCCTGCTCCTGGTGCTGCTCACGCACACCCTCTACCGCCTGAAGGTCGTCGGCCGGCAGCACGTCCCGCGCGAAGGCGGCGCCCTGCTGACGCCCAACCACGTCACCTTCGTCGACGGCCTGTTCCTCATCACCAGCCTCGACCGCCCCGTGCGCTTCATCGTCGAGGCGGCTTACTTCTACAAGCCGCTGTTCAAGCCGTTCCTGAAGGCGCTCGGCGCCATCCCCATCTCCTCCTCGGGCGGGCCGCGGGCCATCCTCCGCGCCCTGCGCGACGCGGGCAAGCACCTCGACGACGGCGAGCTGGTCTGCATCTTTCCGGAGGGACAATTGACGCGCACCGGCACGCTCCAGCCTTTCATGAGGGGCATGGAGCGCATCGTCCGCGGCCGCGCGGCGCCGATCATTCCCGTCTATTTGGACCGCGTCTGGGGCAGCATCTTCAGCAACGCCGGCGGGCGCTTCCTGACGAAGCTGCCGCGGCGGGTCCCCTACCGGGTGGCGGTGACGTTCGGCGAGCCGCTGCCGCCGGAGACGCCGGTCGGCGAGGTACGCCGCGTCGTGCAGGAATTGGGAGAGGCGTCGTGGCAAAATCGCAAGGGCGAGCGCCGGCCGCTGCACCACAATTTCGTCCGGCGGGCGCGGCGGCACCCGCTGCGCCTGGCCTTCGCCGACGCGACGCGGCCGCGCGTCGGCGGGTTGGCGGCGCTGGCCGGAGCCGTCGCCCTGGCGCGGGCGCTGCGGCCGCACTGGGAGGGGCAGCAGAACGTCGGCGTCCTGCTGCCGCCGTGCGTCGCCGGGGCGCTCGTCAACGTCGCCGCGGCGCTGGCGGGGCGGACGAGCGTCAACCTCAATTACACCGCGGGCAAGGCGGGCATGGGCGCGGCGGCGCGGCAGGCCGAGCTGCGCACCGTCGTCACCAGCCGCGCCTTCGTCGAGAAGGCGAAGCTCGAACTGCCCGACGGCGTCACGCCGCTGTGGGTGGAGGACGTGGCGGGCACGATCGCGCGCGGCGCCCGCGCCGCGGCGGCGCTGCTGGCGCTGTTCGCGCCGGTGCGGCTGCTGGAGCGGGCCTGCGGGGCGACGCGCCCGCCGCACGTCGACGACGTGGCCACGATCATTTTCAGCAGCGGCAGCACCGGCGACCCGAAGGGCGTTCTGCTCAGTCACTTCAACGTCGACGCCAACGTGACGGCGCTGGGGCAGATCTTCATTCTCTACGGCGACGACCGCATGATGGGCATTTTGCCCCTCTTCCACTCCTTCGGGTACATGTCGTTGTGGTTGTGTGCCCACCAGGGCCTCGGCTCGGTCTTCCACCCGTCGCCGCTCGACGCGGCGGTGATCGGCGGGCTGGTCGAGCGCTACCGCGTGACGCTGCTCCTGGCGACGCCGACGTTCCTGAACCTGTACCTGCGCCGCTGCACGCCGGCGCAATTCGGCTCGCTGCGCATCGTCATGGCGGGCGCGGAGAAGATGCCGGAGCGGCTGGCGCAGGCGTTCGAGGACACGTTCGGCATTCGCCCCCTCGAGGGATACGGCACGACGGAATGCGCCCCGGTGATCGCCGCCAGCACCCTCGACTTCCGCGGGCCGGGCTTCTACCAGCCAGGCTCGCGGCGCGGCAGCGTCGGCCAGCCGTTGCCGAACGTGGCGGTGCGCGTCGTCGACCCGGACACCTTCGCGCCGCTGCCGGCGGGCGAGGCGGGACTGCTGCTCGTCAAGGGGCCGAACGTGATGCGCGGCTACCTGAAGCGCGACGACCTGACCGCGCAGGTGATGCGCGACGGCTGGTACGTCACCGGCGACATCGCGACGCGCGACGCGGACGGCTTCCTGCGCATCACGGACCGCCTGACGCGCTTCTCGAAGGTCGGCGGCGAGATGGTGCCGCACGGCCGCGTCGAGGAGGCGCTGCAAGAGGCGTCGGGCAAGAACGAGCCGGTGTTCGCGGTGACGGCGCTTCCCGACGAGAAGAAGGGCGAGCGCCTCGCCGTGCTGCACACGCTGGACGAGGCGGCGATCCCCGGCGTCCTGGAGAAGGCGGCGGCGGGCGGGTTGCCGAACCTGTTCCTGCCGCGCCGCGACCAGTTTGTGAAGGTCGAGAAGTTGCCGGTCCTCGGCACGGGTAAGATCGACCTGCGCGAGGTCAAGCGCGTCGCGGCGGAGAAACTGGGAGGCGCGCGGGCCGGATGAATCGCCGCCCTCAGAGCGCCAAGAAAGAACGAACCACAGAGGCATAGAGAACACCGAGGAATCACCCGGGACGAGGGCAGAAGAGAACGACGCGGTTGAGGAGAGCGCGGGCCGGGAAGCCCCTGGACAGACGCCCGCGTTGTCCCTCTGCCGGTCCCGCCCGCGCGAGAAAGCCCCCGGCACATAGCCGGGGGCCTCTATCGTCTCAGGCGTATGCGCGGGCGCCTGGCTATCCCTGAGTTCGTCCGCGCCGGCGACGCCAGGCGGCCAGGGCGAGGCCGCCGACGCCGAGCAGGGCGAGGGTGGAGGGCTCGGGGACGGCGGGGGTCCCCGGGCCGGCCGACGGCCGGGTCAGGGTGTCGATCGCGAAGGGGATCGTGGCGAACTCGTTCTCAATCACCTGGTTGTTCTGCTGGGCCAGCAAGGTCAGCGGCAGCGACGGGGGGAGGTCCGTCGAGCCGAAGGACGTGGCCGTCGGGTCGGTCAGGTCCAGGGCGATACGGCCGAACCCGGAAGCGCCCCCGCCCGCCGGGTACGTCGCGTCGACGGAGAACTCGTCCCGCACCCCGGGGATGTGGGTCACGCCGAAGTCGATGGGTCCCGGGCTCGTGAACGTCGTGCCGTTGACGGTGATGCGCCCCACGGTTGCCGGGCAACCGTGGGGCAGAGGCCCGCGGTTGAAACGACGCGACCCGGACCGCGTCGTGCCGCCCGGGCCGCCCTCAACTCATCGTCGCCCGCTCAGTTCTTCCACCGGCCGGGGTTGCTGAGGACGACCGCCGCGCCGCTGCGCACCTCCAGCCGGGCGTTGGCCCCGACCTGGAAGGGCAGCGTTGCCGACAGGCTGCCGCGGCCGCCGCTCAGCCGGAACGCCCCCACCGTCTGCCCGTCGAGGACGACGTCCAGCGACGTCCCGTCCGGCAGACGCACGCCGTCCACTCGCACGGACAGCGTCCCCGGCGTAGCGGGCAGCCTCGCCTGATCGACCTTCGCCTCGCCTTTCGGGGCAGACCCCCCGAGCGCAGCGCCGGTGAGCGGGGTCGATAGCTGGGGGAAGATGGCGTAGGCCGCGGGACCGGCCAACGCCAGGACGGCGGCCGCCAGGAGGACAGCGGCACGGGACTGAGTACGAGTCATGGGAACACCTCGAGTGAGAACTGTGGGGTAACGAGCCACACTCAGGGTAGTCGGGGACAAGGGCGGGAACCGCCATGTCCGCCCTGTCGCCGCCCGGTGCGGCCCGTCCCCTTTTCCCGCCCGAGAGCGGCCCGCGCCGCCGCCTCACCGTCCGCGGCCGGCGAGCTATGGGGCTGGCTCTTCTCCTGACCACCACCCCCACGGTGCTTCCTTTTGTTAGCGCGCGGTGTAAGCCTTGTAACCGCTCCTTAACATTCTGGCCCTTCCCTTGCGCCAACGTTCCTGTCGCCTGCACAATGCAACACGCTGACAAGTAAGGAGATAGGGAGAAACAGTAAGTCCCGGCGCGGCGTGGCACATGAATTGCCAAAAATATTTTTGGCGACGAAACTTAAGCCGAGTTTGTCGGCTTAGGAGAGCGGCGCCTTGAAAAGGGTGCGAAATCATGCCGCCAAAAGGAATTCTGCCCTTACTTTCCTTCGGCCGGGGCCTCGGGGGTGCCGTCGGACTCGTCCTGCTCGCGGCAGGGGGGACGTCGGCGGCGCCTATCATCAGGCAGGGCGCCGGCGCCAACGCGGCCGCGATCACCGCCGCGCGGGACGCCTTTCGGGTCGACCTGGGCGGCGGCACCATCGCCGGCGCGAACGGCTCGTTCGGCGGCCTGCGGCGCGAGATTAACTGGGACGGCGTGCCGGACACCCTTTCCGCGCCAAACAACTTGCCGGCGAACTTCTTCAACGTCAACTCCCCGCGCGGGGCGGTCTTCAGCACGCCGGGCAGCGGGTTCCAGGTCAGCGCGAACGCCGGTGTCGCGCCCATCCAGTTCAACAACATCGACCTGAGCTACTCGGCCACCTTCGAGCCGTTCAGCGCGCAGCGGTTGTTCACCGCCCTCGGGAGCAACGTCGTGGACGTGAGCTTCTTCGTCCCCGGCACGAACATACCGGCCGCGACGAGGGGGTTCGGTTCCGTCTTCTCCGACGTCGATCTCGCCAACACCACGTCGATCCAGTACTTCGACGCCGCCGGCGCCTCGCTCGGCACGTTCTTCGTCCCGGCCGCCTCCGGCAGCGAGACCTTCTCCTTCCTCGGCGTCTCCTTCACGGAAGGCCCGATCATCAGTCGTGTCCGGATCACCAACGGCAACGTCGCGCCGGGGGCGGGAGTCACGGACCAGAACGGCGACCTGCGGGACGTGGTCGTCATGGACGACTTCCTCTTCGGCGAGCCCCAGGCGATCAGCCAGGTGCCCGAGCCCGGCACGCTGATGCTGCTCGCCGGCGCGCTCGCCGGCTCGGCCGCCGTCCGGCGCCTGCGCCGCCGTCGTTAGTCGGGCGGCTCAGCAGCCCAGGGCAGAAAAGGGACGGGCGGGAATGCCATTAACATAATGGCATTCCCGCCCGTCCCCTTTTCCCGTGGGCCTTGGCGCGGCTGAGGGCTAACCCGCTTGTCGGATGCGCAGATCCACGCATGCCGCGGTGTGGCTGGCCTCCAAGTCCAACGGGACCGCCAGATCCTCCCCGAGCCACAGCGGCACCGTCGCCAGGGGCCGACCGACCTCCAGCGCGACCGGCCAGGCGAGAAGCTGGCCCTCACCCTCCCGGCCGACCGACCGATAAGACACGGCGGATAACGTCCCCAGCCCCGCGGCGGCCGGGTCGGCTCCGAGCGCGGCGAGGAGATCGGCGTGCAAGTCCGCCCGCCGGGTCGTGACCGCGTCCACGACCACCACCCCGCACCCGCGCCGCAGATGATCGGCGCACTTGGCCGCGAACGCCTCCCGTGCCCTCGGCCGGTCTTTGTTCCGCGGACTGACCAACTCGACCGCCGCCGCTCACGTCCTGACCGCCGACGTCATGGGAGCCTGCTGGCACACTGTACAACAGCCCATATTCATCAATGGCGAGTTCGACTTCTGGCAGAGGCAGGTCCCGGCGACGGCGACCGCCTACACGAACAATTATTACGGACTCGATCGACAGTATATCCTGGCTCGGACGGCGTCGGTCAACGCCAACCGCCAGACGTCGGGCTCAGCATTCGATGGATGCGGCGCGGCTCACCCAAAACCAAGCGGCGGCTCAGGGGAGGGCCTTACCCGGGTGGCGGAGTACGTCAGGGGCGTCTCCCGCGAATCACCACTTGTTGCGAAGTGCGAAACGTCTCAACCACGACCCCCGTTTCGTGACTGCGCACCGTGACGGCACCCTGCGACCAGGTGTCCAGGAACCGCGCCCCGGCCTTCGAGTACGGCTCTTGCGCCGCCCCCGGAAGGCGCGGCGCCCCTTGACACGCGACGACGACCTTCGGCCGAGCCCACGCCGCCAGTTCCGGCGTGTTCGACGTCTTGCTCCCGTGGTGAGGCGCCATCAGCACGTCCACGGGCGCCGAAGACGCCTTCAGCACCCGCTCAAGTCCGGCTCCTTCGAGGTCGCCCGTGAGCAGCAGGGAGTGCCCCGCGTGCGTCACGCGGAGGACGAGACTGCGGGCGTTCTCGTTGCCGGGCGGCCCCTGCGCGGGCGGGTGCAGCACTTCGATGTCCACGGCGTCGGTCGTCAAGCGGTCGCCGGCGCGCACCCGCCGGACGGGGACGCCGCGCTTCTCGACCGCCTCCTTCGCCAGCCTGACGGCGGGCGAATTCTTCTCGAAGAACGACGGCGTGCAGGTCACTTGCCCGACCGCGAAACGGTCCAACAGCGCCGGCAAGCCGTTGAAGTGGTCGAGGTCGGCGTGCGACAGGAAGACTTCGTCCACGCGGCGGATGCCGCGGTGCCAGAGGAACGGCGCGATCTGCCGGCGGGTCACGTCGGGGCCGCCGAGGGCGCCGGCGTCGTAGAGCAGCGTGCGGCCGTCGGGCGTCTCGATCACGGAGCAACCGCCGTGACCGACCGCGAGGAAAGAACACCGCAGCTCGTCCGACGTTCGCGGCGCCGCGCCGCCCGCCAACCCGATGACCAGCCACGCCAGGCCCGCGAGCGCGAACCGACGCCAGTAGCGCCTCAGCGTCTCCACCATGACGACGACGAGTAAGCCGACGTAGAACGTCCACAGCCACCAGTCGGGCATGTCGCCGACGTACCAGCAGCCGTGCGGCACGGCGTCGGCGAGGTCGACGAGCCAGTCACACGCGCCCAGACACCAGCGCGTCACCCACGCGAACGGCCAGGCGAGGGGGCCGCACACCGGCGCCAGGAGCAGTTGGGCGAAGCCCGTGAGCAGCGCCACGGAGGTGAGCAGGACCACCGGCGGCGTGATCGGCGCGCCGACGGTCGAGATCATGTGATAGCGGCCCGCGACCAGCGGCGCCACCGCCAGCCACAGCGCCAGGCTCACGCCGTAAGTCGTGGCGAACTGCCGACCCGCCCGGAGCAGTCTCTTCCGCCATTGCGGACGGGCATCGTCGGCGAGGCGGTCCAAGGGGTCTTGCTCCGTCGGTTGGCCGCGACCTATCCCCCACGTCAGCAGCGCCACGCACAGGAACGAGAGTTGACAGCCGGCGCCGCACAGGTCCGTCGGGTTGAGGACGCCCACGACCAGCCACGACAGCGCGAAGGTATTCGCCGTCATCGCCGGGCGGCGCAGCAGCAGACCGCCGCAGACGACGCACGCCATCACGGCGGACCGCATCACGGGCGGCTGTCCGCCGACCAGCAGCGAGTAGGTCAGCAGGACGAGGGCGACGACCACGGCGCCGGTTCGGCCTCGGAAACCCGCGCGGCGCAGCACGAACCACAGAAACCAGCCCAGGACCGCCAGGTGCTGCCCCGACACGACGAGCACTTGCACGACGCCCGTGCGAATGTATTTCTCCCACGCCTCGGCCGTCATCGCCGAGCCGTCGCCCAGCAGCAGCGCCACCGCCAGGGCACGCTCCTTTCCTTCGGGGATCGTCTCTTCCAACACGCCGCGACAATGTCCGCGCAGGACCGCCAGCCAACCGCGCGGCGAGTTCGGCCAGCCCCGCCCCAGGCGCACGACTCCCCGCTCCTCGCGGGCGTGGAACGTCAGCACCGCGCGGATGCGCTGGTCGCGCAAGTGGGCCGCGTAGTCGAACTCGCCGGGGTTGCTCGGCCCGCGCGGCGCCGAAAGGCGCCCCATCACGTCGACCTCGTCGCCGACGTGCAAGTCGGTCATCCGACCGGCCACCCGCACGCGCACCCGGCCCGAGGCCGTCACCCAATCTTCCCCCTGACGGAGGTCGGTGACCGCCAGCACGGTCATCGTGGCGTCCCCGCGCGGAACACTGGTAAACGGATCGTCGGGAGGCTGCAAGGAGACGAACGGCTCTTCTTCGAGGACGCCGCGCAGCCGCGCCGGCCGCGGCGTCTCGTCGACGAAGTTGCCAATGTCGTCCGCCGCGTAGAGGCGGCAGTGCCAGTGATGGTAGGCCGCCGCCAGCGCCATGACGGTCAGTCCCAGGTAGACGACTCCGAGGCGCGGCTTGTCCCCCACGAACGAGAGGAACCAGGCCAGGAGGCCGGCGCACGCCGCGAGAAACGTGACGGGGAACGGAATGGGGGTGTGGCGGTCGAGGACGACCCCGACCGTGTACGCCAGCGCGATGGGCACGAGCGGGGCGTGCCAGAGCGGGTCGGCGAGGAGGGCTCGCGCCAGAGGCGGCGCCGGCGCCGGGGAGGTCGAAGAGGGGGAAGGGGTCGCCATCGCGCGTCACTCCGACTCCCCCACGCGCTCGCGCGGGTCGATCCAGATCCACAGGAGGACGCCGAGGAGACAGGCGGCACTTCCGAGGGCGATCGCCGTCGGCCAGCCGTAGTGCCGGCCGACCCACGGCGTGAGGACCGGCGCGATCAGTCCGCCCGCGTTGCCGCCCGTGTTGCAGATCGCCGCCGCCGTGCCGCCGCGCTTGCCGCCCAACTCCTGGGCCGTCGTCCACACCGGCGCCTCGACGCTGCCGACCGCCGCGAGGGCCAGCGCGAGCAGGGCCACGATCCAGCCCGGATCCTTGGCCGCGACGCCCGCGGCGAGGAAAGCGGCGCCCGCCAGCAGTCCGCCGACGGGAACCAGCGCCCGCCCCAGCCGGTAGCCGAAGCGCCGCACCAGGCTGTCCGAGATCAGCCCGCCCAGTCCCATCCCGGCGGCCATCGCCAGGTAGACGACGCCGGCGTAGGTGCGGCGGGCCTCGTTATCGAGCCGTAGTTGCTCCTTGAAGTAGTATTCCATCCAGAAGAAGAACAGGTACTCGAAGTAGCCGACGGCGGCGTAACTGAGCGTGAGACAGACGAGACTGCGGTTGCCCAGCAGCGTCCGCCAGCCGGCCCCCGCGCCGCCGGCGTTCTTCACCGGCGAGACGTCTTCCTCGATGAGGGACAGTTCGGCGGCGTTGACGCCGGGGTGTCCCTTCGGCCGGTCGGCGACGCGGGCCGCCCAAACGACGGCCAGGAGCAGTGTCGCGCCGCCGAGGAGCAGGAACGCCACGGGCCAGTCGAGGTGGTCGATGAGATAGCCGAAGACCCAGGGCGTGCTGGCGACGCCGACCAGCGCCGACCCCTGCACCAATCCGTTCGCCATGCCGCGCTGGCGGAACGGCATCCACTGCGCGACGGCCTGGGCGGACGCCGGGTACATCGGCGTCGCGAAGATGCCCATCAGGGAGCGGATGAGAAGGAAGAGGAGCAGCGGCGTCGCCAGCGTGATCCCGGCGACCGTCAGGCCGGGGGGAAGCGCGTCGATCAGAGCGGGACTGAGGCCGATGAGGCCGGTCAGCGCCCCGAACGCGGCCAGGCCGAGCCCCATGAACAGTAGGGCGGCGCGGGTGCCGAAGCGGTCGATCAGCCAGCCGCCCGGCGTCATGCACAGCGCGTAGGTGAGCAGCAGCCCGGAGTAGACGTAGCCCATCTCCTCCGGCGAGATGCCGTACTGCCCCATGACGCGCTCGTCCGCCGCGACGGTCATGCTCTTGCGGTGGAACCAACTCAGATAGCTGAACGCCATGAGCAGCAGGACGACCTGCCAGCGGACGGCGGTCGGGCGGGTCCGGGAAAGGAAGGACGCGGGGGCGCCGTTCATGAATGTCCTGGCCTCGTCGGGGAAGATTGAGACCGGCGGTACGCTCACCACCCCGGCAAGTCTACCAGGGTCCTCCTCGGACACAAGCAGGAAGTCGCCGCACGCCCCCGTCCCGATCTTCGCCGACTTTTCTCGGACCCGGCCCGCCTCTCCTCGTACATCAACCCCCGTGCCGGCCGCGGACCGGCTTTACGCCCCCGAGCAAGGAGAGAGAGACGATGAGATTCCGTCGAAGAGCCTTGACCGCCCTCGCTTGCGCCTGGGCACTGCTCGCCCCGAATGTCGCGCGCCCCGACGACACCGCCCCGCCGCGGCGCGTCCTCCCCGGCGCCCGCCCCGGCGGCACCGTCCTACTCCCCAACCAGTGGTCGCTCCGCCCCGCCGGCCGGCAACTGGCGCTCGGCGACTTCCCGGTCAACCTCGCCCTGCACCCCGACGGCCAATTCCTGGCGGCGCTGCACGCCGGCTACGGCGAACACGAAATCGTCCTCGTCGATCTGAAAAAGCAGAAGATCGTCAGCCGCGCCGCCCTCGACCAGACCTTCTACGGCCTCTGCTTTTCGCCCGACGGCAAGCGGCTCTTCGCCAGCGGCGGCGAGCACGAGGTCGTCCATGCCTTCGACTTCGCCGACGGCTTCCTGACGAAGCACCGCCAATTCCCCGTCGTGTCGGAGAAGGAGACGTTCGTCCCCGCCGGCCTCGCCGTCGACGCCGCGGGGCGTACCCTCGCCGTCGCCGGCCCCTGGGGCGGCGCCGTCGCCCTCGTCTCGCTCGACACGCCCGACGAGCGCACCCTCGTCCCCCTCGGCAAGGAGAGCTACCCCTACGCCTGTCTTTTCGACCGCGACGGCAAGCGCCTCTTCGTCAGCCTCTGGAATCAGGCGGCGGTCGCGGTCATCGACCTGGCCGAGAAGAAGCCCGTCGGCACCTGGGCGACCGAGAAGCACCCGACGGAAATGGCCCTGACGCCCGACGGCAAGTCGCTGTTCGTCGCCTGCGCCAATTCGACGAAGGTGAGCGTCCTCGACACGACGAAGGGCCAGGCGCGGGAGACGATCTCCTGCTCCCTCTACCCCGACGCCCCGGCGGGCAATACGCCGAACAGCCTGTGCCTGACGCCGGACGGCCAGTTACTTTTCGTCGCCAACGCCGATAACAATAATCTCGCGGTCTTCAACGTCGCCGATCCGGGCGACGCCAGGCCGCTCGGCTTCATCCCCGTCGGCTGGTACCCGACCTCGGTCCGGTTCAACCCCGCCGACAAGCGCCTCTACGTCGCCAACGGCAAGGGGACGACGTCGCTCGCCAACCCGCAGGGGCCGAACCCGCTGCTGCCGGCGCGCGGGCAGACGGTGCGCCAGTACATCGCGACCCTCATGAACGGCACGCTCGGCATCCTCGACCTGCCGACGCCGGAGCGCATGGCCGAGTACACCAAGCGGGCCTACCTGTGCAGCCCGCTGCGCCGCGACCTCGGCGTCACGGCCGAACGGCCGGAGGGCAACCCGGTGCCGGCGAGGGTCGGCGACACAAGCCCGATCAAGCACTGCGTCTACATCATCAAGGAGAACCGCACCTACGACCAGGTTCTCGGCGACATGAAGGAGGGGAATGGAGACGCCGGCCTGTGCCTCTTCCCGGAGAGGGTGACGCCGAACCTCCACAAAATCGCCCGCGAATTCGTCCTGCTCGACAACTTCTACGTCGACGGCGAGGTGTCGGCGGACGGGCACGAGTGGTCGATGGGCGCCTACGCGACCGACTTCGTCGAGAAGGCGTGGCCGCTCGGCTACCGCGGCAGCCGGGCGGGCAAGATCGGCTACCCGTCGGAGGGCAAGTATGACCTCGCCACGCCGGCCGGCGGCTACATATGGGACCGCTGCAAGGAGGCCGGTATCAGCTACCGCAGCTACGGCGAGTGGATCCAGAACGGCAAGACCCCGAAGGAGCCGGGCACGGCGCGCGCGAAGGCCCTGGAGGGACATTTCGACCCGTGGTTCCACGGCTACGACCTCGACTACCCCGACCAGAAGCGGGCCGACCGCTTCATCGAGGAATTGCGGGGCTTCGAGAAAAAGGGCGAGTTCCCGCGCCTGACGATCCTTCGCCTGCCGAACGACCACACTTCCGGCACGAAGCCGGGCAAGCTGACGCCGACGGCGATGGTGGCGGACAACGACCTGGCGGTGGGCCGCGTCGTCGAGGCCATCAGCAAGAGCGCGTTCTGGAAGGAGACCGCCGTCTTCATCCTGGAGGACGACGCCCAGAACGGGCCGGACCACGTCGACGCCCACCGCAGCACCGCCTTCGTCGTCAGCCCGTACACGAAGCGCAAGCACGTCGACTCGGCGATGTATTCGACGTCGAGCCTGTTGCGGACGATGGAACTGATCCTCGGCCTGAAGCCGATGAGCCAGTACGACGCGGCGGCGCGGCCGATGTACCACGCCTTCACGTCGCGGGCGGACCCGAAGCCCTACGAGCACGTCGCGGCGAACGTCGACCTGACGGAAGTGAACAAGCCGGATGCGTTCGGGGCCAAGCTGTCGGAGAAGTTTGACCTGACGAAGGAGGACTTGGCGGACGACCTGCTGTTCAACGAGGTGATTTGGCGGTCGGTGAAGGGGAAGGAGTCGCCGATGCCGGCGCCGGTGCGGGCGGCGTTCTTCTTGCGGCATTTGAAGAAGGACAAGGACGACGATTAACCCCGTTAAGAATCCTCAAAGAACTCACCACAGAGGCTCTGGGTCTCGGTGGTGAGTTCTTTGAGGCGCTCTTACTCCCTCACTTCGAGGGCGCCGGCTTCGCCCCTTCGACGATGCGGACGGCGGCGCGGGCCTTCAGCCGCCCCGCGAGCGGCCCGCTGTCGAACTCCACGCGCGCCTCCAACGACCCGACCGGCTGCGTCCGCGGCACTCGAACCGAGGCCGTGCAGAACGTGCCTCAGGCGAAGTGCGACGCCGCGTTCGCCAGTGCCCGCCCGTCCGCCGTCAGCGACACCTCGGCGCCGCACTCGCGCGAATTCGACGACGGGTTGGCCCCGCGGTACGCCGTGTTGATGAGCAGCCCGCCTTCCGTGTACAGCCCCGGCCGCAGCTCGACGGGATCGCCGGGGCAGCGGGTCCGGCTGTCGTCGTCCAGGCCGACGACGAAGTCCAACTTGCCGACCGGGTCGACGCTCACCGTCGCGCCTTTGTCCACCTTGTGCCAGCGTGCCGGCCGCTCGCCGCCGCTGTCGGAGAAGATGAAGCCCCACGACGAGCCGCCGGCCGGGTCTTTTAGCACGATCGACACGACACTCATCCGGTAGTCGCCGGCCGGCAGCGCCGCCGAGGCGCCGTGGCCGCGCAGCGTGAACACCGAGCCGTCGCGGCCGACGAGCGTCGCCGACAGGTCCTCGACGCGCCCGGCCACCTCGGGGCGGGCGACGACGACGCGCACCGTGCCGACGCCTTCAAGCTTCTCGAACGCCAGCGAACGGCCCAGCGGGTCGGAGCGGACGGCGTAGCGGGCGGCGCCGAAGGTCAGGATCGGGGCGAAGAGGAACTGCTCCTCCAGGGCGTCCCAGCGGCCGTCGCCGTCGAGGTCGATCCACAGGCGGTCGGCCGGGTCGGCGAACAGCCCGTTGGCGTCGCCGTCGACGCGGCGCACGGCGACCGTGTGCCCGCCGAGGCGCGCCGTGCCTTCGAGGTAGCCGCACGTCGCCACGCTCAGCGTCCGCGTCGTCTTGCCGAGGCGGAACAGCAGCGTGCGCGGGGCGTAGCGCGTCTCGCCCGCGTCGACGAAGGCGACGTCGAGCGGCACGCGCCAGACGCCGTCCGCCCCGGCGACGCGGTCCTTGGGCGTGATCGAGCGACGTCGCGCGGCGTCGACGTAAAGGTCGACGTCGTCGGCCGAGATTTCGTCGAGGACGAAGGCGACGCGGGGCGAGCCGGGGCTGCCGTAGTGGAGTTGGCCGTAGCGCCGCGTCTTGCCGCGGTAGCGCGCCGTCTCCGTGAGGTCGTCCGGTTTCTGGCGGCCGAGGCCGACGACGCGCGGCGGCGGGTGTTCGTGTTCGGCTCCGGCGGGGGGCACGACGTAGCGCCAATCTTCGGCGCGGGCGCCTCCCGCGAAGACTGTCACGAGGACGAGGGCGAGGAACGGACGGCACGGCATCGATAACCCTCCCGAGCGGCGGGGCGGTAGCGGGCGAGGGCAATTCGTGTCCCCTGTGCCCTGGAGTATAGTGCCGCGCCAGCGCGGAAGCGACGAAAGAAAACAGGTAAATCACGCGCCAGCGCCCGCCGGCGGCGACGTCGTCGAGACGGACGTGTTGGTGTATTGAACCCGCGTAGCGGGTGACGGATCGTAGCCCCGGGTGGAGCGTACTCGCGCAACCCGGGGAATCCATCCGGGGACGTCATCATGTATTGAACCCGCGTAGCGGGTGACGGATCGTAGCCCCGGGTGGAGCGCAACCCGCGCAGCGGGTGCAGCGCAACCCGGGGAATCCGACCGGCGACATATGAATTGTATTGAACCCGCGTAGCGGGTGACGGATCGTAGCCCCGGGTGGAGCGTACTCGCGCAACCCGGGGAACACGCAACCCGGGGACACGCACGGCGGCGTCATGGGATTTGGAACCCTCGTAGGGGGTGACGGAAGCGCGGACGGTCACGACTCCGTCACCCGCTCCGCGGGTTCCAAACGCCTACACGCCTCTCGTAATCCCCGGGTTGCGTGTTCCCCGGGTTGCGCGAGTACGCTCCACCCGGGGCTACGATCCGTCACCCGCTACGCGGGTTCCATACAGACGATGTCCCCGGATGGATTCCCCGGGTTGCGCTGCACCCGCTGCGCGGGTTGCGCTCCACCCGGGGCTACGATCCGTCACCCGCTACGCGGGTTCA
>JBBROG010000121.1:0-24199 GCA_038229635.1 Gemmatales bacterium
AGTACGGCCTCGGCTGTTCGCTTTACTTCTGCCTGGCGGGTCGCTACCCGTTCCCGGAGGGGACGGCGGTCGAGAAGATGATGGCTCACCAGACGCTGGAGCCGGAGTCGATCGGCGACCTGAACCCCGACGTGCCGGCCGAGCTGGTGGAGGTGATCGAGCGCCTGATGCAGAAGGACCCGGCGGCGCGCTACCCGAACACGGCCGACGTGATCGCGGCGCTGCAGCCGTTCGCCGGGGCGGCGCCGGCGCCGAAGCCGGCCCCGCGCCCCGCGGCGCGGGTGGCGCCGCCGTCGCGCAAACCGGCCCCCGAGCCGGAGAGCGAGGACACGCCGTGGCCGGAGAAGAAGGGCAACCCGTCGGCGATGTCGGAAACGGCTCGGGCGCCGTCGCGGCTGACGCCAACGCCGCCGTCGCGGGTGCCGCCGCCCGCGCCGCCGCGCCCGGCTCCGGCGAAACCGGCCCGTGCCGCCGCCCCGCCGATGCGTGAGGCGCCGGCGCCGCGCGAGGCGCTGCCGCCGGTGCAGCGGACCTTCGAGCTTCCGGCGGAGAAGCGCACCTGGGAAGATCGCCTCGGCCCGATCGGCATCGGCATCTGCGCCGTCGTCGCCTGCGCCGCCGCGTGGCTGGCGGCGTGGAAGCTGTTTTGACATTTTCCGGATCGACTTCGGCGTGGGGCGCCGGCTCACGAGCCGGCGCCGCACGCCTTTTTCGCGCGCCGCCGCTACAATGACCCGCGTGCCCCGTGGGGCAGGTCGCCGGAGCGCCGCCGTGGATCAGCCGCCTCTCGACATCCTGTACGAGGACAATCACTGCCTGGCGCTTCTCAAGCCGGCGGGCGTCCCGAGTGCGCACTTCCAGGGTCGCGAAGAGACGCTCGACCGCTCCGTCAAGTCGTACCTCAAGGCGAAGTACGACAAGCCGGGCAACGTTTTCCTCGGCGTCGTCCACCGCCTGGACAAGCCGGTATCGGGCGTGCTGCTGTTCGCCCGCACCAGCAAGGCGGCGGCGCGGCTGGCGAAGCAGTTCCGCGAGGGGACGGTTGAAAAAACCTACTGGGCGGTGGTGGACGGCTCGAACCTGCCGCAGGCCGGCAGCCTCGAAGACTGGCTGACCAAGGACGAAACGGCCACTCGTGTCGAGGTCGTCGAGCCGCACGCGGAGGGGGCTCGACAAGCGCTCCTGCACTACAGCCGCCTCGCCAATCACGGCGCGCTGACGCTGCTGGAACTGCGCCCGCAGACGGGGCGCAAGCACCAATTGCGGGTGCAAATGGCGCATCACGGCCACCCGATCCTCGGCGACGCGAAGTACGGTTCGGTGCATACCTTCAACGGCGCCATCGCCCTGCACGCCCGCTCGCTGACGTTCCTGCACCCGGTCCGCAACGAGCCGATCACCTTGACCGCCGACGTCCCGCGCCTGTGGCGCGGGCGGTTCGCTTACCTCTTGCGCGAAGGGCAGCGATGAGAGACGAACAGGGGCTAGCGGAATTTATGAAAATTGAGTTCGCAATCGATGAGATGCGCGAGCTGATCCAGCAGGACGTCGGCAACCGCGGATTGCGCACCGACCCCGACGACAACCTCGTCACCGTCTGCAGTGAAGACTTAGCCGACGCATGCGTCAGCATCCACTGCGCGCGTGATGCCGCGGTCGCCGTCATCACCGGCTTCTACATCCCGCACGCCATGCCGCCGTGCGGCGAGACGGACGGCCCGCTCGGCGCCGTCTTCCTGGCGCGGGCGCTGGTGCCGCTCGGTATCAAAGTGGTCCTGGCGACGGACGCCTTCTGCCTGCGCGCGTTGGAAGCGGGATTGGGTGCCGCCGGGCTGCGCAAGGCGGTGCCGGTCGTGGTGCTGCCGTCGGTCGAGGCGGCGGGCACGATGTCGGTGAGCGACTATTGGCAGCACTTCGCCGACCGCGCCGGCCGACTGACGCACCTGATCGCCCTGGAGCGCGTCGGCCCGAGCCACACGCCGCAGTCGGTGCGCGACCAACCGGGCAACCCGCCGGGCGTCCTCGACGCCTTCTCTCGCGACGTCCCTCCGGGGGACCACGACCGCTGCCACACGATGCGCGGCCGCGACATCACGGACAACACGAGTCCGGCGCACCGCCTGTTCGAGGCGGCGCCGACCCGGAGCCCGCGGGTCGTGACAATCGGGATCGGCGACGGCGGTAACGAGATCGGCATGGGCAAGATCGCCTGGGACGTGATCCGCCGCAACATCCCCGGCGGCGCCAAGGTGGCGTGCCGCGTGGCGACTGAGTTCCTGATCGTCTGCGGCGTGAGCAACTGGGGCGCTTACGCCCTCGGCGCCGGCGTCCGCCTCCTCCGCGGCCAAAAAGGGGACGCGGACCTTTTCGACGCCGAGGCCGAGCGGCAGTTGCTGGAGCTGATGGTCGAGCGCGGCCCGCTCGTGGACGGCGTGACGGCAGTGTCGAAGCCGACGGTCGACGGGCTGTCGTGGGAGGAGTACGGCGCGCCGCTCGCCCGCCTCGGACAACTCGTCGCCGGTGGAAAAGGGGACGAAACGTGACGTGAGTCCCCCGGCGAGCGGGGCGTCCGCCCCCGCTCGCCGGCCGCGGTCATGCCGGCCCGGTCGGCTGGGGCGTTCGGTTCGGCCTGGCGTCGTGCAGCGCCAGCGCCAGGCCCGCCCAGGGGCTCAGACCGCGCGGCGTGAACCCCAGCGTGCGGCCCGCCGCGTCCCCGAACAGGCACTCGATCGCCGTCCGCTTGTCGTCCGCGTCGAGGTACGGGATCAGCACCTCGCGCGTATAAGCGATGTCTTCTATGTCGAGGACGGGTCCGGCACAGCCCGCCATCGCCAGGACGTGCCCTTCCTGGGCGAGCATGTCGCGGAGCGTGCGCGCGGGTCCGTGCCGATACACGTACGCGACCCGATAGGCGGCGGCGAGGATCGCCTCGCGCGCGGCCCGCGCGCTCGGTGGTTCGCTGGTCCACAGAACCCCGAAAAGCCAGAAGTGCTTCAACCACCTGGGCAGACTCGCCTCCGTGCCGTTTGGGGAGCGGTCCCGCCCTCCTCCGAAGCGATAGTCGAACTCATTGGCATAGCGGTTCGTCCACCCGCCCATCAGATCATCGGCGACCACCAGGGCGGTTTTGAAATCCCCCGGCACGTCCGCGAGCTCGGCCGAGGCTTCCGCCGCCGCCCGTGCCGCAGCCGCGTCGCCGTCCAGCGCGAGCAGCCCGTCCAGGAGGGCCGTCACATGGTCCCTGCCCATCGGGTTCATGGCGAGCAGGGGCAGCCGCATCCCTAGCTCGTCCTGCCGAAAAACCGTGCGGAGATACTGCTTGAAGCGGCCGTAGCCGCGCGGAAGCCCGTGCAGGTCCCGCTGGACCTGCAACAGCGGTACGTACTCGAGCTTCATGATCCCTAACCTCCGTACAACTCTCCCGTCCCCGGGGAGGTGACGCCCTAGCGTGACTGCCCCAACTCCGCAATCAGCCGCCGGTAGATCTCGAACGCGGGCTTGGGCGAATAATCGGCCCGCAGCAGGCCCCATTCCGTCAGTGCGTCTCCGGCCCCGCCCGCCGCGTCACGCAGGGCGAAGAACTCATAGTGCGTCACATTCAACCGCTCGCGCAAGTCGTGGACGGCTCGGACGATCGCCTCCAAGACTTCGGCCTGCCGTTCGGGCGAACGGGTCGGGCTCGTCGGCCAGCCGTTCTCGGTGACGCGGATCGGCACGGCCGCCGGAATTCCCGCCGCCGACAGCGTGTTGCGAAAGTGGCCGACGACGCCCTCAACCGCGCTGCGGAAGTCGGGCGTGGGCAGCGGCCGAAACACGTCCGGAAAGAAGTCGAGCCCGACATAGTCCAGGGCCGCCACGAACGGCGCACCCCCTCGCGCCACCAGCGTCGGCCAGAACGGGTCGGCGGGGCGGAAGGACGGCGTCGCGTTGATGCCGACCGCGAGATTCAGCCCGCGTGCCCCGATCTCGTCCCTTGCCGCCAGGACGCCTTCGACGACGGCAGCGATCACATTCGGCGAAGCTCCGTCCCCGCCCGTCGCGGGGTCCGGGTTGTTCGGCTCCTCGGCGACCTGCAACGCCGAGAGGGAGGAACCGACCTGCGCGATCGTATGGCGGAGGGCTCGCGTCCAGTCGGTCATGTCTCCGTCCGACGAGCGGTAGGCGAGCGTGTATTCGAGTTGGCGGCCGCCGCGGAGGAAGCGCGTGAAATCCGGCGGCGTGATGTTGCCGATTTGGCCTTGGCCGTGATAAACGCCGTAGGCCCGAACAACGAACGGCCCGTCAGCCGAGTGCAGCCGTGCCAGCGCGGCGTCCGTTTGGGCCGGGTCGTAGAGTTCCAATCCGCCGGCGAGGGACGAATACTCGGTGCCCGAGACGCCGGCGAAGATGCCGAAGATCAGCCCGGGTGGCACATTTCGTCGATCCTCTACCGCCACGGAGTGTCTCCCGCTCTAACCTTGTTCCCCGATCTGACCAGTTGTTTTAAAGCGTACCGTCCGGGCGCCGGGAGGAGGCAAAGACGGCAAAAACAACCGCCATGATAACAAATAGGACCGCCTTCTCGACCCAATACCCGGTTTCCGAGAGTTCGTCCCAGCCTTTACGGAGGCCATGAACCACGATGATCGCGAGGACCGTTAAAGCGCCGAGCTTCAAACCGTACAGGATCGCGCGAGATCGGTTGTTCGCCAACTGACACCTCCTTCCGCCTTTCCGCCGTGAAAAACGCCACGGGTGCCGACGCCGCGCGGCCTCAATCTCGACAAGCATCCTACCCGAGGAAACGTGGGGAGAAAAGGGCGGGATCAGGCGGGGAGCCGTCCGTTCGCCTGCCCGAGCCGCACACGCAACGCGGGCGTTACGTTGGTGCCAACGGGTCCGGGGCGGTCTGTCCTTTCCTGTCACTCCCTGGCACTACTGGGGACGAATCCTCCCCGGCCGCTGCCGCGTAGAATAGACGCGGCCTTGCCGGCGCGGGAGCGCGGCAAAGCCTGTGACGAAAATCCGGCGCGAGTGACTCACAGCGCTCACACGTCACAGGCCGGCCGAAGCACCTTGGCGGATAAAGGCTTACGGCTTGTGGGACCTGTGAGTCGGGGTGTGAGTCGCTGTGAGGAGCCATCCATGACGGACTTGCGACACGCGACGGGTGCCGACGTGCGCCGGGCCGCGCGCTCCGGCGCGCTGACCGGCCCGACGCCGGGGCTGGCGCTGGGCTACGTTCAGGCGAACCTCGTCGTCGTGCCGCGCGACCTCGCCTTCGACTTCCTCCTCTTCTGCCAGCGCAACCCCAAGCCGTGTCCGCTGCTCGACGTCACCGAGGCGGGCGACGCCGAGCCGAGGCTCGTCGCCGCCGGCGCCGACCTGCGCACCGACGTGCCCTGCTACCGCGTCTTCCGCGACGGCACGCTGACCGACGAGCCGCGCGACCTGACGGCGTACTGGAAGTCCGACCTCGTCGGCTTCCTCCTCGGCTGCTCGTTCACCTTCGAGAGCGCCCTGCTCCAGGCCGGCGTGCCGGTGCGCCACCTCGAAATGGGTCGCAACGTGCCGATGTACCGCACCGACATCGCCTGCCGCCCGGCGGGCGTGTTTCACGGGCCGATGGTCGTGTCGATGCGGCCGCTGTCACCGGCGCAGGCAGTCAAGGCGGTCGAAGTCTGCGCGCGTTTTCCGCGGGCGCACGGCGTGCCGGTCCACTTCGGCGACCCGGAAGCCCTCGGCATCCGCGACCTCACTCGTCCCGATTTCGGCGACCCGGTCGAGGTCCGTCCGGGCGAGGTGCCGGTGTTCTGGGCGTGCGGCGTGACGCCGCAGGCGGTCGCGATGACGGTGCGGCCGCCGCTGCTCATCACGCACAAGCCGGGGCACATGTTCCTGACCGACCTGCGCGACACCGACCTGGAAGGGGCGTGAGCGATGGCCGAGGAAGCGGACTCGTCGCGGAGCTGGCACCGCCTGTTCGGCGTCATCCTGACCGACTTTTTCACCGGCTGCCCGTTCGAGGTCGAGGTCGAGAAGGATCTGTCGCTGAAGAAACAGCTCCTCGACATCGTCATCGTGCGCAAGGGGCCGGGGGAGTGCCCGCGCCCGCTGCCGGACGGCCTCACCGAGCTGGCCGCGCACAACCTCATCACCTTCAAATCCTTCCAGGAGCCCCTCGACGCCTGGGCGCTGAAGGAATTGCTGGGGCACTACGTCAACTACCGCAAGCAGGTCAGCCCGTCACCGAAGCAACTCCTTTCGGAGGAGGAATTCCATCTGTTCGCCGTGTGCGCGCGCTACCCGCGCGACCTGGCGGCTCAGGTGCCGCTGGAGGAGGTCAACGCGGGCGTGTATCGCTGCCGTTGGGCGGTGGACGTGGTCCGCGTCGTGGTGTTGCATCAGCTGCCGCTGAGCGCGCATAATGCATTCTTACACCTGTTCAGCGCGCTGCCGGAGCAGGTCCGCTACGGGGTGAGCCATTTCCGCCCCGTCTCCGGGGAGACGAGTACGCTGCTGGGACAGTTGTTGGACCGCTATGAAGGGGAGGGCGTTGAGATGGGGTACACGGCCAAGGACTTCCGGCGGGACTTCGTCAACGAGTTGAGCCCCGAGGAGCGGCTCAAGGGGCTGTCGCCGGAGGAGCGGCTCAAGGGGCTGCCCGCCGAGGAGCGGCTCAAGGGGCTGCCCGCCGAGGAGCGGCTCAAGGGGCTGTCGCCGGAGGAGCGACTCAAGGGGCTGACGCCGGAGGAGATTCGTCAGCTAATGGAACGCCTGCGCGCCGACTCCTCGCCCCCTCCCGCCTAGAGCCGAACGGACGGCCCGCCCGCGCGAAGCGGAAGCCGATGGTCGGGATGACGCCGCCGCTCAGCGGACCGTCAGAGTGCGCAATTTGTCGAGGGCGGTGCGGATGACCTCGGCCAGGCGCTCGCGGTCGCGCGGCGTCGGACAACGTGCCTCCCGCATCACCCAATCGAGCGTCTGGCCGAGGCAGGCGGCGAAGTGGGCGACGGCGGCGGGGTCGGCCGGGCGCGGCTTGCCGTCCACCTCGACGTAAACGGGGGAACTCCAGGCGCCGGCCCACTCGTCCTCCGCGGCGTCGAGAGACCCGACGCACCGTGCCATCAGCCACCCTCCCCGCGGCAAGACGACCTCGGTTTCGACCGTCGCCGACGCGGGATGGCCGGTGCCGCGAGCGCTGCCGACGATTTGGCCGTTGGCGACGACCTCGACACGGTCGAACGGCAGCAGGCTTCGCACCTCGGCCCGCGCCCGGACGACGGCGTTCGTTCCGGGCAGGTCCAGCACCGCGCCGGGGTCTTCGCCGTTGACGGTGAACGACAGGAGCGGCCCGTTCGTCACGAACGTCCGCCCGGCGCGGATCGCCTCGATCCAGGTCTTGTAAGAGAACTCCTCGCCGGGCCTCAGCCGCGCGTAAGTGCGCCGCAGCCCGAGAGGAGAGAGGTTGCTGTACTTCAAACTGCCGCGGACGAACGGGACGCGAATCCCGCAGTCGAGGAGCCGATACCACTCGTCGAGTTCCGATTCGCCGCTTTCCGGGTTCTCGAACTCCGAATCCGGCTCGAGCGCGTCGATCTTGCCGTGGACAAGGTTGGCCAGCAATTCGCCGTGGTGGGTTCCCGCGAAGAACTGTCCGACGACCAGCCCGCCTTTGCGGTGGCACTGGCCGCACCATTCGTCGAGCGCCCAGTCGTCCTCGCCGTCCGGCCCGCCGAAGGCGAGCGGGTGGACGACGCGGTGGCAGTTGAGCAGAGCCAGCCGGCCGAGGACCGGATGCGTGTTCAACGTGTTGACGACGACCATATGCCCCGGCATCTCCAGGGCCGGGCGCTGCCCGCTGAAGGCCAGGATGTCGTGGATCGCGGGATACTGCCGCCCTTCCGCGCCGAGCACGTAACTTTCAAAGGCCAGCACGTTCACGACGGCGACGTCTTCGGCGCCTGCCTCCAGCAGCGCCGCGTGAGGCGTCATGTGGACCCAGGTATCTCCGGAATACCAGCCTTGCTCGCGCAGGTTGATCCAGCGGCCGATGCTCAGGCGCAGGGCGAGCTTCCCGGCCGGCAGAGAAACCTCCTGGCGCAGCGGCAAATATTCCGGCCCCTTGCTCGCCTCGACGAGGAGAGGACCGGCCGGGAGCGGGACCTCACACGTCCCGTCAACGAAGGCGTATTCCTTGCCGCCCCACAGCAGATTCCCGCCGACGTCCTCGCCCCACGTCCCCAGCGCGAATCCCGAGAGGCGCCCCAAAGGCGGATAATAGTCCCCCGCCGCGTCGGTGATGCGCAGGCGCACCGGCGTCGGCTTTCCCGTGGCGGCGTCGTTGATGCGGACGTGGACCGTCGTCAGTTTGCTCACCGGTACTGCGCCCCGACCTTGTCCAGAATTTTCTTGTACGCCGCGACCGCCTTGGGGAACAGTTCCGGCCCGGTGACGCCGCCGGTCGGCCCGCCGCCGAGGAGGTGCGGCTCCATCGTCGCGAAGCCGTCGTAGTCCGTCGCGACCGCCTCGGCCATGACCTCTTCGATGCGCCCTTGCCCCTCGCCGGGGAGGCGCCCGTGCTTCTCGCCGGCCGACCAGTCCTTGACGTGGAAGTGTTGCGTGTACTCCTTCGTCAGCTCCCAGCCCTCCCATGGGTCAAAGCCGCCGAAGACGTAGTTGGCCGGGTCGTAGACCGCGACGAAGTGTTGGTCGCCCGCCTGCGCCTGCACTGTCTCCATCAGGTCGCGGACGCGCTCCGGGGCGTCGCCGTAGATGCCGTGCTCGTTCTCGTGCAGCAGCCGGACGCCGGCCTTCTCGGCGAGCGCCACCTTTTGCCAGGTGCGGTCGAGCACC
Source organism: Gemmatales bacterium (assembly GCA_038229635.1). Lineage (GTDB taxonomy): Bacteria > Planctomycetota > Planctomycetia > Gemmatales > Gemmataceae > DATFNV01. The sequence goes on from JBBROG010000121.1 coordinate 8,836, forward strand.
TCGCGGCGCCAGTCGTCCCAGTCGCCGGCGTCGGCCTTGTAGTAGCTGAAAACGCGGATGTTCGGCGTGTCGAAGACCCGGCACAACTCGACGGCCCGCTTGAATCGCTCCAGGTGCGGCTCGAACGGCGCGTCGATCTTGATCTTCCCGATCGGCGAGCCGATAGCGCTGAGCTTGAAGCCGTGCTTGTCGAGCAGCGCCTTGAATTCCCGGATTTGCAGGTCGGTGAGGTCGAGGACGTTCGTCTTCAGGATCGAGCGGAACTCGATGTGGCGGACGCCGCACGACGTCAGGACGTCGATCTGTTCTTGCGGGTCGGGCGAGATTTCGTCGGCGAAGGCGCTGAGAGTGAACATGGTGATGGTCCGCGCGGGCGTGGCAAGCGCGCCGCCCGACCGCGGGCGGCGCGTCAGGGCGTCATTGTAGGAAGCGCGTCCTCTCGGGAAAAAGAAATCGCCCGCCCCTTTCGAGCGACGGCGTTGGCGGCTAGAATGCCGCCAACCGGAGGGCCTACCCCATGAACCGCCGAGAATTCCTCGCCGCCGCTTCCGTGGCCGCGGCAGGCGCCGCCGCCGTGGCCGAGAAGGACGCCGCCGTGACCCCCATCGTCGACCCGCACCAGCATCTCTGGGACCTGAGCAAGTTCAAGCTCCCCTGGGTCAAGGAAGGCGCCCCGCTCGCCCGCAGCTACCTCCTCGACGACTACCGCAAGGCCACCGAAGGGCTGAACGTCGTCAAGACCGTCTACATGGAGGTGGACGTCGACCCGGCGCAGCAGGATGCCGAGGCCGATTACGTCCTCGCCCTGTGCGCCAAACCCGAGTCGAAGATGGCCGGCGCCGTCATCTCCGGCCGGCCGGCGTCGGAAGGCTTCGCGAAGTACATCGCCCGCTTCAAGGGCAACAAGCACGTCCAAGGCGTCCGCCAGGTGCTGCACGGCGACGGCACCAAGGCCGGATACTGCCTCCAGGAACAGTTCGTCAAGAGCGTCCGCCTGCTCGGCGACATGGGCATGAGCTTCGACCTGTGCATGCGCCCCGGCGAACTGCTCGACGGGGCGAAGCTGATCGACCAGTGCCCCGACACGCGCTTCGTCCTCGACCACTGCGGCAACGGCGACGTCCGGGCGAAGGACCGCACGCAATGGCAAAAGGACATCGCGGAGGTGGCGAGGCGCAAGAACGTGGTCGTGAAGGTTTCGGGCATCGTCGCGGCGGCGACGCCGGGGGCGTGGACGGCGGACGACCTGGCGCCCATCGTCAACCACACGATGGACGTCTTCGGCCCGGACCGCGTGATGTTCGCCGGCGACTGGCCGGTCTGCACGCTGGCCGCCACCTACAAGCAGTGGGTCGGGGCGCTCCAGAGCATCGTCAAGGGCCGCAAAGAAGAGGAGCAAAGGAAGCTGTTCCACGACAACGCGGTCAAGTTCTACGGCATCTAACCGGAGAGTCGCACCATGCGGAGATTCGTTTTCCTCGCCGCCCTGGCGCTGGGCCTGTCGGCCCCGGCGGCACGGGCGGAGGTCAAGCTGCACCCGCTGTTCTCGGACGGCATGGTCCTCCAGCAGGGCGTGAAGTGTCCCGTTTGGGGCACGGCCGAGCCGGACGAGCCGGTGAGGGTGGAGTTCACGACGGCGGCCGGGAGCGTGGACGGCAAGACGACGTCCGACAAGGACGGCAAGTGGCGCTTTGACATCATCCCGGCCGTCCTCCGGGCCGGTGGTCCTTTCACGCTCACGGTGAAGGGCAAGAATGAAATCACGGTCAAGGACGTCTACGTCGGCGAGGTCTGGGTCGCCAGCGGCCAGTCGAACATGGAGTGGTCGGTCAACGCCAGCCACGACGCCGCCGGCGTCAAGGCCGCGTCGAAGAACCCACTGCTTCGCCTCTTCACCGTCAAGAAGACGGCCGCCAACGAGCCGCAGACGACCGTGCCGGTCGACGACTCCAACGGCAAGTGGCTCGAATGCGGCCCCGACACCGTCGGCCGGTTCTCCGCCGTCGCCTACCACTTCGGCAAGGACCTTCAGAAGGCGCTCGAAGTCCCCGTCGGCATCATCCACACGTCCTGGGGCGGCACCGCCTCGGAGCAGTGGACCAGCCAGAAGGTGCTGGACGCCCATCCCGAACACAAGGGACATCACAAAGGCCAAACGCAGCTCTACAACGGCATGATCGCCCCGCTGATTCCCTACGCCATCAAGGGCGCCATTTGGTACCAGGGCGAGTCGAACGCCGGCCGCGCCGCGCTCTACCGCACCGGCTTCCCGCTGATGATCCGGAACTGGCGCGACGACTGGAAGCAGGGCGACTTCCCCTTCCTGTTCGTGCAGCTCGCCCCGTTCCAGGCCATCAACAAGGAGCCGGCCGACACCGACTGGGCGCACCTGCGCGACGCCCAGCTGCACACGGCTCGCACGCTCAAGCACACGGCGATGGCCGTCATCACCGACGTCGGCAACGAGACGGACATCCACCCCAAGCAGAAGGAGCCGGTCGGCCACCGCCTCGCCCTGGCGGCGCTGGGGACGGTCTACGGCCGGAAGATCGAATATTCCGGGCCGCTTTACGAGAAGATGGCCGTCGAGGGCAACAAGGCGGTGCTGCACTTCGCGCACCCAGGCGGCGGGCTGGTCGCCAAGGACGGCCCGCTGACCGGCTTCACCGTCGCCGGCGCGGACCACAAGTTCCACAACGCCGAGGCGGAAATCCAGGGCGACACCGTCGTCGTCACGAGTAAGGAGGTCGAGAAGCCGGCCGCCGTGCGCTTCGGCTGGGCGAACTACCCCGTGGTCAACCTGTGGAACAAGGCCGGCCTGCCCGCGTCGCCGTTCCGCACCGACGACTGGCCGAAGGCCCCGGCGCCGGCGAAACCGGCGAAGCCGAAGAATTAATGTTGTCCGGGGGTGCGCGGGTCGCGTCCTCGCGCACCCCCTCGGCATCAGGTTAAGCGGTAACAACGAGAAAGCTCCTGCGTAAGATGGTGTTTACCAGACCCCATCCGACCCAGGAGCTTCCCGTGGCCGCCACCGTGGCACAGCTCGCCGACACCTTGCAAACCCTCTTTACCACCACCGCCCAGCAGCTGGCCGCCGACACCGGCCTGATCCGCCGCCAGCGCCAACTCTCCGGACCCTCCTTCGCCCAGGGGCTCGTCTTCACCCGGCGGGACAACCCCCACGCCACCCTCGACGACCTCGCCCTTGCCGTCGCCCCCGACGGCCTGGCCGCGCAGAGCCTCGACGAAGGCTTCACCCCCACGGCCGCCGAGTTCCTCCGCCGCCTGCTCCTGGAGGCGGTCGGCCACATCGTCGCCGCCCAACCGACCATTGTTCCTCGACCTGTGACGCGGCGCCTTGCCCCCTCCCGAACGACGGCCGACGTCGCTGGATTCCCTCGGGGCCGATGGTAGCATTGAGACGGCGCCCGCACACCGCGGCGGGCGCCGCGTGACAGGGTACTCATCAGCCCGGGAGGCACTCCGATGTTTCGTCTCGACCTCGGCGGCGCGAATCGCTACTGCGACGGCCTGAATCGCCGCAGTTTCCTCCAACTCGGCGTCGCCGGCATGGCCGCCGTCGGCCTGCCGCAACTCCTCCGCGCCAAGGAGCAGTCGGCGGACCCGTCGGGGCCGTCTAAGAGTACCTCCGTCATCCTCCTTTGGCTCGACGGCGGGCCGAGCCACCTCGACCTGTACGACCTGAAGCCCGACGCCCCGGCCGAGTACCGCGGCCTCTGGAAGCCGATCCGCACCAACGTCCCCGGCTTCGACGTCACGGAGCTGTTCCCGAAGCAGGCCAAGGTCGCGGACAAGTTCTCGATGATTCGTTCGCTGCACCATGACACCGGCGACCACTTCGCCGGCGGGCACCGCATGTTGACGGCCCAGGACAAGGCCGTCAGCGGTGCCAACACCGAGCAGAAGTTCCCCGGCATCGGCGCCGTCGTCGCCCGCGAGGTCGGCGCCCGCCGCCGCGGCCTGCCGGCCTACGTCGCCGTCCCCTACGCCTCCAGCATCGGCCTCAACCCCGGCTACTTCGGCGGCCACATGCTCGGGACGCAGTACAACCCCTTCGCCACCGGCGGCGACCCGAATAGTCCCTCGTTCGGCGTGCAGAACCTGAACCTCGCGTCGGGGCTGACCCTCGATCGGCTCGAGGACCGCCGCTCCCTCCGTCAGCACTTCGACGGCGCGCGCCGCGTGTTCGACGCCCTGCCGGAGACGCGGGCCATCGACCGCTTCTCGCGGGAGGCGTTCGAGTTCGTGAGCGGCGCGGCGGCGCGGCGGGCGTTCGACGTCAACAAGGAGGATCCGCGGCTGCGCGACCAGTACGGCCGGCACAACTGGGGGCAGAGCACGCTGCTGGCGCGTCGCCTCGTCGAGGCCGGCAGCACGTTCGTCACCGTCCACTTCGGCGGCTGGGACCACCACTGGGACCTGAAGGCGGGCATGGAAAACTACCTGCCGAGGGTGGATAGTGCCGTGGCGGCGCTGTTCCGCGACCTCGACGAGCGCGGCCTGTTGGAGACGACGCTGGTGGTGCTGTGCGGCGAGTTCAGCCGGACGCCGAAGATGAACGACGGCGGCAACGGCGGACCCGCGGGGAGCAAGGGGACGCCGGGCCGCGACCACTGGGGCCATTCGATGTTCTGCCTGATGGGCGGCGGCGGCGTGAAGGGCGGCCAGGTCGTCGGCTCGACCGACCGCCTTGGCACCCGGCCGACGACGCGGCCGGTGACGCCGTCGAACGTCCACGCGACCATCTACCAGGTGCTCGGCATCGACCCGAAGCTGCACCTTCTCGAGCCGAGCGGCCGGCCGGCGCCGGTGCTGGAAGATCCGACGCCGATCGCCGAACTGCTGTAGTATCGGGTCAAGGGTGGCCGAACGACGCCGGAGGGAGGAAACCTAGGATAAGACAGGGAGTGAAGAGAGCGCCCGCCGGATCGCGGGAGGTATGGTAGACGGCCAGCACGCGGATTCGGTCAGTCAACACGCGGTAGTAGATCGCATACGGGAATCGGGTCAACAACCCCTCACGGATGTCCGTGTCCGCGAACCCGTAGCGGGCCGGGCTGGCCGTGATGTCCGCAAGCACCCGTTCGACCTCATCCAGGAAATCCGCGCCCAGCCCCGAACGCCGCTGTTCGTACCAGTCGTGCGCGTCGTCGATCTCGTCGCGCACCGCCGGGTGGAAGTTCAGCGGCAAGCTCCCGGCTTGGCCTCCACGCTCGCGCGGATTTGCTGCCAGGTCAGGCTGATCGCCGGGTTCGTATCGAGTTCAGCATCGCGCCGGGCCAGTTCGGCGCGCTGCTCCGCAGTCAGTCGGGCTGACGGACGGGCGTCCCCCAGGTTTTCCCAGATCTCCAGCGCAAGGGTGACTTGCTGCTCAGGGCTCAGTCGGTCGATCCCAAGCTCTTTCATGGTCACCGTCATCGGATGGACCTCCTGTTTCTGGGGCGTGGATCATGATATCGCAGCCAGCCATCTGGGAGAAGGCCGTCCAGAATGGCGATCGCGCCCGGCTCGGTTCGCAGACCATCCCCTCGGACCGAAAAGGGGGCTCGGAAAAGGGGACGGGCACGAAGGCCATGAAGTTAAGGGGGTAACGGCTGAGTTGGGGCTTCGAGAACGCCTGAAAATAAGGCGTTTTCGCAATCCCAAACTCATCAGTAAGCCCTTAACTTAATGGCCTTCGGGACGGGCACGTTTGTTTGGCCCATCTTTTTCGGCCCGGCCCGGAGCGTGATAAGGGCATTCAGGAACCCTGGCTTCGTTCTCCTTGCCGACCGTCGCGTCGAGGGGGTCACGGCGGTTGTCCCCGCCCTTCGCGCCGCCCCGGCGTCATCCCGCGCACGTCCTACCTGTCCCTTTCTGACACCATCCGGGACCTTTCCCGGCCCCGCCGCACGCGGGTACAATGGAGATCGGGCGACGACGTCGCGGGAGGCCTGTCGCAAATTGAGAATGAGGAATTGAGAATTGAGAAGGTACAAGGGAGATCGGGCGACGACGTCGCGGGAGGCCCGCGTGGACAGGTTCGGGGGCGGGAAAGGGAAGCGAGCGCCGGGAACGACTCACAGGCGCTCACGACTCACACCCCCACGAAAAGCCCGGAAAAGGCAGGGAAAACGAGCGCGGTGGGGTGTGAGTCGGGGTGTGAGTCGGTGTGAGTCGTCCCCGCGCCTCCGCCGTGACGAGTCCGTCACGACGACGTCTCGCGGGGACGGCATCCATATGACAAGCAGGGGATACCGCCCGCACGACGAGGCTCTTGCATGACCGAGACTGCCGACGGACACGCCCCCGGCACCAACCGCGCGCAAGTTGTCATTGCCGGGCTGGCCCTGGCGGCGATCGGCTGCCATCTCGGGATGCGCTATGCCCTCCACCTCCCCTGGAGCAACGTGCCGCTCATCGTCGCCTTGGTCCTCGGCGGCGGGCCGCTGGTCCTCGAACTGCTGCGGAAGCTGCTGCGCCGCGAGTTCGGCTCCGACCTGCTCGCCGGCATCTCCATCGTCACGTCGGTCCTGCTCGGGGAATACCTGGCCGGAACGCTCGTCGTCCTGATGCTCTCCGGCGGCGAGGCGCTGGAAGCCTACGCCGTGCGCAGCGCCTCCTCCGTCCTGGAGGCGCTCGCCCGGCGGATGCCGTCCGTCGCCCACCGCAAAGGCAACGGCGCGGTCGTCGACGTGGCCCTGGCTCAGGTGGCGGTCGGCGACACGCTCGTCGTCTTTCCCCACGAAATCTGCCCCATTGACGGCACGGTCGTGGAAGGGCGCGGCACGATGGACGAGTCGTACCTGACCGGCGAGCCGTACCACATGTCCAAGGCGCCGGGCTCGGCGGTGCTGTCGGGCGCCGTCAACGGCGAGGCGGCGCTGACGCTCCGAGCCGACAAGCTGGCGGTCGACTCGCGCTACGCCAAGATCATGCAGGTGATGCGGACGTCCGAGCAGAGCCGGCCGCGCCTGCGCCGCCTCGGCGACCAGCTCGGCGCCTTCTACACGCCGCTCGCCGTCGGGGTCGCCCTCGTCGCCTGGGCCGCGACCTTCGACCCGACGCGCTTCCTGGCGGTTCTCGTCGTCGCGACGCCGTGCCCGCTGCTGATCGCCATCCCCGTGGCCATCATCGGCTCGGTGTCGCTGGCGGCGCGGCGCGGCATCATCATCAAGGATCCGGCCGTGCTGGAGAAGGTGACGACCTGCCGCACCGCCATCTTCGACAAGACCGGCACGCTGACTTACGGCAACCCGCTCCTCACCGAAGTGCTGCCGGCGAACGGCACGGACCGGGCGGCGACTCTGTCGCTGGTCGCCAGTCTGGAGCGCTACTCGAAGCACCCGCTGGCGGGCGCGATCCTGGAGGAGGCCCGCAAGGAGGGCGTGCCGATCCACGAGCCGGGCGAAGTCGGCGAGCGGCTGGGGCAGGGACTGACCGGCCGCGTCGAGGGCCGGCGCGTGCAGGTCACCAGCCGCACCAAGCTCCTCGCCCAGCAGCCGGACGTGGAACCGCTGCTGGCGCCGCCGTCCGACGGGCTGGAGTGCGTCGTCGTCGTGGACGGGCGCTACGCCGCGACCTTCCGCTTCCGCGACACGCCGCGCGCGGACGGGGCGCCGTTCATCCGCCACCTGGGACCGCGGCATCAGTTCGACCGGGTGATGCTCGTCTCCGGCGACCGCGAGTCGGAGGTACGCTATCTCGCGGAGCAGGTCGGCATCCCGGAGGTGCGCGCCGGCCAAACGCCGGAGCAAAAGTTGGCGATCGTCCGCGCGGAGACGGCGCGGGCGAATACGGTCTTCCTCGGCGACGGCATCAACGACGCCCCGGCGCTGACGGCGGCGACGGTCGGCATCGCCTTCGGCCAGAACAGCGACGTCACGGCGGAGGCGGCGGGCGCCGTCATCATGGACAGCTCGCTGGCCAAGGTCGACGAGTTCCTGCACATCAGCGCGCGGCTGCGGTCGATCGCGCTGCAAAGCGCCGTCGGCGGGATGGCGCTGAGCGTGGTCGGCATGGGGCTCGCCGCCGTGGGCGTCCTGCCGCCGGTCGCGGGGGCGCTGATGCAGGAAGTGATCGACGTGCTCGCGGTGGTCAACGCCCTGCGCGTGGCGCTGCCGCCGCGGTCGCTGACCGACTATTGATTCGCCCCGGCCGCGGAACTTCCGGGGGCGGCGCGCGTTGAATTCCCGTCGTCTTCCCGTCCGCGACGAGGAAAAGCCATGTCTCGACTCCTGACCGCTCTGCTGATTGTGGGTGCCGCGGCGACCCTTGCGCCCGGCCTGCCGGCGCAGGACAAGGGCAACGACAAGGACCCGCCGAAGAAGCCCGCCGCGCCCGAGTTGGCTCGGTTCCTTGAGATCGGCCCGGAGAAATTCCTGGAGCGCTTCGACAAGAACAAGGACGGCGTGCTGACGAAGGACGAGGTGCCGCCCTTCGTGGCGCGGCACTTCGAGCGCGCCGACCGCAACGGCGACGGCAAGCTCGACAAGGCGGAGATCGAGGAGCTGTACAAGATGCTGCGCCGCGCCGCCAAGCCTGGCAAGCCGGAGGCGCCGAAGAAGCCCGAATCGGGAGATAAGCCGAGCGCCGAGGTGGAGCGCCGCGTCGACGACCTCCTGACGCGCCTCGACACGAACAAGGACGGCAAGATCAGCAAGGACGAGGCGAAGGGGCCGCTGGCGCAGAACTTCGACCGCCTCGACGCCAACAAGGACGGCTACCTCGACAGGGACGAGTTGCGGAAGGGCGTGGCGCGGATGATGGCGATGGGCGGCGGCAAGCCCGGCGGCGCGGCCCCGGCGGGTCCGGACTTCGACGCCCTCGACCGCGACGCCGACGGCCGGCTGACGCGCGACGAACTGAAGGGGACGCCGTTCGCCGACAAATTCGACGAGATCGACACGAACAAGGACGGCAAGATTGACAAGAAGGAATTCGCCGCCTACCTCGCGAAGCAGGTCGAGAAGAAGTCGGCCGACAAGAAGTAACGCCTCCTCCTCATTCTTTTGCGTGCCTCACTTCAGCGACCTCGGGGCGCGAGTCGATTCGGCCGTTAACCTCTCTGGTCGCCGCGCCGCGCCGGGACTACTATTCCTTTCGGGGCGGCACGGCGGCTCACCCCGGCCACCACTTCTCGTCGAGGACGCGACATGCACTCTTCCCCCGGCCCGCGACTGCTGGCCCCCGTGTTGATTCTCGGCCTGCTCGGCTCCGCGCCCCCGGCCCGCGCGGCGGACGCCAAGCGGACGGAGAACGCCGCCCTCAAGGCGGCCGCGGCGCTCTACGAGGGCATCCGCGCCGAGACGCTCGCCAACGGCCTGCGCGTCTACCTCAAGCCCGTGCCCGGCTCGCCGGTCGTCACGACGATGGTCGCCTACAAGGTCGGCTCCGCCGACGAGAACCTCGACGCCACCGGCCTGTCGCACTACCTCGAACACCTGATGTTCAAGGGCACCGACAAGATCATGCCCGGCGACATCGACCGGCTGACGCTGCGCAACGGCGGCGCCAACAACGCCTACACGTCCGAGGACATGACCGTCTACCACTTCGACTTCGCCGCCGACCGCTGGCCGGTCGCCCTCGAAGTCGAGGCCGAGCGCATGCGCAACCTGCGCATCGACGCCAAGCACGAGTTCCAACAGGAGAAGGGCGCCGTCATCAACGAGTTGGCCCGCAACGAGGACGAGCCGTGGGACCTGGAGGGCAAGGCGATTCTGCCGCTGCTCTTCGGCGCCGCGGCGCCCTACGGCCACCCCGTCATCGGCGAGCGCGACCACGTCAAGGCGGCGAACGCCGAGGTCATTAAAGCCCATTACGACACCTGGTATCACCCCAACAACGCCAGTCTCGTCATCGTCGGCGGCTTCGACGCCGACGAGGCCATGAAGCTCGTCAAGAAGCACTTCGGCGCCATCCCCGCCGGCAAGCTGCCCGAGCGCAAACCGCTGCCGAAGGCCGAGACCAAGCGGCCCGCGCGCCTGGAGATGGAGTCGAAGTTTGACGCGCCGCGGCTGCTGATGGGGTTCAACACGGTGCGCATCACCGACCCCGACGACCCGGTGCTCGACGTCCTGCAATCGCTGCTCACCGGCGGGCGAACGGGACGACTCTATAAGAAGATGGTCGAAGGCGACGAAGTGGCCACGTCGGTGAGCGCGTCGAGTTCGACGGGGCGCTATCCCGGCTGGTTCGGCGTCCAGGTCGAACTGCTGCCGGACAAGGACCGCGCCGCCGTCGAGAACGTGGTGCTGAAGGAGATCAAGCGCTTGCAGGACGAGCCGCCGGCCGACGCCGAGGTGCGCCGCGCCCAGCAGTCGGTGCTGGCCGACGCCGTCTTTGGGCGCGAGAGCGTCCACGGCCTCGCCGACAGCATCGCCCGCGGCGTCACCAGCGCCGACCTCGACTGGGTCAAGGGCTATCTGCCGCGCGTCATGGCCGTCACGCCCAAGGACGTCCAGCGCGTCGCCGCGAAGTACCTCGCCGCCGACAGCCGTGCCGTCGTCTGGTCGGTGCCGAAGAAGAAGGGGGCCGGCGCCCGAGGTCCGGCGCCACAGAGGACGTTGGGCCGCAACCGCGCCGCCGACGGCCCGGCGGGCGGCTTCACGCTGAAGGACACGAAGCGCGTCGTGCTGCCGAACGGCCTGACGCTGCTGCTGCACGAGAATCGCCGCCTGCCGATCTTCGTCGCCGAGGCGAACGTCCGCCGCGTCGTCCTGCACGAGTCGGAGGACAAGGCCGGCGTCTCCGTGCTGGCCGGCAACCTGCTCCAGGAGGGGACGGCGAAGCACGCCGGGCCGCAGATCGCGGAGCTGATCGAGGACGTCGGCGGCGCGCTGGCGCTCAGCTCCTCCGGCGGCAGCGTCAAGGTCTTGTCGTCGGACCGCCGGCTCGGCCTCGGGCTGCTGCTGGAGTGCCTGACGGAGCCGACCTTCCCTAAGGAGGCGTTCACCCGCGAGAAGACGCGGCTGCTGACGACCATCGAGTACAACGAGCAGCAGCCGGAGAACCGCGCCCTGACGCTGTACCGCGAGCTGGCCTACGGCAAACACCCCTTCGGCCGTCCGCTGTTCGGCAAGCGCAAGGCCATCGAGGCGCTGACGCCGGACGACTGCCGCGCCTTCCACAAGAAGGTGTTCGTGCCGAACAACACCGTCGTGGCCCTCGCCGGCGACTTCGACGCCAAGGCGATCGTCGCGGAAGTGGCCGAACTGACGGCGAAATGGGAGAAGGCGGAGTTGGCGAAGCCGGAAACGCCGGCGGTGGCGATGCCGAAGGAGTTCGCGAGCAAGATCGTGTCCATGCCGCAGGCGACGCAGCTGCACTTCTACATGGGGCACGCCGGCGTGCGCCGCGACACGCCGGACTACTACAAGCTGCTGGTGATGGACTACGTCCTCGGCACCGGCCCCGGCTTCACGGACCGGCTGTCGGCGCGGCTGCGCGACCGCCAGGGGCTGGCGTACACGGTGTCGGCGAACATCTCGTCGTCGGCGACGGAGGAGCCGGGGCTGTTCACCTGCTACATCGGCACCGACCCGGAGAACTTCGCCAAGGTGAAGGAGCAGTTCCTGGAGGAGCTGAACCGCATCCGCGACGAGAAGCCGACCGACAAGGAGGTCGAGGACGCCAAGCAGTACTTGCTCTACAACCTGCCGTTCCGCTTCACGACGAACGACCGCGTCGCGGGGCAGATGCTGTACGTCGAGCGCAACGGCCTCGGCTTCGACTACGTCGAGGACCAGATCAAGGGCATCAAGGCGGTGACGTCGGCGGACGTGCAGGCGGCGGCGAAGAAGTACCTCGACCCGGCGCACATGGTCCTGGTCGCCGCCGGGCCGGTCGACGCCGAAGGCAAGCCGCTCCAGAAAACGCCGGCGCCGAAGAAATGAGCCCGTCCTTTGGGTGTCTAAAAGAACGAACCACAGAGGCACAGAGACACAGAGAGAAGAGGAAAAGGGACCAGAATGGCTCAGGATTTTCCCGTCCTCGGCATTTTCTTCTCTGTGCCTCTGTGCCTCTGTGGTTCGTTCTTTTAGGCGCTCTTTGGAATGAATGAGAGCCGATCCGGATGGGAGGATTTGTCGTCGTGTCAGCCGATCCCCCTCCCCTTGACGCCGACCGACGGGCCTGGTTGGAAGAGTTCGCGGCCGCCGCCCGCCGTCCTCTGGCGGTGCGCCTGCGCTACGCCTTCGTGCGGACTTACAAGCCGGTTTTGGACGACGCCCCTTATCGCTCATTTCAGACGATGGCGGATTATCGTCTGTGGTGTGAAACCCAACTCCCCTCGTGGTTAGGGTATGGCCGCGTTTGAGTATCGCGCTGCTAGGCCCCGCTCGGCTCGCGGGGCCTACAGTTCGAGGAGAAACGGGCCGGCCGTGTCTGGCTGGCGGCGCAAGGAGAAGGAAGCCACTTTCGCCGCTCGCCCGTCGGCCATCACGACGACCCGGTAAGTGCCAAAGAAGCCGCGGAAGAGGAACCGGCCCGCGGCGTCGCTCGCGCCGGCGGCGCGCGTGTGCCAGACGACGCCGACGAGCTTCCGGAGGACGCGGTGAGCGGGCTTCGGCGCGAGATCGCGGCGCAGCAAGCCGCCGTCCGCGGCGTCCTTCTCGCCGTCCCGGAAGCCGTGCCAGAAAATCCCCCGCACGGACGGATGGGCGAAGCACAGGGTGTATAACTCGGCCACGCGGCGGGCGCTCTCCCGTTCGTCGCGGTCGGTCATCCCGACGGTCTGGCCGCCGACGTGAACGTCCAGCGGCAGGCCGGCCGCCGCTCGCCGGTCGAGTTCCCCGCGGAGAACGCTCAGAGGAGCCCGCTCCCCCACCTCGACCCGAAGCGCGTCCCCTTCGGGCTCCGGCCGGTTGAACACCTCTTCCCAGCGGGCGCGGTAGCGCGTCCCTTCCGAGGGGGAAAGTGTGCCCCAGTCCGGCACGGCGCAACCGAACAGGAACTCGTGGGTCTCCTGTTCGACCCAGACGGGGCGGCCGATGCAGGGGTGGCCGGCTTCGTCCCGGACCTGGAGGACGGCGTCCCCCAGGCGATGCGCTTCGATCTGGCGCTGGGTGCGCGTCAAGGATCGCCCTCCCGCGGGCCGACCCAGATCCACCCCTGTACTTCCTTGACCGGGTAGAGCGGCAGCGGCGCCAGGCGGGCGGCCAGGTCGGCGGGAAAGACGTTACGCGGATAGCGATTCTCGCCGGTGCGCAGGTCGTAGAGGTAGTGGTGCCAGGGGCAGTCGAGGGCGCCCATGTAGACCCGGCCCCCGGAGAGGTCTTCGCCGCGGTGCGGGCAGACGGCCGCCGTCGCCGCCACGGACCCGTCTTCCAGCCGCGCCAGGATCACCGCCTCGCCCGCCACGGCCGCCGTGACGAGCGAACCGGGCTTGAGGTCGGCGCCGGCCAGGACCCGCCGCCAGCCCGCCGGGGGAAGAGCGTCACCAACCGCGGACACCGATCGTTTCCTCGGAAGAGCGTCGGGTGACAGAGGGGTCGCCGTCGCCGGCCGGAGTGTACTCACCCGGGAGGGACAAGGACACTCCGGCCGGCAACGGCGCGGCCGTCGGCCTCAGTGGTCGGCGGTCATGAACGGAGCCACGTAAGGCGAGGCGCCAGGCTTGCCCCGGCGGAAGTGTCCCGAGGGGCCTTCGCCCAGGAACTCGGAGAACCACGCCTCGTGTTCGATCTCTTCGTTGAGGATGGCCGAACTGATGGCGTAGGTGCGCGGGTCCTTGCCCTGGGTGAACTGGCAGATGTCGTTGTAGGTGCGGATGGCGCAGCGCTCGGCCTCGACCAGGACGGTCAGCAGGTCCTTGAGGGAGGAACCGGTGGGCGTCTTGCCGCCCTTGAGGCTGTCGGGCAGGTAAGCGTCGGGGCAGCCGGCCTGGTCGGCGAAGGCGCGGATGTCGCGGGGCAGCTCGCCGCCCAGTTCATAGATGCGCGGCACCAGCGCCTCGAAGTGGTTGCGGTCCTCGATGCGGGCGTCTTCGATGATCTCCTTCATCCCTTCGCCCTCCATGCCGATGGAGGCGACCCGCAGGATGGTGTAGTAGTAGAAGGTGGTGAACTCGGCGCCGGCCGCCGCGACCAACTTCTTGAGCAACTGCTCGACGTTGATCCCGGCCTTCTCCACCACTTCTCTGGCCACTCGTCCCATCGTTGCATTCTCCTTCGTGAGTAAAGTAGGGCACCGGGACTCCGCGCGACGCCCTTATCCGCCCCCTGTACCCGAAGCGAGAACCGAAGGGCGGGAGGGGGTCCGGCATGGCTCGTCCCGACGGCACAGGGGGGATTCTCTAGCGCGGTGAGGGGCTTGTCAACAAGACTTAATGGCATTTCCGGCAGGCCGTTGTACACGACGCCGCCGATTCTCACTCGGTCGGTCACGGCGGGGCGCCGTGAGTGACTCACGCCGGCTCACACCCCGCAGCGCCCCTTTTCCCTGCGTTTTCCGGGCTTTTCGTCGGAGTGTGAGTCGTGAGCGCCTGTGAGTCGTTCCCGGCGCTCGCTTCCCTTTCCCGCCCCCGACCCTACCCCCGTGCGGCGCGCGAGCCTCTCACGACGTCGCCGCCCGATCTCCCTTGTACCTTCTCAATTCTCAATTCCTCATTCTCAATTTGCGACAGGCCTCCCGCGACGTTGCCGCCCGATCTCCATTGTACCCGCCCGCGCCGGGGTCGGAACAGGTCCCGGATGGTGTCAGGAAGCGACAAGCAGGGCTTGCTCGGGATGACGCTCTCGCCTGATACACAAACCCGGTAAGACTGTCCGGTTCGTGGCCGCTCGAAGCTGAAGTCGGGCTGAGGGTTATGACCGGGCAAATCGGACAGTCTTACCGGGTTTGTGTATGAGGAGCCGTCGAGGAAAAGTGGCGGGGCCGGCTCTTCCTCTGAAAGAGCCGGCCCCTGTTCTTTTGGCCTCGGGCGGCCTGTCTTTGTGGCAAGGTGTCCCGGGCGCGTGGGGGTATCACGGAAACGGCCGTGGCCGTGACACCCCCGAACGGGCCGGCGCTACTTCTCCTTTGCCGTCGCGGGGATGTCCCAGAGCTTGATTGTCTTGTCCGCGCTCCCGGACGCCAGCGTCTTGCCGTCCGAGCTGAACGCCACCGACCAGACCCACTGGTCGTGCCCGGTCAGCGTGGCAAGGTTCCTGCCGCTGGCGACGTCCCACAGCTTGACGCTCTTGTCCCCGCTCGCCGACGCCAGGGTCTTGCCGTCGGGGCTGAACGCCACGGAATAGACCCAGTCGGGGTGCCCCTTGAGCGTGGCCGTGTTCGTGCCGCTGGCGACGTCCCACAGCTTGATGGCCTCGTCACCGCCCCCTGTCGCCAGGGTCTTGCCGTCCGGGCTGAAGACCGTGCAGCG
>JBBROG010000122.1:0-24148 GCA_038229635.1 Gemmatales bacterium
CACTGAACACTGAACACTGAACACTGAACACTGCTAGGAGCCGCGACCGCAAATAGGACAACGCATGAAGAAAGAAATGCTCATTAACGTGCTCCAACCCGAGGAGTGCCGCATCGCCATCCTGGAGGACGGCGTCCTCGAGGAGTTGTACGTCGAACGCACCAGCCACGAGAGCTACGTCGGCAACATCTACAAGGGCCGCATCGTCAACATCGAGCCGAGCATCCAGGCCGCCTTTGTCGATTTCGGCGTCGGCCGCAACGGCTTCCTGCACGTCTCCGACGTCGAGCCCGCTTACTACAAGCACATCGAACAGGGCGGCGGCCGCGGCGGTCCGCAGGGCGGCCGTCGCGGCGGCAGTGGCGGTGGCCGCGACAGGGATCGCGACCGTGGCCGTGGCGGTGATCGCGGCGGCGACCGCGGCCCGCAGGGACGCCGCCCGGACCGCCCGGCGCGCGACGACCGCCGCCCGGAGCGGCGCGAGCGGCGCCGCGAGGACGTGTACGAGGAACTGCCCCCGGTCGATCTCCCGCACGACATCGGCGACGACCTGTTCTCCCCGCACGAGGACGTCGCGGCCCCGCCCGCCCCGGCCGTCGAAGTGACGCCGCCGCCCGAGGCGGAAGCGCCGCACGCCGCGCCGGCCCCGACCGCCGAGGAGGCGCCCCCGGCCGAGGCGCCGAAGGAGAGGCGCCGCGCCGCCCCGCGCGGCGGCTCGCGCCGCAAGCGCGAAGAGCCCAAGGCGGAAGCCGCCCCCGAGGCGCCCGCCGACGACACGCCGCCCGACGACCGGCCGCGCCTGATGGAGTCCGCCGAGCGCCGCACCGAGGACGACGACGAACACGACAACGGCACCCCGCCGCCCGAGTCGTCGCTGCTCGGCGACGACGACCTCTTCTTCTTCCCCCGCGAGGGCGCGGAGGAGCCCGCCCCGGCGCGGCACGAGCCGCGCCAGCACCATAAGGAGGAGGAAGAAGCGCCGCGCCGCCACGAGGCCCGCGCCGAGGAGCCGGAAGAGGAGGCGTTCGGCCGTGACGAGCCGGAGGAAGCCTTCGGCCGCGACGAGCCCGAGCAGGACGACGACGAGCAGGCGGAGGACATGGCGGAAGACCGCCTCGACTCCTTCGACGTGGACGACCTCGACGAGGAGGACGAGGGCGGCGGGCCGCGCGGCCGAGCGCGAGGCCCCGGCGACCGCGGGGACGACCGCGGCCCCGGCGGGCCGCGCGGGCGGCGCGGCCGGCGCATGGGCGGCGGGCGCCCCGGCATGGGACGGCCGAAGCCGCTCATCCAGGACATCTTCAAGCGCGGCCAGGAGGTCATCGTCCAAGTCATCAAGGACGGCATCGGCACCAAGGGGCCGACCCTGAGTACGTATATCTCCATTGCCGGCCGCTGCCTGGTGCTGATGCCGAGCCTGAACCGCCTCGGCGTGTCGCGCAAGATCCAGGACGACGAGCAGCGCCGCCGCCTGCGCGAGATCGTCAACGAGCTGAAGCCGCCGAAGGGCGTCGGCTTCATCATCCGCACCGCCGCCATCGACCGCAACAAGACGGAGTTGCAGAACGACCTGGCGTACCTGTCGCGGCTGTGGCAGGTCGTCGTCCGGCGCATCACCAAGCTCAAGGCGCCGGCCGAGATCTACCAGGAAAGCGACATGATTACGCGGACGATCCGCGACACCTTCACCAAGGACATCGACGCGATCTTCGTCGACGAGCCGGTGGCCCACGGCCACGCGCAGGAGTTCCTGCAGATCGTGATGCCGCGCTACGCCAGCCGCATCAAGCTGTACGAGGGCAAGGAGCCCTTGTTCCACAAGTACGGCATCGAGGACGAGATCACGCGCATCCAGAAGCGCCACGTCCCACTGCCGCACGGCGGCTCGATCGTCATCGACCAGACGGAGGCGCTGGTGGCGATCGACGTCAACAGCGGCAACTTCCGCGCGGACAACAACGCCGAGGAGACGGCGTACCAGATGAACCTGCACGCGGCCAAGGAGATCGGCCGCCAGCTGCGGCTGCGCGACCTCGGCGGCGTGATCGTCAACGACTTCATCGACATGCGCGACGAGAAGCACAAGCGCGCCGTCGAGAAGGCGATGAAGGACGCGATCAAGCGCGACCGGGCGCGGGCGAAGGTGCTGCGCATGAGCGCCTTCGGCATCATCGAGATGACGCGGCAGCGCATCCGCCCGTCGCTGAAGCGGAGCGTCTACCAGGACTGCCCGCACTGCCTCAGCACGGGGCAGGTGAAGACGTGCGAGAGCATGTCGATCGAGGTGATGCGCCTGCTGCAACTCGCGGCGCACCGGGAGGGCGTCAGCCGCATCCACGTCAAGGTGGCCGACGACGTGGCCCAGTACCTCCTGAACAAGAAGCGCAAGGAGATCTCGAAACTCGAGGAAGGCGGCGGCATCACGGTGCAGGTCGTCGGCACCCTCGGCGCGGCCCCCGAGACGCTGGAGTTCGCCTGCTACGACAGCAACAACAACGAGCTGCGCTCCCAAAACTACGAAGACGAGCGGCCGCGGCGCCGCTGACGCACTGCCTCCCCTCTCCCCAAAGGGGAGAGGGGAGGCAAACTCTCAGGGGCGCGGGGGCTTCACCTTCGAGAAGTCGAACGCGAGCGGGCGGGGGCGGTCCGTCGTCAGCGGCAGGTCGTCGCCCGCCTCTCGCTGCGCCGTCTTCAAGAGGGCCGTCATGCGCTTCAGCACGTCCGCGTGGGCGGCGTCGCTGGCCAGGTCCTTCATCTCGGCGGGGTCGGCGCGGAGGTCGAAGAGTTGCGACTTGTTGATTTGCGGGTAGACGATCAGCTTCCAGCGGTCGTCGCGGACGGCGCGCTGCACCTGGCAATAGGCCGTGAGAAGCGCGTCGCGGACGCCCGCCGCCTTGCCGGCCATCACCGGGACCAGGCTCTTCCCCTCGTTGCCTCGCGGCTCCTTGACCTCCGCCAACTCGCCGAGCGTCGGGTAGATGTCGAGCAGATAGCACAAGGCTTCGGAGCGCTTCCCCTTCGGCACGCCCGGCCCGGCGAGGATCAGCGGCGCCCGCATCGAGTGCTCGTACACGTTCTGCTTGCCGAACAGCCCGTGACTGCCGATCGCCAGGCCGTGGTCGCTGGCGAAGACGATGAGCGTGTTGTCGTAGCGCCCGCTCTCCTTCAGGGCGTCGAGGACGCGGCCGACCTGGGCGTCGAGGAACTCGATGGAGGCGTAATAGTCGGCGAGGTGGCGGCGAACGACCTCGGGGGTGCGCGGCCACGGGGCGAGCAATTCGTCGCGGCAGACCATCTCGCCGTTGTCGAAGGGGTGTTGTGGCAGATAGTTCGCGGGCAGCGGCAGGCGGGCCGGGTCGTACTTCGCGTGATACTCCTTCGGGGCGACGCGCGGGTCGTGCGGCGCGTTGAGGGCGACGTAGGCGAGGAACGGCCGGTCGCCGCCCTTCTGGGCGCGCACGAACTCGGCGGCGCGGTCGGCGAACAGCTCGACGGAGTGCTTACCGCTGTAGCGTCCCCCGCCCAACCCGCCGTCGGCGAGGTCGTATACCGGCAGCCGGTACGGGTCGCCCATGCCGCCGACGAAGACGGCTTTGCCTTCCTGGAAGCAGCGCACCAGCGACGGCGCCCCGTTGTGCCATTTGCCGGTGATGAACGTGCGGTAGCCGGCCTGGGCGAACGCCTCCGGCCAGGACGGCTGCCCCCGCAGGCCGTGGTCGATGCGGAACAGGGTCCGCCCCGTCATGAGCATGGCGCGCGACGGCACGCAGACGGCGTCGCCGTCGCGCGCGCCCATGCAGTAAGCGCGCGTGAACGCCGTCCCCTCGCGCGTGAGGCGGTCGAGGTTCGGCGTGCGGACGTGTTCGTTGCCCAGCGCGGCGATGGTGTCAGCGCGCTGGTCGTCGGAGAAGAGGAACAGCACGTTGGGAGGGCGCTCGGCGGCGCGCGCCGAACCGAGGGCGGCGAGGAGAACGAGGGCGGCCGGCAGGGTGCGTTTCATGGTTTTCTAAGAGTTCATTAAGGGTTTTGCGCCGCGCGAACCGTCTCGAAGCGCTAGCGCGGCTTGCCGAACTGCTTCCAGTACAGCTCCTTGAACGGGTTGACCTTCGGCCCCACGGCGTCCTCGTTGATGAGGTCCGGCAGCACTGATTCCCACCACTCGTCGTAAGCGGCGAGCAATCCCTTCACGACCTCGAGATGGTCGGCGGCGACGTTCTTCTTCTCGCCGGGATCCTTCTTCACGTCGAACAGCTCCCACTTCAGCTCGCCGCGCGTGCCGTTGACGAGGTGGAAGCGCGTGTTACGGACACTGCAGAGGGCATATTTCGCCGCCGCCGCCTTGCCGCGGTCCCAGCGGCCGACGTGGGTGAACAGGACGCGGTCGTCCCAGGCGGCGTCACGGTTTTTCAGCAGCGGCACGAGGCTGCGTCCGTCGCCCTTTACGTCCGCCGGCGCCTTCGCCCCGGCGAGCTCGACGAGCGTCGGGAAGACGTCGACGTGCGCGGTCAGCGCGCCGACGTCGCCCGGCGTGAGGGCGCCCGGCCAGCGGAAGAAGGCGGGGACGCGCGTGCCGCCCAGGTACGGCGTCACCTTCTGGCCGCGCATGCCGGCGTTGTAGACCTTCACGCCGGCGGTGCCGCCGTTGTCGGTCATGAAGATGACGAGCGTGTCGCGCTCCAGGTTCCACTCCTTCAGCTTCGCCAGCAAGCGACCCACATTGTCGTCGATGTTCGAGATCATGCCGAAGAAGGCCGCGACCGGACGGTCGACCTGCCCTTCGTACTTCTTCTGATATTTCTCCGGGCAATGAAGCGGGGCGTGCGGGGCGTTGGTGGCGACGTGGGCGTAGAACGGCCCCTTGTCCTTGCGGCTCTCGATCCACTTCAAGGCCCGGTCGAAGAAGACGTCGGTGCAGTAGCCTTCGGTCTTCTCGAAGACGCCGTTGTGGAGGACGGCGGGGTTGAAGTAGGAATTGTCGGGCGCGTCGCCGCAGCTGCCGGCGTAGGTCTGGCCAATGCCGCCGGCGCCGTGGATGAAGACCTCGTCGAAGCCGCGCCGGCCGGGCTGGTAGGCCGGCTCGTCGCCGAGGTGCCACTTGCCGAAGAGGCCCGTCGCGTAGCCGGCCGACTTCAGCACCTCGGCGTAGGTCGTCGCCTTCAGGCTCAGCCGCTCGCGCTCCAGGATCGTGTGCGTCACGCCGGAGCGAAACTCGTGGCGGCCGGTCAGCAAGGCCGCCCGCGTGGGGGCGCAGGTCGGGCTGACGTGGAAGTCGGTGAAGCGAACGCTCTCGGCGTGCAGGCGGTCGAGGTGAGGCGTTTTCACGACCGGGTTGCCGTGGCAGCCGAGGTCGCCGTAGCCCTGGTCGTCGGTGAGGACGAGGACGACGTTGGGGCGGCTCGGGAGCGTCCCCTCCGCCAAGGCGCGAGGGGACGGGGCGAATAGCGCTATAAGCGCCAGGAAAAGGAGCAGACTTCGTCCGAACATGAGAAACACCGCCGGGCCGTTCGAGGGTGCGTCCGGACGAGACATTCGCCCGGCGCGACTCATGCTAACCACACGGCCGCAGTCCTACAACCTCCGAAAACCGGGCCGCCCGGCCTCCTTCGCCACGAGCGACTCGTAAGCGTCGGCCAGCCGATAGCTGCGGCCTTTCGTGGACGGGTTCTCGACCGCGAGGAAGCCGGCCGTCACCCACTTCGCGCAAAGACCGGCGGCCGACCGGGGCGAACACTTGAAGTAGCCGGCCACGTCTTTCGCGGTGACGATTTTGACCCTCAAAAAGAGGCCGAGGGCCTGGCGCTGCTGGGGCGAAAGCGCTCGGAGGGTAGGCGTCTGGTCGAGTGGACTCAGGCGGTTCGCCTCCTCGGCCCGCGACCGCACCTTCCCGAAGGCGTCCGCCATCCCGGCGCAGAAGTACTCGACGAACGGGGTCACGTCTCCCTCCGCCCGGCCGAAGTAGTAGTTGTGGCTCTCGCCGACCGCGAGCCCGGCGTAGTAGCCCGCCAGGTCGGCGGCGTAGTACTCCTCCAGCGAATAGATGCCGTTCAGGCCGTAGCCGCTCCGGTGCAGGATCAGGGTGGTGAGCAGCCGGGCCGTCCGCCCGTTCCCGTCGAAGTAGGGGTGGATAGTGGCGAACTGGTAGTGGGCGAGAGCGGCCGCCGCCGGGACCGGCAGTTCGCCCTCGGCGAGCGCGGCGTTCACCCAGCTCACCAGGTCCCGCATCAGCCCCGGCACGTCCTTCGCTTCCGGCGGCATGTACACGATCCGTTGCGTGCGTGAATCGCGGATGACGTTCTGTCCGTCGCGGTACGCGGTGGGGCGGGGCTTCCCGGTCATGACGAGCCCGTGAATCGCGCGGACTTCCTTCTCGGTCAGCCGCCCGCTCTCGCGGCCGAGTCGTTCGACGTGCCCCAGGGCGTCGAAGTAGTGCCGCACCTCGGCCTCGTCGCGCTCGCGGCCGGGAAAGTTTCCCTCGCCCTCGACCACCGCTCGCACCTGAGTTGCCGTGAGCCGGTTGCCTTCGATCCGCGTCGAGAGGTGCGTCGACAGCAGCCGGGCAGTCCGCCGCAGCGCGTCGAGCATCGGCGCCGTGAGAGGCAGCGCTGCCACCACTTGGCGGTCGGCCTCGATCGCCATCAAGGCTTTCGCCGCCCTGGCCGTCAGGGAAAATCGCGGTCGGAACATGCCGCTAGCCTCCAGGGAGGAGGCTACACGCCCGCGGAGAATCGGTCAAGAAAACGTCGAGAAAGTGCGAAGAACACGTCGAGAAAGCGGGGTGGTGCGAGGGAACACGGTCTTTCCCTCACTCCTTGCTCGCCCCGACGAAGGCGCCGGCCTCAGCGCCATACCAGGCGACGCAGCGGCGCAGGCCGGTCGCGAAATCGACGTGCGGCTCGTAGCCGAGGTCGGCGCGGGCGCGGGCGATGTCGGCCTCGCTGTGCGCCACGTCGCCGGCGCGCGTCGCCTCATGGACGGGAGCGAGGTCGGTGCCGAGCAGCGCGTTGAGTTGTCCCACCAGGTCGAGGAGGCTGATGCGTCCGCCGCAGGCGACGTTGTAGACGTGTCCGCTCGCGGCCGGAGCCTCGGCGGCGAGGAGATTCGCGCGGACGACGTTGTCGATGTAGGTGAAGTCGCGCGACTGCCGGCCGTCGCCGTGGAGGCGCGGGCTCCGGCCGGCGAGCATCGCGCGGACGAAACGCGGGATGACGGCGGCGTAGGGGCTGTCGGGCGGCTGGCGCGGGCCGAAGACGTTGAAGTAACGCAGCCGCACCGTCTCCAGGCCGTAGACGTTCGTGAAGGCGGCGCAATACTGCTCGCCGGCCAGCTTGGCGACCGCGTAGGGCGACAGCGGATTCGTCGGGTCGCTCTCGCGCTTCGGCAGCCGCGGCGAGTTGCCGTAAGCGCTCGAGGAGGCGGCGTAGACGACGCGCCGCGCCCCGGCGGCGCGCGCGGCCATCAGGACGTGGAGCGTGCCGTCGACGCAGGCCCGGTGCGTCGCCAGCGGGTCGGCGACGCTGCGCGGCACCGACGCCAGCGCGGCCTGGTGGAAGACCACTTCGACGTCGCGCATCGCCTCGGCGACTTCCGCGGGGTTGGTGATATCGCCGTCGACGATTTCGACATCGTCGCGCACCGCCGCGAGGTTCGCCGGGCTGCCGGTGCTGAAGTTGTCCAGGACGCGCACGCGGCGGCCGCGCGCCCGCAGCGCCTCGACGAGGTGCGAGCCGATGAAGCCGGCGCCGCCGGTGACGAGATGGACGCTCATGGTGGGAAATCCTCCGGTCGCTCGCGGTTTCACGCCTTGCAGACCCGGCAGCGCTCCGACGGCGCGCAGCCCGCCGTCGCGTTGCGCGTGTCGACGATCAGCGTCGCGTGCCGCACGATCTCCGCGAAGTCGTAGCGCGTGTGGTCGGTCACGACGACGACGCAGTCCTGCGCCGTCAGGAACTCCGGCGTCAGTTCCTGACTCTCCTGGCGGATGCTGTGGTGGCGCATGCGCGGCAGCCGCGGGATGTGCGGATCGTTATAGGAAATGACGGCACCGCGCTTCTCCAACAGCTCCATGATCTCGAACGCCGGCGACTCGCGCGGGTCGTCCACGTCTTTCTTATACGCCACGCCCAGGACGCAAATGCTGCTCCCCTTGACCGGCTTGCCCTCGTCGTTGAGCGCCTCGGCGACCCGCTCGACGACGTAGTGCGGCATCGCCGTGTTCACCTCGCCGGCCAGTTCGATGAAGCGCGTGTGGACGCCGTACTTCCGCGCTGCCCAGGTGAGGTAGAAGGGGTCGATGGGGATGCAGTGTCCGCCGAGCCCGGGTCCGGGGTAGAAGGGGTGGAAGCCGAACGGCTTGGTCTTCGCCGCCTCGATCACCTCCCACACGTCGATCCCCATCCGGTCGAACACCACCTTCAGCTCGTTCACCAGCGCGATGTTCACCGCCCGGTAGGTGTTTTCGAGGATCTTACACGCCTCGGCGACGCGCGTGCCGGACACCGGGACGACGCCGTCGACGACCGGCTCGTACAGCGCCAGAGCCAGCGACTGACTCGCCTCGTCGATGCCGCCGACGACTTTGGGGATGTTCTTCGTGGCGAAATCGCGGTTGCCGGGGTCTTCGCGCTCCGGGCTGTAGGCGAGGAAGAAGTCCTTGCCCGCCTTCAGACCCGACTGCTCCAGGATCGGCAGCAGCAGTTCCTCGGTCGTGCCGGGGTAGGTCGTGCTTTCCAGGACGACGAGCTGTCCGGGCCGCAGGTGCTTCCGGATCGCCCGTCCCGTCTCCTCGATGTAGGAGAGGTCGGGCTCGCGCGCGGCGGTAAGCGGGGTGGGGACGCAGATGAGGATGGCGTCGGCGGTGCGGAAGCGGCGGGCGTCGGCGGTCGCCTCGAAGCGGCCCGACGCGACCAGTTCCGCCACGCGCTCGGGGCAGATGTGGCCGATGTAGCTCTCGCCGCGGTTGAGCTTGGCGACCTTGTCGACGTCGATGTCGAAGCCGAGGACGGGGTAGCCGGCGGCGGCGAAGGTCTCCGCGAGCGGGAGGCCGACGTAGCCGAGGCCGACGACGGCGACGCGGGCGGTCCGCGCCTCGATGCGGGCTTGCAAGTCTTGAGCGAGGGATTCGGCCGCTGCTGCCAGGGGGACGGTCATCGTGGGTCCTCCGTTGCCTGTGTCTCAGGGGTTCCATCCGCCGCTTCGCGGCTTCGCAATGGAGAGCGCGAAACCGCAAGCGGAGTTTACCTCTCCTCGACTCCTTCCAGCAGCCGCGCGCACGCGACCTGCTCGACGGGGTGAAGCTGACCGCGCTTCAGCCCCAGGGACCGCGCCTTCTCCAACGCGGCCGTCGCCGCCTCGGCGTTGCCGGCCAATTGGTGGACCCGCGCCAGGTGGAAGTAGCGCGCCGCCGACGGCGTGTCGGCCAGCGACGTCTCCAGGTCAGCCCGCGCCCGCTCGCCCTGCTTCAGCGACAGGTGGACCAGGGCGCGCGTGTCGAGCAGGTCCGGCGTCGGGCCGAACGCCTTGATGGCGCGCTCGATCAGCGGTAGAGCCTCCGCCCCGTTGCCGCCGCGCTGCGACAGCAGCCATGCCAGGTTGTTCAGGGCGACGACGTTCCGCGCGTCGACCGCCAACACCTGGCGATACAGCGTTTCTTCCTCCTCGAAGTGCCCCGCCAGCCCCTTCAGGCCGGCCATCGCCAGCAGCAGCGCCGCCGAGTCCTTCTTCTGGCCCAGCGCCTCGCCGAGCAGGCGTTCCGCCCGCGCGAACGGCTCGCCGGTCAACCGGCCCGCTTGCAGCACGCCGACGTGCGTGCCGGCCACGATCTCCGCCGGGCAGCGGCCCTGCCAGGCGCGCTCGCACAGTTCCGCCGCCTCTTTGTACCGCTTCTGACGATTCAGGGACTGCACCAGGAGCAGGAACTCCTCGGGGCGATCCGCCCTGGCGACGTGGTCGCGCAGCAGCACCACGGCCTTGTCGCCGTCGCCCGCCGCCTCCAGCAGTCGAGCCCGCAGGTCGACCGTGCCGAACGTCCCCGGCTTCAGTTGCCGTCCCTTCTCCATTTCTTCGAGCCGCTCGACGACCTGCCGCGCCTCGAACGCCTTGCTCTGCCGCAACAGCATCTGGGCGAGGCGGACCAGGTACATCGGCTCGCGGCCGCGCGTCGCCACCAGCTGACGCAGCTGCTCGACGGCCTTCGGCAGGTCATCCGTCGCCTCGCGGAGCTGCGACAGCAGGTAGCGGTCGCCGTCGCCGAGCCCCTGGCGGTTGCCCAGGTCTTCGAGTAGGGCAATCGCCATTGTCCGAAGTGTGCGGCTCGGCCGGGTCGCCAGGACGCGCGCCCGCGCCCGGCGGCGCTCGATGTCGTCGTCACTCCCGGCCTTCTCGACGACCCGGCCGTCCGCGTCGTAGGCGAGGCCGACGAGGGGCATCGCTTCCTCGAAGCCCGCCAGGTCGCCGCGCGACGCCAGCGCCGTCGCCAGGCCCAGCCTGGCCCAGGCGGCGTCTTCGTCCGACGCCCGCACCTTCTTCTCGGCGACGCGCCGCAGCAGCGGCTCCGCCGCCTGCGGCCTCAGCGTGCGCAGGTAGAAACTCGCCACGCCACGGAGGACGGCGACGTCGTCCGGCCGCGCCTGGAGCGCCGTCCGGTAATGTGCCTCCGCCTCCTCACGCCGGCCGAGGGCCTCGTGGATCGGGGCCAGCGCCAGCGGCGCCTTGTCGGCCGGCAGCTTACCCCGCGCCTCCCCCAGCAGCTTCTCGGCCTCGGCGAAGCGCTCGCGCGACGCCAGGAATTCGATCAGCGTGACCCAGGTGTCCGGGTCGTTCTCGCCGAGGTCTTTGGCCTTGCGCAGGTGCCGTTCGGCCTCTTCGTCCTTGCCGCTCACGGCGAGGACGACGCCGAGCCAGAGTTGGTCGCGCGGACTCGTCGACGCGGCGGGGACGGCCCGGGCGGCGAGGCGTGCCGCCTCGTCGCGGTCCTGGGTGCGCAGAAAGACTTCCGCCGCCAGGGCCTGCAAGCCGCGCGGCGCCGGC
The DNA here is from genome assembly GCA_038229635.1 of Gemmatales bacterium. Taxonomy (GTDB): domain Bacteria; phylum Planctomycetota; class Planctomycetia; order Gemmatales; family Gemmataceae; genus DATFNV01. The sequence continues at coordinate 11,026 of JBBROG010000122.1, forward strand.
CCCTGCCGGAGGAGTTGGCGCACTTCCTCGTCCGCCTCCTTGTAGCGCTGCTGCCGGTAGAGCAGTTCGACCAGGCGCCGCGCCACGCGCGGGCCGCGCTCGCCGGCGTGGACGGCCTTGCGATACTCCTCGATGGCCTGCTCCGGGCGCCCTTCCGCCTCCGCGATTTCCGCCCGGCCCAGAGCGAGGGCCGACCAACCGGGCCGACGCGCCGCCGCCTGGTCGAGCAGGCTCCGCGCCTTCGCCAGGTCGCCCCCCTGGCCCGCGCGGGCGCGCGCCGCCTGTCGCATCGCCTCGGCGAAGCACCAGCCCGGCCCATCCCCGCCCTCGATGCGCCGCAGGTCTTCCAGGGCTTGCGTCAGACCGGCCTCGTTGCCGTTCCGCGTCGCCAACTCGCACTGGACGAGGCGCAGCCGCACGTCGTGATCGCTGCCCGGCAGCCGCGCGAGTCGAGCCCACAGGGCCTCCGCCTCGCGGAAGCCGCCGGCGGCCGTTTGCGCCTCGGCCAGCGCCGTCAAGACGCGCGCCTGGTCATCCGCCTTCAGGCCCTCGACGCCTTGCCCCAGTCGCGTCAGGGCCGGGACCGCTTCCGGGGCGGGGAGCCGCGCCAGCGTCAGGGCGCGGGCGACGCGCAGGTCGGCGAAGTCGCCCTTTTTTCTCTCCACTTCCTCGAAGATCTGTCGCGCCCGCGCGGCGTCGCCGCGCCGGTCGATCAGCAGGGCGAGCGCCAGCCGCAGGCGCGGTTTTTCGTAGGCCGCGTCCTGTCGGCAGGCGGCGTCCAGGACGTGTTCGGCGTCCTCATACTTATTCCGCGCCGTCAGGGCCTCCGCCCGCAGCAAGGGCACCTCGACCATGTCGGGCTTCGCCTGCTCGGCGGCGCGAAGCACCTGGTCCACCTCGTCCCAGTCGCCCGCCCCGCCGACCTGACGGACATGCTGGATCAGCAGTCGCGCGAATTGCACGCGCCCGTCGGCCGGCGCGTCGGGCAAGTTCAGCGCCTCGCGATAGTGGTCGAGGGCGGAGTCGATCCGCCCGAGCGCCGCCTCGGCGCCGGCGAGGGCGAGACGGTAGGGCGCGGACGACGGGTCCCGCTTCACGAGGCGCTCGCAGACCGTCGCCTGCCGCGCCGGGTCGCCCAACTCGGCGTAGCAGCGCGTCAGCAGGGCGTCGATCTGGGTCGCGACTTTCGGCGTCGCCTCCAGCTCCGGGTAAGCCCGCTCCAGCAGCCGCGCCGCCTCCGACCAGCGGGCACGCGCGACGAGGATGCGCCCCTGCAAGTAGTCGGCGGCGGACGCGGTCACCGTCCCCTGGCGCAGGCGCGCGACGATCTGCTCGGCCGACGCGAGATCCGTTTCCGACGCCCGTTGCGGGTCCTTCGTGGATGATTTCGCGTCCTCCGCCTCGCTCAGCAGGTGGACGAGCGACCATTGAAACTCGAAATGCTCCGCTTCCGGTAGGTTCTTCAGGGCGTCCTCAAGCCACTCGATCGCCCTCTTGCGTTCGCCGGCCGCCATCTCCACGGCGGCGCCGGCTCGGTAGAGGGCCACCGCCTCCTTGTGAAGTCCGGCGCCGCGATCCAGGGCTGCGCGAGCGCCCTTCATGTCGCCGCTCAGCTGAGCCAGTTCGGCGACGGCGACGAGTACATCGATTTCGTCGGGCGCCAACGTCTCCGCCCGCCCCACGTCGCCGGCGGCCTGTTCGCGCTTCTCCCTCGTCTTGAGGTCGGAATACTCCTTGCGATAGCGCCAGCGGGCGAGGCAGGCGCGGAACGAGTCGGCGTTCTTCGCGACCAACTCGTCCATGAGCCGGTCCGCTTCTTCGACTTGCTGTTGCTCGAGCCCCTTTGCGGGGTGGCGGCGCAGCAGGGCGGCGAGGCCGACATAGCTGTCGACGCGGTCGGGGGCGTAGCCGACGGCCTTGCGGTAGGCGGCGACGGCCTCGGGGTACTGCCCCAGCATTTCGTGGTAGCGCCCGCGGAGCGCCTCGGCCTCGGCGTCCGGCTCGGCGGAGCGGCCGAGGATTTTGAGATGTTCGCCGGCGCGCTCGCGGTCGCGCGCGTCGAGGGCCAGGCGCACCAGCAGGCGGCGCTCCTCGCGGCGGTCGGGGTCGCGGGCGAGGACCTGTTCGAGGACGAGGACGGCACGGCCGACGGCCTTCGGCGTCTTCGCCACGTCCTTGGCGGCGAGCAGGCGGCCGAGGCGGGCGCGCTCCTCGACGTCGGCGGGGACGAATTCGAGGTAGCGGCTGAGGTACTTGATCGCGACGGCGGCCCGCCCCTGGTCCTCGGCGGACCGGGCCTGGGCGAGCAGGGCACGGGCGATACGCCCGCTCTGCAAGTGGTGGGTCAGGAACACTCCGCCGATCAGGGCGGCGGCGAGGCCGAGCAGTCCGAGCGTGAAGCGCAGGTTCAATCGTCTCATGGCTAGTCGTTCCGTCGGTGTCAGGGACGGTTCCGTCCGTGGGGTTCCGTCACGCGGTCCCGGAGGGGCGAGATGGGGACGGCGGGAAGGGCCTCCAGGGGGCGCGTCCTCAGCAGGGTCGTCTCAACGGAGGTACGGAAGGTAGGGCGGGACACCCCACGGTGTCCCGCCCCACGGATCGCGAAAGGGAAGCGGGGAGTCGGTGAGCCGAGGGCGCGACGCCGACGGCTCGCCCGAATCAGGCGGCCTTGCCGCGCAGCCGCCGCCAGCCGGCGGCGCCGAGCATCGACAGGCCGAGGCACGACAGCACCATCGTCGACGGTTCCGGCGCGTTACCCGTGGGAGGGCCGCCGCCCGGCGGCGGGGGCGGGGTGACGACGTGGATGCCGGCGAAGATCGTGCCGCCGACGGAGCCGGGGATGGCGCCCGGGACGCCCGGCGGGACAATACTGCTCAGCGACGCCGTGTAGGTGTTGCCGTTGACGGTCAGCGTCCGGCTGGACGGCCCGTCGAGGGCGACCGTGATCTGCGAGTTGGTCGCCGACAGGTTGCCGGAGAATTTCAGGCCGAAATTCACCGTCTTGTTGTCGGTGCCGTCGATGATCGTCAGGCCGACCGTCGCGTGCTGGCCGGTGCCGAACGTGTCGGCCCCGGTGACGCCCGTGTTGATGAACGTGCTCAGTGTGGCGGCCACGACGTTGGTGTCGAGGCCGGTCGAGATCGGCCCGACCTGGGGCTGGTTGCTGATGTTGATGCTCATTCCCGAGTGGTCGGAGTAGACCGTCGGGAAATCGATCGGGCTGAAGTTGTAGGCGTAGTCGGCACGGGCGCGAGGCCCGGCCATCAGCATCAGGGCCAGCGCGGGCCCGGCAAGCAGTGCGGACATCCTTCTCATCGGCGTGGGTCCTTTCCTCTTCCTTTAGTTAAAGACCACGGGGAAATTGGGCGCGAACGAACTCACTCTCTCCTCCCGCGGGGGCTATCCTTCGGTCGGAAGTCGAGGCGGCGTGTTTCCGAAAGGCCGCGACTCCTTCGCGAAGTGACAGGGTGCGTCTCTCGGGGGTACGTCCCTGTCCCGCATCGAGAGGGCGTATCCTAATCGACCTCGCCGGTCCGAGTCAAGAAAAGATCCTGGCGGCGGCGGGGATGGGGTGGGCGTCTCGAAAGTTGGTGGGAAATCTGTACGCCGAGCGATCAGACGGCGTTTCGTCAAGAAATCCACCGCGCCCCTCGCTTAAGGAGGACGTCATGGCCCTCACCCTCCGCCCCGAACAAGAAGCCCTCGCCCAAGACCTCGCCAACGCCCTCCGCGACGGCGGCGACGATCTCCTCCTCCCGAGCGCACGACAACTCGTCGCCACCACCGACGCCACCCCCTTCGGTGATACCGAATTCCGACTCCGCGACCTCGCCCCCCAAATCGCCCGACGCGCCTAGGAACTGCACCTGCGCGAAAAAAAACGGCTACGACGGCGCCACCACCGCCTGCCCCGCCTGCGGACAAGCCGCCGACTTCCACGGCGGACGCGCGCGCACGCCGCTGAGCCCGCTCGGCCCCATCCTTGTCTGTCGCGCCTCCTACTCCTGCCGCGCCTGCGGCCGCGGCCCGTCGCCCCTTCGACACGGACGCCGGCCTGCCCGAACGTCGCCTCACCCCGGCGGTCGAGCGGCTGGCGGCCCTGGCCGGCGCCGTCGCCGACAGCTTCGACAAGGGGGCCGGCCTCCTCGCCGAGATGAGTGGCAGGCGTCTGTCCGAGGCTGCGGTGCAGCGGTGTTGCGGGCGTGGGAGTGGGGTCCGCGCTGTCCGCGCGCGGCGCGGGAGCCGTTGGCGCGGGTGGAGGAGTACTTCGGCAATAACGTGCATCGGATGGGGTATCCGGAGTACCTGGCAGAGGGCTGGCACATCGGCAGCGGGGCGGTGGAGAGCGCGTGCAAGACAGTGGCGGGCCAGCGTCTGAAAGGAGCGGGGAAGCGTTGGGGGGGAAGACGGGGCGCACGAGCTGTGCCACATCCGTGCCCTCTCCCGGAGTGAAAAAGGACAAGGGGAGACGTTCTGGAAGCGCGGCCGCCCGAACGGAACGCCTGTCCCACCAACTTATATGATGCTCCCACGACGCCTCACTTCCCCGGCGCGAGGCGGCGCTCCTCCTCGTACCAGCGCGCCAGCGCGGCGTCATCGGGCCGCGCCGCCCGGAGTGCGTCGAACTCACTCCGTGCCCCGGCGGCGTCGCCGTCGCGGATCAGGCAGGTGATGAGCAGCCGGCGCGTCGCGACGTTCCCCGGCTCCAGCCGCAGCGCCGCGCGGCACGCCTCGGCGGCGCGGCCCCAGCGGGCGCGCTGGGCGCACAGCCGCGCCATCTGCAACTGGTTGGCGAGGTCCCACGGGTTGACCGCCAGCGCCCGCTCCCAGTAGGCGAACGCCTTGTCGTAACGGCTCAGCGCCTCAGCGACGTAGGCCGCGTCGGTCAGAGCGACCTCGCGCGTCGGCGCCCGCGCCAGCACGGCCTCCAGCGCCTCCAGTGCCTCGGCGGGGCTCTCCTGCTGCCACAGGGCGAAGCCCTTCGCCTCCAGCGCCGCCACGTCGTCCGGCGCCCGCCCCGTCGCGTCCCGCAGGGGCGGCACGGCGAGGCGCGCCAGCGGTTGGCGGAATTGCGGGATGCCCCGCGCCAGGTCGGTCAGTGCGATACCCAGGTCGCGCGCCACCTCCGGGTCGTCGTCCGCCGCCGCGCCGGGGGGGAAGTACGCCAGGGGCATCCGGGCGCCTTCGGGGCGCGCGGGAGGAGGTGTCGCCGCGCCGGCCCGCTTCGGCTTGCGGAGGACGCGGTGGTCGGTGATCGCCGTATGCACGATATCGGCGCTCTGCAAACGCGGCATGTGGCAGGCCGTGCAGCTGTCGTTGTCCTTCGCCCGCCGCACCGGCGGGGTTTCACGACAATCCCCCTCGCCGTGGCAGGCGAGGCAGCGCTGGCGGTAGTAGGCCGCCTTCGTGGCCGGCGGCGGCAGTTCGTGCGGGTTGTGGCAGGACGTGCAGCCCATGCGGCCGGCGCTGCCGGCGAAGCAGCGGCTGGCGTGCATCTGCTCCACCTGGCTGACGGCCTCGTGCTCCTCGCTCGGGTCTTCCCGCTTGACGAACACCGACCAGAACAGGTTCAAGGGCAGCCCCGGCCGGTAGTCGAAGACGCGGCGGCCCCGGCGCACGACGCGCCCCTGCCCCTCCAGGTGGCACTGCTCGCACACGGCCTCGCGCAGCGCCGGTTCGAGACGTTTCGGGTTGACGATGGTGTCATCGACGCCTTCGACCGCCTCGGCCCGCTCGCGCCGCCGCGCGTGCAGCTCGCCGGGGCCGTGGCAGCGCTCGCAGCCGATCGACTCCCCGAAGAAGATCGGGGCGCGGTAGCGGTTGCCGGTGTGCTCGACGTGGTCGGCGTAATTGCAGTGGCAGAACAGGCACTCGGGCTGGACGCGCCGGCCGGCGGCGAGAATCGGATTGAAGCCGGGGGAGAGGTCCCAGATGTTCTTCTGCGCGTACCAGCTGACGGGCGACTGCGTCAGCCAGCCGTCGCGCTCGACGACGTAGGAGCGGCCGTGGCTGCCCGAGCCGATGGCGTACTTTACCTCGGCCTCCAGCTCCCACGCCGTCCCGCCGCGGCCGTCGCCCCAGACCTGCTTGTGGACGACCCGGTCGCCGTGCGGCTCGACGACGAAGCGGCGGTCCAGGGCCTCGAACGGGTTGTTGACGTCCCGGCCGTAGGACTGCCGCGAAGCGATGCGGGCGACGGGCTCGAAGGAGCGCCCCATCGAATGGCGGCGGTACGTCTCGGCGTGACTGGCGTGACAGGCGGCGCAAGCGGCGTCGCCGATGTAGCGCACTTCCGGGCGTACGTTGCGGTACGGCGTGGCGAAGGTGAGGCGCGGGTCGTCGGGGGTCGCGTCGGGGAGAGACGAGTCGCCGCGCCGCCACGGGCCAAAGTAGGCGAGGATGAGGGCCGTCGCCAGGCCGAGGGGGAGCGTCACGAGCAGAGCCGTCTTGGCGACCTTCGTCGTTGTCATTGCCGCACTCCGGGGCGCGACGCGGCGGCGGCCGCGATGCTAGGCGGCGCCGTTGCCGTCGGGAATCAGTTGCCGCTCCATCTGCTCCGCCCGCGCGGTCAGTTCTTCGACAGACAGCCGCAGCAGTTCGTCCCGAGGAGTGCGGGGTTGCTTCGTGACGCGCTGGTAGGCGTGAATGCGACCAATCAGTTCCCCTTCCTGCCGCCCTTCCTGCCGCCCTTCCTGCCGCCCTTCCTGCCGCCCTTCCTGCCGCCCTTCCTCAAGGCCTTTCTCGCGCCCTTCCTCAAGGCCTTTCTCGCGCCCTTCCTCAAGGCCTTTCTCGCGCCCTTCCTCAAGGCCTTTCTCGCGCCCCTCGTTCAAACCCCGTTCCCGGGCCGTTAGCATGTCTTGAAGGAGGCTGGCGGCGTCCCGCCTGGCCCTGAGTTGAGCCTCGTAACGATCGCGTTCCCGTTCGTCGTGGCCTAACACTTTCAGCACCTCCAGGGCTTTACGGATGGGAGCGATGTCCAGAGACGCCGGCAGCCGCTCGCCGTCCAGCGCCTCGCCATTGTTGAGGAAATAGCACCACTTGTCCAGCGCTGTCAAGCACTCCTCGGGCGGGCGGCGGAACTTCGGCAATTCGATAATGTGGATCTCCAGATCCTTGCTCAGCAGCACGCCGCGCTCGTGGTCCCACAACCGGACCTTGTGGTGGTGGGCCTCGCCGGGCAAGAAACTTTCGTTGACGAACCAGAGGGAGAATGACGGGCGGATCGTCTCGTAGTAGTCGCCCTCGAGGAGTTGCTGGCCGTGGAAGCGCGCCCAGTAGTAGACGACGCGCTTGTCGAAGCTCCAGGGGACCAGGCCCTGCATCTCCAGGTGGTACTGCCGGCCCGCCTGGTCCGCGGCCCGGATGTCGAGGACGGACGACTTGTCCTCGGCATATTCCTTGTCGCTGAACGGGTTGCGGAGGGCGACTTCTCTCACGCGCTTGCCCTCGGGGAACTGGAGAACGGCGTTGAGCAATTCGAGCAGCAGGTCGCCGTTGGCATCCGTGCCGAACAGCTTCTTGTAAGCGTAATCCACTTTCGGGTCGATCCCCGTTTGCATGGCGCCCGCCCTCGCACCCCGCCTGCTCCGCTCGCGCTCACCACGCCGCCGGTACGCCGCGCAGCGGCTGGCGCAGGTGTTCCGTCGACAGCAGCAGCACGGTCCCGTCGGTCAGCGGCGCGAACGCCCGGCCTTCCCCGAACGCCGCCGGGCTCGCCGCCGGAGCCACGTTCGCCTTGAGGACGTATCCCGGACCGCGCGGCTTCCCCGTCCGCGGGTCGAGGCCGACGAAGCGCCCCGACAGGTCCGCCACCACCAGCAGCCCGTCGACGAGCTGCGGTTGGCCGACGATCCCTTCCCCCGGCGTCTCGTAGGGCGGCCAGGCGAGGCCGTCGCGGAGCGGGTCGATCCACACCAGGCGGCGGCGGTCGACGACACACCCGACCTGTCCGCCGCGCAGGAACGGCCCCGACGTCAGCTTGCCGGGCAAGTCCCACTTGCGCGCGGGCGCGAATAAATCGCCTTCCAGCAGGTGGATTGTCCCGGCGGCGTCGGCGACGATCAGCCGAATCGGGTCGGCCCCGCCCGCCCGCGTCAGCACCAGCGGCGCCGCGACGACGCGGCTCGCCAGGTCGCGCGTCGGCGCGCCCGCCGTCCTTCCCGCCGGGATCGTTTCCCGCAGTTTGCCGAAGCGCCAGTGCGTCAGCCCGCCGCGGCCGTTGGTCGTCACGAAGTCGTTGCCGCCGAGCCAGGCGCAGTGGCCGCGCGCCTCGGCGGTGTGATGGCCCTCGCGCCAGTCGGGCGCCGGCAGCAGGTCGCTCTCGGCGAGCGTCGCGCCGCCTTCCAGCGGCAGCGGCACGCGCTTCATGCGGCCGTCGGCGAGCGGCAGGAGGATCGCGCCCGCGCCCACTGCCGGCGTCCCCGCCAACCGCGCGTCTCCTTTCACCTTGACCTCCGCCTGGATCTGCTGCCGTCCCGCGACGTGGTGGCGGATGACGATCTCCGCGCCGGGGTCGGGGCAGGCGATCTCGTAGGCGGACCGCCCGTCCGGCGCCGGCACCAGGAACAGCGACGTCGTCGCGGTGTCGGCCAGCGGCGCGGCCAGGCCGCGCCCGGCGCTCTGCCACCGGCCCTCGTTGTCGGAGGCGTGTCGGGCCGGGTCGAAGCCGAACAGGGCGCCGCCCTGGTCGAGCGTCAGCACTTCGCCGCCCAGCGCCAGCGGGTCGCCCTGGCAGACCAGGCCGAGCTGGCGCTGCCAGTGGAGCTTCCCCGTCTCCGCGTCGACCGCCGTCGCCAGGCAGTTGTGCTGGTTCGTCGGCTGCGTCACCACAAACAGCGTCGTGCCGGCCTCGTCCCTCTGGCTCTCGTGCAGCGGCGAGCCGACGCGCAGCGGCTCGGACCACGACGGGTGCGGCACCAGCCTCGGCCCGTGTTCGCGGTCGATCACCTTGACGTGCCGCTGCAAGGCGCCGCGCGCCAGCACCCACAGGTCGTTTTCCAGGGCGTACACGACCTGGGCGCGGCCGCGCGCGGGCACGTCGCCGGACAGTTCGACGACGCCGGGCAGGTGCGTGTCGCCGAGGCGCACCAGCGGGAACAGCGGCGCGTCCTGGTTGCGCGGCTGCACGATGCCGAACAGGCCGACTTCGCCGGCGTCGGTGGTCATGAGGACCTTCTCCGCGTCGCGGTACGGCGGGAACCACGACCAGCCGCGCATGCGCGGCTCGCCACTCGCCCCCATCGCTTCCGGCAGCGCGCGCGGCCCCGCCGGCGACAGGCGGAAGGTGCGCAGCAACATGGCGTCGAGGCCGTTCGTCTGGCTCAGCACGAGGAAGCCCGGCGCGTCGGGGTTGGCGGGGGCACCGAGGGGCGGGGCCTCGGGCACAATGACGATCGGCTCGCCGCGCAGCGAGCCGGCCGCGTGGTCGGTGTAAAGGATGCCCTGGCAGCGGCGGTTGGCCACGTCGAGGACGTAAACGCAGGTGTCGTCGGCGGGGAAGTAGATGAGGCGCGTCCCCTCGGCGCGGGCGCCGCCGAGCGACAGGCGCTGGCCGAGCTTGTAGCGGCCGAGCAGGTTGCCCTCGGCCAACTCGATCTCGTGGACCTGGCCGTCGTAGGTCGGGACGTAGGCGCGGCGGTCGATGACGACGGGGCGGCCCAGCGGCGGCGAGTCGAGGCGGTAGCGCCACAGCGGGTCGCCGGTGCGGGCGTTGAGGGCGATCAGCGTCTTCGTGTCGGCCGACTGGATCAGGGCCATCTCGGGGCGGGCGCCGAGCGGCGGCAGGCGGATCGGCAGGTTGGCCGTGTCGACGCCGACGCGCAGCGCCCAGACGACGCTGCCGTCGCTCTGGCGCAGGGCGTACAGGACGCCGCGCGCCAGGGCGAAGACGATGCGGTCGCCCGGCAGCGGCGCCGCCTGGCCGCGCACCAAGGGCTGGACGATGAGCGACGGCTCGTAGTCCTCGGCGGGGACGTCGCCGAGCGGCACCTGGTCGGCGGTGAAGGCGACGCCGTTGAGGTGGGCGGCGTAGACGGCGCCGGCCGCCTCGACGACCCGCGCGTCCCGCTCGAAGCCCTTGCCGCGCGCCGCCTCGACGCGCAGCGCCTCGTGCATCTGCTTGACCCCCTCGGCGGACGCGAGCTTCTTCAGGTCCGTCAGTCGGCCGAGGAACTTCTCGCGGTGCTGTTGCTCGGCCAGGCGTTCGTCGACCTCGGCCCGGACCTTCTCGAGTTCCGCGCGGACCTCGGGCGGGACGAGGGCCGCGTCGACGCGGTCGATCTGCTTGCCCACCTCGACGCCGCGCGCGTCGGTCGCCTTGGCGGTCGGGTCGGCCGGGTTGTCGAGGACGCCCTTCGCGGCCTCGCGCATGAGCTTGACGGCGGTCTGGGCGACGTCCTTGCCGTACTGCTTCGTTCGCGGGTCGTCCTTGTGGCTTTCGAGGAAGTCGAGGACGAGGTCGAGGCCGGCTTTGACGTCGGCGCCGCTCTCCGCGGCGCGCGTCTCGGCCAGCTCGCGGAGGAAGCGGTAGTCGTCGGCGTTGCCGCTGTCGGGGAACTTGTCGAGAATCGTCCGGTAGGTCGCGGCGGCCTCGTGATAGCGCCCGCCGGCGTAGTCGTCTTCGGCCTTTTTGACGAGCTTCTCCTCGGTGTCGCGCAGGACGTACCAGACGACGCCGCCGGCCGTGCCGAGGACGCCGAAGAGGACCGTGAGGATGCCGGTGATGATCCACAGGGCACGGCGCTTCTTGACCGTCGCGGTCGCGGCCGCCGCGGGGACGTGGTGGGCGTCGGTGTCGTGGGCGCGCGGAGGCGGCGCGGCGCCGCGCACGGGCGGCGGCTCCCAGGCGCCGGGAGGCATCTCGGTCGGCCCGAACGAGACGACCTTGGGCTTTTCGACCGCGGCCTCCGCGAGGGGGGCGGCCTCTTCCTCGACCGGCAGCGCTTCGATGACGGGCACGACGACCTCGGAGGAGCGCGCGCGGCGCGACGAGGCCGCCCGAGGCGAAGGTTCGCGCGGCGCGGGCGGAGGGGGAGCCGTCTCGGGTCCGTCGTCACGGCGCGGCGGCGGGGCGCTGCGCCAGTCCGGCACGGCGGACGCCGGCGGGCCGTCCTCGCGGACCTCGAAGACCTGGCGGCACGTCGCGTTCGGGCAGCGCATCATGCGGCCGCGCAGCGCGGGATCGACCTGGAAATGGGTCTGACAGTGAGGGCACGCGATCGAGATATGCACGGCTTCGCCCCGCCGAGAGATACGGGATGGGTCTCCAGACGCTCTATTGTAAGCGCTGGCGGCGGCGGGAGGAAGCGGACGTGCGGGACTTGGCGGTCAGGGGCGTTTACGGAGGGGCATGTTCGTCCGAGCCGGACCCGCGGCGCTAGACGTATTCGACGTGATTACGCATCTCTACGGGTTCGAGAAGTTCCCAGATCAGCACCAGTCCTTGAATGATCGCGCCGATACTTCGGGTGTCCTTTTCACAGTAGACGATGCCGACGTGAGCCATTCCTGCCGCGTGCAGTCGCAGGAAGTCCCGGTCCTGTGTGAGGATGACCCGCCCGTTGGCTACCCCGTAGGCGACCTGCTGCTCATCGGACGCGCTCATTAGCCCGGCTTCAGGCGTCGTCGAGACATCGACCCCCCGCCGCCTCAGTCCTTCGGCGATGGCGTGGTGGCAGTTCTCATCCAGGTGAAACCGGATCGCCCGCGGCATTTACCTTCCTCTGACGAAGCTTCTGTTGGACCAGCGACGGCGGCGCCTTCGCCTTCATTTCGGCGGTGAACAATTCGCCCTCCCGGATGTCGGCGTCGATCCGCGCGCGATTCTCGTAGTAATAGGCCAAAGCCGCGTGAACGTCGGACAGCGTAAGACTCGGGTAGGCGGAGACGATCTCGTCAGGGCTCATCCCCATCCGTTCATGCCAGACGGCTACGTCCTCGACCGTAATCCGGTGCCCGTCGATGCGGGGCCGGCCCCCGCAGGTGCCGGGGGTGTTCACGATCCGCGCCCGGTCAGCGGCGGGCAGGCGAACCGCATCGGCGGGAAGGCTCGGGGTTTGAGTCGCCGTAGGTTCCATAGTTCCACCGTAAACTGTCGTAGCGACTTCGGGCAACGCTTGACTCGCCGGACGTCGCTCGACACGACGCAAGCAACAATCCTCCTGTCCAGTCTATCGCCGTGCGGCTCGGGAAAGTAGCGAGTAAGCCCGAGCCCGCCAACTCGGCGTTTCGGGCTGAGGAACCGGGACACGTTCCGTCATTTCACCGCGCCGCCCTCGTCGAGCGTTTCGAGCCCGGCCCGGATCACACCTTGAGGCGCCTTGCCGTCGAGTTGGGCGAGCATCTCCTTCGCCGGCTCCAACTCCGGGTCGGCCTGGAGGGCGAGTTGCAGGTGCTGCCGCGCCTGTTCGGTCTGCTTCGTGTGGTGCAACATGCGGGCGACGTTGTACTGCGCCTGCGCCTCGCTGACCGTGCGCCGGAAGCAGACCAGGCTCTCGTCAACGCGGCCGGCGCGGGCGAGGCAGTGGCCGAGGGTGTTCAGGTACTGACGGTTCTCGGGGTCCAGCTCGACCGCCCTGTTGAGTGATGCGACGGCGTGGTTCCAGTCCTTCTGTCGGGCCTGGCACATGCCGAGGTCGGAGTGGAGACTCGGCTCATTCGGGGACTTCTGCAGGCCGCGCTGGAGCGTCGCCGCGGCGCGCTCGTGGTCGCCCATCGTCATGTAGAGGTGGGCCAGCTTCCGCGAGGCCGTCAGGTTGCCGGGGTCGATTTCGAGCGCTTGCTGATACGCCCGGCGCGCCTGGTCGCGCAGGCGTTCGCGGTTCGACGGCTCGCAGCGCGGGTCCTCGGCCTCCGCCTCGAAGGAGTGGCCGGCAGCGACGCAGGTCGCCGGCTTCGGCGTCACCTTCGCCTCCCCGTTCTCCTGGCGCGGCCGTGAGGCGACGACGGGAGGCGTCGTTTGGTTCTGCTGCGTGAGCGGCAGCACGCCCGAGGGGCCGCACCCCGCCAGGCCGCTCAGCAGGCCGAACACCGCCACCAGGGGTTTGCGACAATCCATTGTCGGCTCCGAAGAGGTTTGCGTTGACGCGCGGCCGCTTGCGGCTTCGCACTCGCGCCTCGGCGGCGC
>JBBROG010000123.1:0-23887 GCA_038229635.1 Gemmatales bacterium
ATCGGCGGAGAGTTCGGCGTCGGCGCGCAGCGTCTGGGCTTGGGGATGGTCCAGGATGTCCATAGCGGCCTCCGGGAAGATACCGCCGTTCAGTGCAGGCGGGCCGTCAGCTGCCGGCTAGAATCAAGTCACACAGTAGAAGTAGTAAGCCGATGGCTGCGACGGGACAGCGGCATCCATTCGTCACTACTCCGGTATTAGACGCTCGACCCGACCTCGCGCACGAACGCGACGGCCAGGCCGTCGAACGGCGCGACTGTGAGGAGGAAAAGGGACGGGCACGAAGGCCCTTAAGTTAAGGGCTTATTGATGAGCTTGGGGTTGCGAAAACGCCTTGTTTTCAAGCCCTTCCGAAGCCCCAACTCAGCCGTTAACCCCTTAACTTAATGGCATTCGTCACTGCCTCGGATTCTCCCTTGACACGCAACCGTATGGTTGCATATAGTAGGGAGAGGACAACCGACATGGATAACGTGTTCAAGGCATTGGCGGACCCGACCCGCAGAAAGCTGCTTGACCGGCTCTACGCCGACAACGGGCAGACTTTGGGGGCGTTGTGCGAACACCTGAACATGACAAGGCAGGCGGTCACAAAGCATCTTGTCTTGCTGGAAGAAGCCAATCTTGTTGTCACGGTACGAAGGGGCCGTGAGAAGTGGCACTACCTCAATCCCGTTCCAATTCACGAAATCCATGAGCGGTGGATCGCCAAGTTCGAGCGTCACCGGCTGGAGGCTCTTCACCAACTCAAAGAAGGTCTGGAGGGAAAAGACAATGGCTAAGCCGAAGTTCGTGTACGTCATCTACATCCGTACCACCCCTGAGAAGCTGTGGGAGGCTCTGACGAGGGGCGACTTCACCGAGAAGTATTGGGGCGGCGAGCGAATTCAATCCGATTGGAAGGTCGGGTCGCCCGTCAATTTCGTCCAGAAGGAGGGCGGCGGTACGACCATTCAAGGTGAGGTGCTGCAATGCGAGCCGCCTCGTCTGCTGGCCTACACGTTCCAATCGCCGGGGCCAAAGGAAGAGCATCCGTCCCGTGTCGTGTTCGAGCTAGAACACCTCGGTTCGGTGGTGAGGCTGACGCTGACGCACGACGAACTGGATGAAAAGGGCTTCAGGGACATCAGCCGTGGATGGCCTCAGATTCTGTCCAGCCTCAAGACTCTTCTCGAAGGGGGGCCTCCTTTAGCCTACGAGCGGTGGTACTAAAGACATCGCACCGACAGGTCTGCTTGGGGTAGCCTTGCCAGTGACAAATAAGGGTCAGCCCCAAGCAGGAGGAAGGCAAGGCCGTCCATGACGAGTCCTCCGCGGTAGGGGGCGGCACGGACTCATTGTAGCGGCCGCCGCGGCGCGCGCCCCAGCGCCTCCTTCGCCGCCCGCGTCAGGCGCGCGTCGGGGTCGCCGCCGGCGAGGGCGCGCAGCGCCTCGGCGCCTTCCGGCGTCTCTCCCAGTTCCAGCGCCTCGAGCGCCCGCCGCGTCCTCAGCCACTCCGAGGACAGGTTGTCGCGCAGTTGCGTCAAACGCCGCCGTCGTTCCGGCGAGGGCGTCCCGTCCAGTTCCTTCCGCAGCAGCGGTTCCGCGCCCTCGCCGAGCGTCGCCAGCTCGCGCGTCGCCTTTTCACGCTCTTCAAAATCCTCGGCATCAAGGGCGGCGACGAGACGAGCCACCTGGGCGGCGTCGGCGGCGCGCGCGGGCGGGAGGCGGTCGCGGATCGTCTTGACGCCCTCCGGCGAGGTGCCCAGCGTACACAGGACTCGGTACGCCTTGGCGCCGTCGGGCGAGAGGAGGTCGTCCCACGAGGCCCCGCGCTCCCGCGCCGCGGCCGCCACGACGTCCCAGACCAGCGCCGTCGTGTCGGTGCTGCCGCTGACGAGCGTCCGGCCGCCCCGCGCGAAGGCGAGCGAGTTGATGTCTCCCTGATGTCCCGTCAAGCGCAGGCGCGGCTTGCCCGTCGCCGTCTCCCAGAGGGTGACGCAGGCAAGGACGTCGAGCGACGCCGGCGTCTGCGCCGCGGCGAGCGTCTGGCCGTCCGGCGCGAAGGCGACGGCGATCAGGTGCGCGGGGCGGAACTCCGGCGGCGCGTCGGCGCCGATCCGACGCGGCTCGTCCCCCGTAGCGCCCCGTCGGGCGTGAAGGCGCAGGCGAAGACTTCTCCGCCGTGCCCGGAGGCTTCCGGCCCCCCTTTCACGAGGCGCAGCTGTGGCACTACCGTCCCCCCATCCCCACCGTGCGGGCGCGACACTCCTTGCCAAACATAGCTCGGATTGGCGGGGGACGGGGGGCGGGGGAAGCGGGCGGGCCAAATTGCACGGCCCGAGTCCGGGCGTTGGGGCGTTGTGTTTTCCTCCGATTTTTGTTTGCGTCGGTGCCAATCTTTGATACACTCCTTTGTCAAGGAGGGATTTCCTCGGCAGGGGGAAAGCGCTGAGGTGGCGCGTGAGGTCACGACTCTGGGGGAGAACTGGAGGCGGCGTGTTCGACTGGTGTCACCTGGTACGACTGTCCGACCAGGAATTGGCGCGGGTCGATATCGCCCTGACCAACCTCGCCTGCGCCGCGGGCTTACCTGGGTCGGAGCGGATCGATATCGGCTTGTGTCTGCGGACGCTCGACACATGGGCCGAGCAGACCCGCCAGTTCACCGAGCGGGTGATGCCTATGTTCCATAGCGGAAGGTGCGATTACCCGGACTCGGAACCGCGCTTCCGCATTCAGGCGATGATCACCTACCTCCAACGCGACCTCGGCTCGCGGTTCCGGTTCGACAAGCGATCGGACGAGGCGGTCCTGGAGCCGGCCGACAGCTTCCTGCACGGGATTCTTCTGGGGAAAGGGGGTACGTGCGGCTCGCTGCCGGTCCTCTACGCGGCAATCGGTCGTCGTCTGGGGTATCCCCTCATGTTGGCGCTAACGCGCTGTCACTTGTACGTTCGTTGGGATGCGCTGCCGGGGGGCGACTGCTTCAACATCGAGGCGTCCGGCGACGGGGTGAGTTTCTTGCCGGATGACGACTATCGCACCGGCCATTTCGCGATGCCTCCGGAGACGGTGAAGGACTGCGGCTACCTGCAATCCCTCTCGCCGCGCGAGGAGTTGGCCAGTTTCTTGGTCCAGCGGGGTGAGTGCTGGATGCAGGAGGAGGTGTACGGCGAGGCAGTGACAAGTTTCGCCTGGGCGAACGAACTGGACCCGGGCCGACAACAGCACTCGTTCTTGACGATCCAGGCGATGCGGAAGTGGGCCGAGCAACTCCCCGCCCTGCTGCCGCCTCGCCAGTTCCCGATTCTTGACATCGGCCTGCCGCCGCCGTACTTTGCCCACATGCCCCGCGAGGTCGAGCGGGAACTGATTCGCCTGCGGGTCATGGAAGGACTACTCCGGGATCCCGACTACGAGAAGCGTTGGTGGGGGCCGCTGCGCCGGGATCCCGAGCGATGTCCCGCGGGACTGCCGAAGCGACTGCATGTGGACTATCGCTGGAACCAGAGTGCCCGCGAAGCGGCACGGAACGCTTGATAAGGAGACCTGCCGTGTCATTCTCTCCGAATCTGGGCCGCTGGCTTCAGGACGATCCGATCGGGTTTGAAGCAGGGGACGCCAACCTGTATCGCTTCGTGGGCAATAGCCCGACCGACTACACTGATCCGAGCGGCCTTCAGAAGCAAAAGAATGGTGACGACCTGTTCCGCGAAGCCGGCAAGCGGAACAACGTCCCCGACAACATCATCGATACGATTCTCGCCACTGCCAAATCGACCAAGTCCGAGACGCCGGGTTTGCTCGGCTCGCACAACTACTGCGAGCAGTGGGCGGACACGTTCTCCGGCAACCTGAACAAGGCCCTCAACGAGCAGGGTCACAAAAACGGCCTAAAAGACGCGAGCGGTGGTGGCATCACCGGCCCGCTCGACAAGACCGTCTTTTTCGTCCCCGCCGTCATCGCGTACTACGACCAGGACCATACCGCGATGAAGATCACGTTCAAGGACGGGACGACCTTCTACATTGATTGTAGCACGATCTCATCCACGAACATCAACAACCTGACCGGCGGGCCGAGTCACATCGGCCTCCCGTCGCAAATCCCCCCGGAGTGGGAGCAATACCCGTTGAAAAATCCGCCCAAAACACAGGTGACCGGGACGAACGCTTACGGTGGGCCGGTGTTCAAGACGGAGGGGGCGAGGTGGCACCATCGTATTCTCGACGCTCTGGCCAACCTCGGGTCTGGAGGGTCCAATTGAACGTCGGGAGACGTCGTGGTTGGGAAACTTCAACCCTGTGGATTCAGGCTCTATGTGGGCGAGAGATCCAGAGGGCGTGTACTCAAGCGAGGTTTTACGTGCCACGATTTTGGACAGTTTTTTCAGGATGGTTCGGCACCTTGATCCTTTTCTGGGTGCTTGCCAACCTCATCGGGTTGGTCAAACCGATGGGGCTCAAGCCGTTTCGTCAGACCGGCTTCCCGTTCACAGTTGCCGCATGGGGGATCGGTATCGAGGAGTCCTTTGATTGGCAAGCGCTGGGCCTGAACGCCCTGATTGCCCTTGGGATCTCAGCCCTACTCGCTTGGGCCTGTGCGACCTATCGATTGCGGCAGGCTTCGGCCCGATACCCAATGAGCGGCACCGAACCAGGCGCTGCACCGGACCGGCGGGTGTGAGAGCTTCTCAAGGTTTACGACTCCCCCGCCCGCCGGCAGATGAGCTTGATCGTTCGGCCCCGGTCCTTTCGCAACCCGTGCGACCACTCTCACTTTGGGAGCCCCCACCTGGGCGGCGCGCATTTCCTCTTGGCCGACGGCTCGACTTGATTCCTCCGCTATTCGGCCGACGCGATCTTCCCCGCCCTGGCGACGCGCGCCGGCCGGGAAGCGGTTACGGTCCCGGAATGACCGCCTCCTGCAAAATTGCACTGGCGGCGCGCCCCTCTCGTCGGCACAATGACGAGGTAAATGAGCGCCGTCACCGTTTACGACGGCGCCTTCCCCCCGAACGAGGACTTTCGAGCCATGTTGGCGACGCTGACGCTGATGACGGCCCTGAGCCTGACCCCCGGCCAGGCCGGCGACTTGCAGCTGACCAACGAGCGGGTCACCTACGGCATGCTCGGGCCGGTGCGCACCGACAAGACCTTCCTGCCCGGCGACGTCTACTTCCTCCACTACGAGATCGAGGGCCTCGCCAACAAGGAAGGCCAGGTCCGCTACAGCATGAAGATGGAACTGGTCGACGGCAAGGGCAAGACCAAGTTCAGCAGCGACACCGACGAGCGCACCATCTTCAATGTCTTCGGCGGCAACCGCGTCCCCGGCTTCGCCTACGCCACCATCGGCCTCGACGCCGAGCCGGGCGAGTACACCTTCAAGATCACCGTCACCGACCTCGTCAACAAGAAGGCCCAGGCGATGGTCCGCAAGTTCGAGGTCGGCAAGCGCGACTTCGGCGTCGTCGCCGTCAAGCTGACCTACGACGGCCGCCTGCCCGCGCCGCCCGCCGGCGTCGTCGGCCAGGCCCTCGTCCTCGACTTCGGCATCGCCGGCTTCGAGCGCGACAAGAACAAGCAGCCGCACGTCGGCCTCGAACTGCGCGTGACCGACGACGCCGGCAAGCTGACCCTGCCGAAGCCGATCAGCGACGAGATCAGCAAGGTCGAGGAAAAGAGTTCCATCCTGCCCGGCGCCTTCGACCTGGCGCTGACGCGGCCGGGGAAGTTCACCGTCGAATTGAAGGCGACCGATCTGCTCACGAAGAAGACCGCTTCGGTGACGCTGCCCATCATTGTGTACGATCCGCAGAAGTAAGTCTCGGCGTCACGCCGCTCCCCGGCTCGCCGCTTCGCGCCTTTATGAAGTCTAAGAAGGCGAAAAGCGGCGAGCCGGGTCGTCGCCCCGGAGGGTCCGCCATGAGTCAGCTCCAAGACCGCATCGCCCAGTTCCGCAAGATGGCGAGCGACGACCCCGACAACGAGTTGGGGCATTACCGCCTCGGCCAACTCCTGATGGAGGGCGGCCAGTTCGACGAGGCCCTCGCCTCATTCCGCCGCACGCTGGAATTGAGCCCGCAGTTCTCCAAGGTCTACCATCTCCTGGGCCAGACTCTCCTCCAGACCGGCAACCGCGACGAGGCGGTGCGCGTCCTGCGCCAGGGCTTCGACGTCGCCGACGAGCGCGGCGACAACGTGCCGCGCGACGACATGGCGAAGATGCTCGCGGCCCTCGGCGAGGCGGCGCCGCAGACGAAGGTCGCGAAGCCCGTGGTGGCGGGACCGGGGGGCGACGCCTTCCGCTGCCAGCGCCCCGGCTGCGTGGCCGGCTCGAGGGCGCGCAAGCTGCCCGCGCCGCCGCTCGGTCTGGACAGGCAACTCGCGCAGCGCGTCATGGCGACCGTCTGCGTCGATTGCTGGAACTCCTGGCTGCGCGACATGAGCGTCAAGGTCATCAACGAGCTGCGCCTCGACCTCAGCACGGAGCGCGGCGCCGACGAGTACGACCGCTACATGCGCGAATACCTCGGGATCGAGTAACGCGCCCCTCCGAGCCGCTTGCGGCTTCGCACTGCGAAGCCGCAAGCGGCTCATGTTCGCGAGTCCCCCATGACCTCTCCCGAATACCTTCTCGGCTACGGCACCCTCGGCGACTTCGGCCGCTTCTACCCCGTCACGCCCCTGACGTGCCGACGCGGCCAGCGCGCTGTCGTGCGCGGCCACCGCGGCGTCGAACTGGCGACCGTCCTTGGTGAAGCACGGCCGGGACACGCCGCGTTCCTGCCGAACACCACCGTCGGCCAGCTTCTCCGCGTCGCCACCCCGGACGACGAGGCGGCCGCCCGGCGGCAGCGCGAACGGGGACAGGTCCTCTTTGAGGACGCCCGCAGCCGTGCCGCGGAACTCGCCCTGCCGCTGGAGGTGATGGACGTTGAGGTGTTGCTGGACGGCGAGCACGCGGTGCTGCACTACGTCCGCTGGTCCGACTTCGACCCGCGCCCGTTCGTCAGCGCCCTGTCGCGCCAGTTCGCGGTCCATCTGGCGCTGCAAGACCTGACGCAGTCCGGCGCCGGCGCCGCCGAGGAGGTCGAGGACGACCACGAACACGGCTGCGGCCGGCCCGACTGCGGCAGTGAGGGGGGCGGCGGCTGCGGCACCGGCGGCGGCTGCTCGACCTGCGGCCTCAAGAGCGCCGTCGACCTCAAGGCCCGTTTCGCCGGCCTGCGCACTCAGATGGAAGCGCACGGCGGCGGCCCGCTCGTCTGAAGCTCATCTCCGGAACTCCGCGAGGACGCTTCACGTCGTATTCTTGAGCGCCCGCGCACCGACCCGTCGTCCCGGAGTGGCCTCCATGAAGACTCTGCTCAGGCTCTTGTTCGTCTGCGGCGCGTTCGCCCTGGCCGTGCCGGCGCGCGGCGCCGACGTCACGGCGCTCGTCGGCCAGCTCAAGAGTCCCGACTCGGACGTCCGCCGTCTCGCGGCCAAGAGCCTCGCCGAGATGGGGACCGAGGCGAAGGCGGCGGCGCCGGCGCTGATCGTCGCCCTGAAGAGCGACAAGGATCTCTTCGTGCGCCGCTTCGCCGCCCAGGCGCTGGGCGAGGTCGGCGCCGACCCGAAGGCGGCGGTGCCGGCGCTGCGCGGCGCCCTGCGGGAGGACCGCAAGGAGCTGGTCGAGGCGGCGATCCTGGCGCTGGGCAAGCTGGGGCCGACGGCGGTGCCGCCGCTGGTGGAGGCGCTCAAGGGCGGCGCCGCGTCGCCGGGCAAGAACTCCCCCAAGAAGGGGCCGGCGCCAACGGACCACACGGCGTTCCTGCGGGCCAAGGCGGCGGAGGCGCTCGGGCAGATCGGCGAGGACGCGAAGCCCGCCGTGCCGGCGCTGGTCGCCGCGCTGAAGGACGCCGGTGTTCGCACCGAGGCGGCGACGGCGCTGGGCAACATCGGCCCGGCCGCGAAGGAGGCCGTGACGCCCCTCCAGGACGCCGCGGCGGACAAGGCCAACCGCCGCGACAAGGCGTTCCGCCAGGCCGCGCTCGACGCGGTCAAGAAAATCCAGGGGAAGAATTGAGGAAGTGCTTGCGGCCGCGCCACGTTCGAGTAAAATCGCACCCCGAGGTCAAGAGGGATCCAGGGGTACTTACTCATGGCGGCGCGCACATGCCCGAAATGTCAGACCCCCCTCGTCCTCGACGAGGGGGGCCTGGTCGGCGAAGTGATCTGTTCGGGGTGCGGAGCCCGGCTGCGACTTAAGGCGCCGCCCCGACCCGCTCCCCCTCCGGTCCCGGTTCTCGATGACCCGCCTCCCTCCGAGCCGGACCCGCTCGACGCGCCCAAGCCCAAACGCAAGAAGAAAAAGAAGAAGACCGCGAAGTCGGCCGGGTGGCTCGACCGCCTGTCGCCGCGCGCCCTGGTCGCGGGAGGTGTCGGCGTCTTCTTGCTGTTCATCGGGATCGTTCTGGTCATCGTCCTCGCCGCCGGGGGGAAAGGCGACGGAGGCGGCGGCCAGGGCGGCGGCGGTTCGGGATCCGGGAACAACTTCGCCGTGGTTGACGCCCCCGTCGAGGGCGTCGCGGAGGCGAAGGCCGATGTCGTTCCTCCGCCCGTCGGCCGCAAGCCGCGCCCGGTCGCGGAACTCCCGGCCGAAGGGAAGGACGACACGCCGCTGCCGGCCTGGGCGCTTCGCCCCGACCCGCCGACGGCCGTGCCCGAACCGGCCATGCCTCTCTGGGGCAAGTATCTGCCGGCCAGCACGGCGCCCGCCCTTCTTTTTGCCTCCCTGAACGGCCCCTTCGTCGCGGTCCCGGCGCGGTACCTGTCGGTGCCGCCCGACAAGAAGGAACCATTCCCGCCCTCGTCGCTCGTTTTCGACCTGCGCACCGGCAAGCAGGCCGGCGAGTTCGCGACGCGCGACCAGTTCTACCGCTCGTCGCGACTCAGCCCCGACGGGCGCCTCGTCCTCAGCCCGTCCCAGGAAGCGATCGGCAACGAAACCCTGTCGGCCGGGTGGCTGTTCGTCTACAAGCAGGGCGACGGGAAGGCGGCCGCCAAGTTCCAGGTGCCCGGCAACATCGCCTGGACCGGCTTCGTCGCCAACGACCGCGTCGCCGTCTACACCTTCGACCCCAAGCCGATCTTACACGTCTACGACGGCACGGACGGGAAGTTGGTCAAGGCGGTCCCGCTCGCGGCGGAGATGTTCCCGCCGCCGCAGCCCCCCGCGAATTTGACCGGCCAATTCCGGCCGAAGTTCTGGTACGAGCCGCGCGGACTCGCCGGCGCCGTCAGCCCAGGCGGGCGCTACGTGGTCCTCGGCGGTAAGACGGGCCTGGCGGTGCTCTCCGTCGCCGACGGCCGGCAAGTCGCCGAGCTCGCGACCGGCCCCGTCGCCGACTGGCCCGCCCACCTGGGCCTGAACTTCAGCCCGGACGGGGCCGAGTTCTACGCCATCACCGTCAACACCAACGCCCGCGGCGAAAGGCAGTCGCGGCTCCGAGGGTGGTCGCTGGCGACGGGCCGGACGTTGTTCGACTGCGGCCTGGCCGACAGCCACCTGTGCGGCCCGCCGCTGCGCGGGCCGGAGCCTGGGACCATGATCCTCCCCTCGGCCGGCGACCACTGGGGCGACACGGCGATGGGCTCCGCCGGCCCCGACGGCGGCACTCACCCCGGCGCCGTCGTCGAGACGCTGGCGGGACTGACCGTCCACCCGCTGATCGTTCGGCCGGTCCGCTGGTCTGGGGCCGACGGGTTCTTGTGCGACGGCCCGCTGCGGTGGGCGCCGCACCTGCCCGTGCCGCCGGACATGCCCGTGCCGGACCAGAAGACGAGCGACCCGAAGACGTATCAGGCGCAGAAGGAACTCGCCCTGATGAACCCGAACTTTCAGGCGGTCTACACGGTGCCGTTCGACCGCGCGACGTACCGCGCCAAGGCCGGGCCGACGCTGGCCGCCGTCGCCCCGCGCCCCAAGGTCGCGCCGGGCGGCCGTAACGGCCTCGTCGTCGCCAAGCCCGAGCCGCCCGCGAACTGGAGCGCGCCCCCGTCGGCGACGAGCCCGCCGCGACCTGCCGAACGCGCCGCACTCGCCACCTGGCCGACCGCGCTGGTCCCCGGCCACGCGGCCACGATCTCGTTCGACTACAAGGACAAGCCGCGCTGGCAGTATGAAGTCACCTGGCACCGGCACGACCTCCGCACCGGCAAGAAGGAGGCCGACCCGGTCCGCCTCTGGCCGTGGGCCGAGATGACCAGTCGCCACGTCACGATGATCGAGAAGTTCGACCCGCCGCCGGCCGCGCTCACCGACGACGGCCAGCGCCTCGCGCTGCGCGACCCGGCCGACTCCTCGCGCGTCGACGTCTGGGACGGCGCCGGCAACCGCCTGACCGGGCTCGTGCCCTACGGCCGCGGCGTGGCGGTCGAGTGGCTGGGGTGGGCGGCGGACGGCCGGCTGCTGACGCTCGGCGCCGGTCGCGTCACCTCCTGGGATCTGAAAACGGCGAAGGCGGCGTTCGAGGTCGTCGGCGGGTACGTCGCGCCGGTGGCACTGGCGCCGCACCGCGCCTGGATCGCCGCGCCGTCCGCCGAGGGCGTCGACCTGCTCGACGCCGCCACCGGCAAGTGCCTCGGACGCTGCAAGGCTCCCGCGGGGGCCGCCGACTACCTCGCCGTGGCCGTCTCCACGGACGGCAAGGCGCTCGCCGCCGCCCGGCCGTCCGGCGTCGCCGTCGAGAAAGGGGCCGTGACCCGCCGGCCGACGTACTTCGCCGATGTCTGGGACCTGAGTACGGGTGAAACCGCCTCGACGCCGTTCGGCTGGGGCAAGTTCGGCGCGCTGCATTGGTGTTCGCCGGACCACCTCCTCGCCACGTCGGACTCCCTCGACCTGATCGACCGCAAGGCCGGGGCGGTGGTGATCGGCTACGCCTTCCCGCCGCGCGAGGGGGCGCCCGAGGGACACCAGTGGCTGGCCGGGATGCCGGACGGCCGCGTCTGGGCCTACGTCCGCAACGCCAAGCCGACGCCCGAGATTCCGGGGCAGATGCTCTGGCGCTCGCAAACGATCCCCGACCTCGAAAGCGACCCGGACAAACTCGTCCTGGCCGACGACCGCGCGTACCTGCGCCCGAAGTCCGGTTCGATCCGCGTCGAGGTCGACGTCGGCGACGCGGACCGGAGCAAGACCGCCGCGCGCAAGCTGGCCGGAGAGTTACAGGCCAAGGGCCACACGATGGGGCCGGGCGGCATGACGCTGCGGGTCACTTACGCCGTCGTGGACTCGCGGCAGGAGATGACGTTCGGCGGTCCCAACTCCAAGGGGCAGAGCATCCCGGCCGTCGAGTTCACCTTCCGGCTGGCGGCCACGGACGGCAGCGAGGCGTGGCGGAAAGTGACGACCGCGGGCTTCCTCGGCATGGGCAGCAAGTATTACACGAAGTCGAAGAACGAGGGGCTCGTTCCCGGCGGAATGATGGGAAGCCTGCGGACCGACTTCTACGACTTCGGCGGGCGCGGCATGCGGGCCGCCTTCGCCGAAGAAATTCTGGAGACGAAAGGGGCCGATCTGAGCCTGCCGGAAGGCGGGCTGCCCGAGCTGCTCGTCAAGGCGGGGGGCGAATTCAAGCCGTTGCCGGCGGGCCGGCAACTCAAACTGGATCCGGGGCCGTGATCGCCCGCTCGGGTTCGCGGGGGGTCCGAGGGAGCGGCATCGCAATAATGCGATGCCAGCCTTGACGACCGCCGATAACAAAGGGATAATGCTCACGGTGGGTCAATGCCGCGAACGGCCGTCCGCTTGTTCCGCGAAGCCGATGGCACCACCCCTTTCCTCGACTGGATCGGGGACTTGGAAAGACGCGAGCCGCGAGCGTACGTCAAGTGCCTTGAGCGGCTCGGCCTCTTGTCCCAGTTGGGCAGCGAATTGCGACGGCCCCTTGCCGACACGCTCCGCGACGGGATACGCGAGCTTCGCGTCAGGGTCGGCTCCGTTCACTACCGAATTCTTTATTTTTTCTGCGGGTCAAACGTCGTCTGTCTGTCCCACGGGCTCACGAAGGAAGGAAAGGTCCCCGACGCCCAGATCGACGTCGCGGTAGGGCGAAAGAGGCTGGTCGAGCGGGACATCGACAGGTACACGGCCGACTTGGAGGAGGCGTGCGGATGAAGCGCACGAAGGATTTCGCCGACCTTATTCGGGCTAAGCTCGCGGCCGACCCGGAACTCGCCCGTGCGGTCGAGGTCGAGTCGTTCAACAGCGACATCGCGATGAAGGTCTACGACCTCCGGGAAGGGGCCGGCTTGACGCAGGCTCAACTCGCCAAGCTCGTTGGCACAACGCAGTCCGTGATCTCTCGCATTGAGGACGCCGATTACGGCGGACATTCCCTGAAACTGCTGAGGAGGATCGCGGACGCCCTGGGCAAAAACCTGCGGGTCGAGTTTTTCGCACGGCCCCTCCTACCCGCCGTCGAGGTCGTCGAGACGTTCTCGCCCGACTGGCCGTCTGTCGATAATTGGCGTCCTGACATTCGCGAGGGGTCGCCGGCCGGAACCTAAAGGAGCCCTCGCCGTCGGGTGGTGGTGGTATCTATGCCGAAAAAGAACGAGGGCCTTTCCCGGCCAGGGCGGGAGGCGGAGAAGCCGGTACTGCAAGAAATTCGCCTTGCCGAGTCGCATTGCAAACTGGGCGGCCTGAAGGGAAGCGCTCTTCCGTCTCGGGCGACACAGACAATAGGGCTGGAAATCGGTCCGCGCCACGACGGAGGAGGCGTCCTGGCCGTCGCGAGCTTCCGACTGCTCTTTACTTACGCGGGTGCGGTTGACGGGGACGCGCCTCTCCTGCTCGCCGCGAGTTTCAGGCTTCAGTACGTGCTTCCGCGTCCCGTTTCGCGAAAGCGTCTCGAAGACGTCGTGCGGCGAGTCGCGCTGCCCGACGTGTGGCCGTACTGGAGAGAGTTGGCGCAGTCCCTGACGGTGCGAATGGGACTCCCCGCGTTTCCTTTGCCGCTGATGAGGCCGGCCCGCTTGGAGATGGTCGATGGGGGGAATAACTCCCGCGAGCGCCCTCGCCCTTGACCGAGCCCTAAACCGCGCCCCCCTCGTCGCCCCGGAGCGTCCGCGCCAGCACCTCCGCGAACGTCACGCCGCCCGCCAGGCAGCCGCCGACGAACGCGAAGCCGAGCAGCACGCCCAGCAGCCGCGGCAGCGTCGCCGCCAGGCCGTCTCCGGCCAAAGCCGCCGCCCCCAGCGCCGCGCACAGACTCGCCACGAGCGCCACCTTTGCCACGCCGCGCCGCCGCCCGGCGGGGAAGAGCCGGTCCGGCCCGGACCCGCGCAGCCGGAAGCGCTGCACCGTCGAACGCACGTGCGTGTAACCGGACAGCAGCGCCGCCGGACATAACCCGAGGAGGGCGACGGCGAGAAACCCCGGCGTCTTCACGCCGAGCCAGGGCAGCAGTAGCAGGACGAATACGCCTCCCAGCAAGCAGCGGCCGCGCCAGTGGACCTCGCCGGCGCGCACGGCGCGGCGCAGTTCCTTGGCGAGGTCGACGGCCCGCGCGTACTGCCCCTGGCGCGCCGCGTCGCACACGCGGTAGACCGGCGCCAGCGCCTCGTAGCGCCACGACCACGGCCGCGGCGGCAGCCACTCGTACAGCAACTTGCCCAAGGCCCGCACGTCGTCGGCCCGTCCTCCGGCCGACTCGCTCGGCACGCCGCACGGACAGAGCACCGGCTCCAGGTCGCCGCGCACCAGCAGCCACTCGGGGCGCAATCGGCCGTGACACGCCCCCTGGTCGTGGAACGCCTGCACGACGTCGGCGAGGCGCGCCGTCAGGACGACCGCCTCGCGGGCGGAGAGGGGACGCTGGCGCAGCACCTCGGCGAGCGGGCTAGCCGCGACCGAGTCGGTCACGAGCAGCCGCCCTTCCTCGGTGGAACTGACCGCGTGCAGCCCCAGCACGCACGGGTGACGGACGACCACCCCCGGCGGGGCGTCCTCCGAAGGCCGGCTGTCGCGCCAGACCAGGACGGCCCGGTCGAGCGACTTCTGCCGCGCCCGGTGGACGGCGCCGCCGTCCCAGTCGTGGACGCGCTTGCCCAGTTCGAAGTCGGCGATCGCGACCGCGCCGCCCTCCGCGAGCGCCGACTCGCGGGGCGGCGTCGCGCCTCGCGCCGCGAACAGCTTTTGCAAGTAAGAGTCGCCAGGCGTCGCCGAATCGCCGAGGCGGCGCCGGGCCACGTGGCGCCGCGCGAGGGCCGCGCCGTAAACGCCGACGGCGTTCGCCAGCAGCAGTCCCGGCAGAAAGACCGAGCCCCAGGGCCAGTCGGACCGCCAGGCGAGGCTCCAGGCGGCGAGGCCCGCGAGGGCGGGCAGCAGCCAGAGGCGGCACAGGAGGCGCGGCCGCGTCGTGTACCACACCCAGGCCGCCGACCACGTCAGCAGGCCGAGTCCGCCGACGGTCGGCCCGCCCACCGTTGCCAGGACGTGGACCAGCGCGTCGAGGACGGCGGCCGCCGCGCGGAGCGGATGTCCCTCGCCCGTCACCGTCTCGACGAGGCCGACGAAGCCCCGGTGGTCGCCGGACGGGTGGCCGACGAGGAACGGCTGCACCAGCTGGAGCGCGACCAGCGCCGCCGCCGCGAACAGCGTCAGGCGGGCGAAGCGCTTCGCGTGAGCCCAGCGCCGCCAGCGTCGCTCCAACTCGTCGGCCAGGACGCCGGCGCTCGGGTAGCGCTCGTGCGGCTCCTTCGCCAGGCAGCGGGCGATGCACGCTCCCAGGGGCGGCGGCACCTCGGGGCGCAGGGAGCGGACCGGCGCCGGCTCCCCGTCGAGCACCTGCATCAGCGTGGCGTAGGTGCTTGCGCCCTGGTAGGGCGGGCGGCCGGTCAGCATCTCGTAGAAGATGGCGCCGAGGGCGTGGACGTCGGCGGGCGGGCCGACGCGGTCGTGCTCGGCGCGGACCTGCTCCGGCGCCATGTACGAGGGCGTGCCGAGGATGGCGCCCTTCTCGGTCAGCGGCGCGCTTGGCGTTGGTCCCTCACCCCCAACCCCTCTCCCCAAAGGGGAGAGGGGAGAAGATGCTGCCCCTCTCCCCTTTGGGGAGAGGGGAGAATTGTTGGCCCCCCTCTCCCCGTTGGGGAGAGGGGTTGGGGGTGAGGGGTTGATCGCGGGAATCGCGAACGGGAGGTCCTCGTCGAGGCCGGGGCCGAGCGGCGCGGGGCGGCGGCGCTTGGCCAGGCCGAAGTCGAGGACGCGCGGCTGGTCGGCCGCGTCGATCATGACGTTCGACGGCTTCAGGTCGCGGTGGACGATGCCGAGGGCGTGCGCCGCCGCCAGCGCCTCGGCGACGCCGAGCAGGTAGCGCACGGCGCGCTCGACGGGCAGGGGGCCGTCGGCGAGGAGTCGGTGCAGCGGGCGGCCGGGGACGAAGTCCATCGTGTAGAAGGGGTGGCCGTCGTGGAGGCCCCAGGCGTGGATGGCGACGACGCCGGGGTGCTGCAACTCGGCGGTCGTCTGGGCCTCCAGGACGAAGCGCGACAGGTCGGCCGGCGACGAGGCGCTCTCGCCGAGCATCATCTTCAGAGCGACGAGACGGCCGGAGTGGCGCTCGCGCGCCCGGTAGACGACGCCCATGCCGCCGCGCTCGATCTCGCCGAGCAGTTCGTAATCGCCGAACGCCTGCCCGGCCGCGACGGCCGCCTCGCCGGCATGGGCGGCGCCGGCCGGCAGGTTGACCGTCGGCGGGGGGGCCGGGCGCGGCGAGGGCGGCGGGTCGTCCGGCATGGGTCGGCTCGGCGAGTACGAGGATGTCAGGTCACGCCCCTCCAGTTTGCCCGGCGCCGCGGCGACGTGTCAAGGCGCGCTGGCGCTTTCCTCGGCGCCGTCAGGCCAGCAGGCCGCGCACCACGCGCCGGAGCCCGTCGGCCAGGTCGTCCCCCTTGCGGAGGACGGCGGCGGCGTCGGCGCGCAGCCGGTCCAACTCCTCGGCCGTCAGCTCCTTGGCGGTGACGACGATGACCGGCAGTTGCAGGTAGCGCGGGTCGCGCCGCAGGGCCTCGAGGAAGAGCATGCCGTCCATCACCGGCATCATCAGCTCGAGGATAACGAGGTCGGGACTGAAGCCGTCGAGCTTGTCGAGGGCGTCGCGGCCGTTGACTGCCTCGCGCGTCAAAAACCCCTCCTCGGCGAGGTACGCGGCCGCCAGGCGGCGGGCGTCGTCGTTGTCGTCGACGACCAGCGCCTTCGACCGGACGCCGCGCCGGCCCGTCAGGTTGCGGCGCAGCATCTCCGCCAGCGCCTCGCGCGACACCGGCTTGTCGAGCAAATCGACCGCGCCGTAGACCGTCCCGCGGTTCTCCCGCGCCACGATGCTGACGACGACGACCGGCACCTCGCCGAGGTCCGGGTGCGCCTTCAGCGTCTTCAGTACGTCCCAGCCGCTCATCCCCGGCATCATCAGGTCGAGGACGAACAGGTCGGGCCGGAACTCCTTGGCGTAGTGGAGCCCCTCCTGCCCGCTGCCGACCGCCACGACCCGGCAGCCGCAGTCCTCCAGGTATTGCGTCAGCAGCAGCCGCGAGTCGGCGTCGTCGTCGATCACCAGGACGCTTTTCCCCTTCCCCAGGCACGGGGCCAGCGCGTCGGCCAACTTGATGGATTGGGGGAGAAGAACGATCTCTCCCGTCGGCCGAGCGAGCTGCGCCTGTCGCTCCGCGTCTCCGTGCCCTCGCGGCTCCGCGTCCGACGCCGGCCGGGGGAACGCGACGCGGAAGGTCGTGCCGACTCCGACGCGGCTTGCCACCGAAATGGGATAGCCCATCAACTCACACAGGGAGCGGGCGATGGTCAGGCCGAGGCCGGTGCCGCCGTACTTGCGCGTGGTGCTGACGTCGGCCTGCTGGAACGCCTCGAAGATCGAGGAGAGCTTGTCGGGCGCGATGCCGACGCCGGTGTCGCGCACTTCGAGGGCGAGGGCGCGCCCGGTCGCCGCATCGGCCTCGGCGCGCACGGTGACGCTGCCGCGCTCGGTGAACTTGACGGCGTTGCCGACGAGGTTGATGAGGACTTGCTTCAACTTGCCGGCGTCGGCGTGCAGCGGGGCGACCCAGAGCGGCACCTCGGCGGCCAGCGCGACGTCCTTGTCGCGCACCTGCCCTTCCAGCTGCGCGAGCGTCTCGTGGACCAGCGCCGGCAGGGAGACGCTCGCCAGGTCCAACTCCATGCGCCCCGCCTCGACCTTGGCGAGGTCGAGGACCTGGTTGATGAGGCCGAGGAGGTGCTTGCCGTTGCCGAGGACGCGCTGGAGGAAGCCGAGGTCCTGTTCGCGCAGGGTGCCGGCCTTGTTCTTCAGGAGGACGTTCGTGAAGCCGATGACCGAGTTGAGCGGCGTGCGCAGCTCGTGGCTCATGTTGGCGAGGAACTCGCTCTTGGTGCGGCTGGCGGCCTCGGCGGCGTCCTTGGCCTGCTTCAACTCCCGTTCGTTGCGGCGCCGCTGGGAGATGTCGCTGCCGATGACGAGGAAGCCGGTCACGTCTTCGACCTCCTCGCGCAGCAGGGCGGTCACGGAGAGCAGAACGGGGAAGCGCGTGCCGTCCTTGCGGACGTAAGTCCACTCCTGCTCGTAGGGGACGCCCCGGCGGGCGCGCTCGACGAGCACCTCGAAGCCGGCGCCGATGGGGACGGCGGTGTTGTCCTGGCAGCGGGCGAGCTCGTCGGGGTCGTGGAACAGGGCGGGCGTGTGCCGGCCGACGACCTCGTCCTTGGCGTAGCCGAGCCAGCGCCGGGCGGCGGCGTTGAACGTGACGATGAGGCCGTCCGGGTCCGTGGCGATGATGGCGTAGTTGGCGCTGGCGAGAATGGCGCGCTGCAGCGTGCTCGTCCTGTCCAGGTCGGCGACCAACTGAGCGTGCTCACGGACCTTCTGGTGCCGGTCGGCGTTGGCCTGGTGCAGCGCGTGGGTTCGCTCGGCGACGCGCTTCTCCAGCTGGGCGCGCGCGCCGTGCAACTCCTGTTCGGCGCGGCGGCGCTCGACGATCTCCTGGCGCAGCTTGTCGTTGATGCGGGCCATCTGGGCGGTCCGCTCGGCGACGCGCGTCTCGAGGGTGGCCCGCGCCTCGTGCAGCGCCGCCTCCACCCCCCGGCGGGCCTCGATGCCCGCGTTCACCAGGCGCAAGGAGACCAGCGCGATGACCAGAGACAGGCAGCACGCGCCGGCGATGACGGCGGACGCCAGGGCGAAGACGGTGCCCGTGCGCTCCTCCTGCTTCTCGAGGGCCTGCGTCTCACGGGTGACGAGGTTGCCGAGGTCGCGGAGGAGGCCGTCAGCGTCCGGGCGCGGCGCCTCCGGCGGCGCCGCGAACAGGTCCTCGACGCGCCGCCGCAGGTCGCCGAAGTCGGCCTTCCGGGCCGGCGGGACGGCGGCGACTTCCTGAAGGGCCGCGAGGTGGGCGCGGGCGCGGGCTTGAGCCTCCCGGTACGCCTCGCGGTCGGTCTCGTCGCGACCGACGGCCCAGGCGCGCCGCGCCGCCTCGCCGGCGCGGACGGCGCCGCCCGCCGCCTCCAGGGCGGCGACGACCCGGCCGCCGCGCCGCGCCTGACTCGCCGTCTCGGTCAGGTCGGTCACGCACAGGTACAGTCCGGCGCCACTCAGGCCGAGGACGATCAGCGCCAGCGTGAATCCGACGCGCACCTTCAGGCTGACGGGGGAGATGTTCATGGCTGATGACCCAGGCAGCGCCGAATGGCCCCGAGCAGATCCTCCTCGTCCACGATGGGCTTGGAGACGTAGCCGTCGAAGCCGAGCCCGAGGTAGCGCGCGCGGTCGCCGGCCATCGCGTGGGCGGTCAGGGCGACCACCGGCAGGCCGCGCAATTCGGGGACGGCGCGGATGCGGCGCAGCACCTCGGTGCCGTCCACCTGCGGCAGCGAGATGTCGAGCAGCACCAGGTCGGGCCGCTCGCGGAGGAGCCCTTCGAGCGCCTCCGGGCCGCTCTCGTACTCCGTAAGCTCGTACCGCCCGTCGAGGATGGCGGACACGAGAAGGCGGTTGTCGGCGTTGTCTTCCACCACGACGATTTTCTTCATGACGGGATCGCCTTTCTTCGGGCGTCGAGGGCGTCGCGGGTCCACCGCCAGGCGTCGTCGAGGCGGCTCATCAGGGCCGGCAGGGCGGCGGCGTCGCCGGCGACGCCGCGCCGTTCCAGGTCGGCGGCGAGGGCTTGCATCGCGCCGGCGCCGAGGTTGCCGGCGCTGGACGTCAGCGAGTGGGCGGTGAACGCGACCGCCGCCGCGTCGCCGGCCGCGGTGCCGGCCCGCATCGCCTCCAGGCGGCGCGGCACCGTCTCGATAAAGAGGTCGATCAGGTCGGCAATCAGCCGGTCGCCGCCCACGCGCCGCAGCCCGGCGAGGCGGGCGTCCATCGCGTCGTCGTCGGTCATGTTGCCCCTCGATTAACCCGCCGCCGGACGTTCTTCGCGCGTTTTCCGCCGGGCGCTTGTGCCGCGGCCGAACCGCTGCCACAATAGGATGTCTTTCGGATCTCCTCCCCCCGCGCCTTTCCCCGGAGGCGTCGGGCGTCTGTGCGTCGGGAGACGACATGCCTACGCTGCTGGTGGTCGACGATGACCCCGACATCCTCCTCTGTTTCCGCGCGGCGTTCGCGCGCCCGGACGTCACCCTCGTGACGGCGGGGTCGGCGGCGGAGGGGCTGGCCCGCGCCGCCGAGGCGCGGCCCGACGTCGTCGTCCTCGACATCCAACTCCCCGACGACTCGGGCTTGCAGACGTTCCGCCGCATTCACGAGCGCGACCCGCGCACCCCCGTCATTTTTATCACCAGCCGCGGCACCGCCGAGAACGCCATTGAGGCGATGCGCCTGGGAGCCTACGAATACCTCCTCAAGCCGCTCGACTTCGACCTGACGCGCGACGTGGTCGAGCGCGCCTTCGCCATCGCCCGGCTGATGGCCGTCCCGGCGGTCGTGCCGGACCTGCAGGAGGAGGCCGCCGACATGTTCGTCGGCCGCTGCCCCGCCATGCAGGAAGTGTACAAGTCGGTCGGCCGCGTCGCCCCGCAGGACGTCACCGTCCTGGTGCGCGGCGAGAGCGGCACCGGCAAGGAACTCGCCGCCCGCGCCATCTACCACTATAGCCGCCGCGCCGGCGCCCCGTTCCTCGCCATCAACTGCGCCGCCATCCCGGAAACCCTCCTCGAAAGCGAACTCTTCGGCCATGAGAAGGGCGCCTTCACGGGCGCCGACCAGCGCCGCATCGGCAAGTTCGAGCAGTGCAACGGCGGCACGCTGTTCCTCGACGAGATCGGCGACATGACGCCGGTCACGCAGGTCAAGGTGCTGCGCGTCCTGCAAGACCAGCACTTCCAGCGCGTCGGCGGCAACGAGGTCATCGAGACGAACGTCCGCCTCATCACCGCCACCAACCGCGACCTCGAAAAGATGGTCGCGGCGGGGCAGTTTCGCACCGATCTCTACTATCGCCTCAACGTCTACACGCTGACGCTGCCGCCGCTGCGCGACCGCCGCGACGACATTCCGCTGCTGGTCGGCTATTACCTCAAGCGTTTCAACCGCGAGCTGGGCAAGGACGTCGCCCGCGTCGCGCCAGAGGCACAGAAGCTCCTCGCCGCCTACGACTGGCCGGGCAACGTGCGCGAGCTGCAGAGCGTCCTGAAGCAGGCGCTGCTCCAGGCGACGGGGACGGTCCTGGCGCCGGAGTTCCTGCCGCCGGTGGTGCGCAACGATGCGGCGCCGTCCCCCGCGGCGGAAGTCCAACTCCGTCTCCCTCGCGGCGACGCGAACGGCCTGGCGCTCGGCGACCTGACCCGGTTCGTCCACGAGCGCCTGCGGGTCGGCACGGAGAATCTTTACGAAGAGTACGCGGCGCTGTCCGAAGGGCACCTGTTCGCGCTGGTCCTGGCGCACACGCGCGGCAACCTGACGCAGGCGTCGAAGGTCCTCGGCATTAACCGCGGCACGCTGCGCGTCAAGTTGGCGGCGCTGGGGGTGAAGGAGTCCGGTTAAACAGCCCGCCGCTCGCGGCTTCGCACTGTTGCGAAGCCGCGAGCGGCGCGACTTCGCAACTTTTCTCTCTTGCCATCTGTCCAACCCCTGCTAGGATCACTAAACCAAAGAGTGTTGAAGGTTTAGATTCCCAGGCAGGAGTCGAAACTCGAGCGGAGGTAGGTGAGGACCGAGATGGCGATCACGAAGGACCGAAAGACGTCGATCATTGATCAGTACCGGCGTGACTCGTCGGACACCGGCTCGCCCGAGGTGCAAATCGCTTTGCTCACGGCGCGCATCAATGAGTTGACCGAGCACATGCGGACCCACAAGAAGGACCACGCCAGCCGGCGCGGCCTGCTCATGATGGTCAGCACGCGCAACAGTCTGCTCAACTATCTGCGCAACAAGGACCGGCAACGCTACCTGACCGTCATCGGACGGCTCGGGTTGCGCAAATAGGCCGCGTGCCGGCGAGCGACCACGGAGAAGGTACGGGCCGACCTCCCAACAGGGACGGCCCCGCCATTCTTCTTGCGCGTCCTCGTTCCGGCCTCAGACGGACCTTCGTCCCCATTCGGGATGCCTCCCCGCTCTCGTGACCTCCTGCCGGTACGTGTGAGGATTGTCCCGTGCAGGTAAGTCGTGTTGAACGTCCGTTCGGCGCCCGTCCCCTCGTCCTCGAAACCGGCAAGCTGGCCAAACAGGCGCACGGCGCCGTCATGGTCCGCTACGGTGACACCGTCACCCTGGTGACCGCCGTCGAAGGCGGCGCCGAATCCGTGCGCGATTTCTTCCCCCTCGTCGTCGATTACCGCGAGAAGACCTACGCCGCCGGCAAGTTCCCGGGCGGGTTCATCAAGCGCGAAGGCCGGCCCACCACCAAGGAAATCCTGACCTCGCGCCTCATCGACCGGCCCATCCGGCCGCTCTTCCCCGCCGGCTACCTCCGCGAAGTCCAGGTCATGGCGTCCACCCTCTCCGCCGACCGGGAGAACGACCCGGACATCCTGTGCATGATCGGCTCCAGCGCCGCTCTGCACGTCTCGCCCATCCCGTTCCTCAAGCCGACCGGCTCGGTTCGCGTCGCCCGCATCGGCACCGAGCTGGTCGTCATGCCGACGCACTCCCAGCTGGAGGACAGCGACCTCGACCTGATCGTGTCCGGCACCCGCGACGCCATCACGATGATCGAGGGCTTCGCCCGCGAGATGTCCGAAGAACACATGCTGCAGGCGATCGTGTTCGCTCACAAGCACATCGTCACCGTCGTCGAAATGGTCGAGGAGCTGCGCAAGGCCGCCGGCCTCGGCGACAAGCCGGCGCACGCCGCCGCCGCGGCCAACCCCACCAAGGAGGCGGTTCGCCAGCGCTACTACGACGAGTTCAAGAAGCGCAAGCAGACGTCCGGCAAGGCCGACCGCGCCTCCGCCATCAAGGAGCTGCGCGACAAAATTCTGAGCGACCTGGCCCCCGAGGGCAAGGAGTCCGAACACACCGCCTCCGCCGTCGGCGCCGCCGTCGACGCCCTGGAGGAGCGCATCGTCCGCGACCTGATCCTCGAAGGCAAGCGCATGGACGGCCGCACCAACAAGCAGATCCGCCCGATCTACTGCGAGGTCGGCGTGCTGCCGCGGACGCACGGGTCGGCGGTCTTCCAGCGCGGCGAGACGCAGGCGCTGGTGACGACGACGCTGGGCACGGTCAGCGACGAGCAGCGCGTCGACGGCATCGGCGACGAGTACAGCAAGAAGTTCATGCTGGACTACAACTTTCCGCCGTTCTCCGTCGGCGAGTGCCGCCCCATCCGCGGCCCCGGCCGCCGCGAGATCGGCCACGGCGCCCTCGCCGAGCGCAGCCTCAAGGCGGTCATCCCCGAGGTCGCCAAGTTCCCGTACACGGTCCGCGTCGTCTCCGACATCCTGGAGTCGAACGGCTCGTCGAGCATGGCGTCGGTCTGCGGCGGCACGCTGTCGCTGATGGACGCCGGCGTGCCGATCACCGACCCGGTCGCCGGCATCTCGATCGGCCTGGTGAAGGAGGCGGACAAGTTCACCCTCCTGACCGACATCATGGGCGACGAGGACCACTTCGGCGACATGGACTTCAAGGTCGCCGGCACCGGCCGCGGCATCACCGGCATCCAGCTCGACCTGAAGATCGACGGCATCACCGAGGAGATCGTCAAGGCGACGCTCGACCAGGCCCGCGACGCCCGCCGCGAGATCCTCAAGGCGATGCTCTCCACGCTGCGCCAGCCGCGCGGCAAGATCAGCGAACACGCCCCGCGCCTGCTGACGATGCGCATCAGCCCGGAGAAGATTGGCCTGCTGATCGGCCCCGGCGGCAAGACGATCAAGGGCATCCAGGAGAGCACCGGCGCCAAGATCGACGTCGAGGACGACGGCAGCGTCTTCATTTCCTCGATGGACTCCGCCGCCGCGGAGAGCGCGCGGGCGAAGGTCGAGGCGCTGTGCGAGGAAGTGAAGATTGGCAAGGTGTACGACGGCAAGGTGACGTCGATCAAGGACTTCGGCGCCTTCATCGAGATCGTGCCCGGCCGCGACGGCCTGTGCCACATCAGCGAGTTGGACGACAAGTACGTCGGCAAGGTCGACGACGTGGTGAAGGTCGGCGACAAGATCCAGGTGAAGGTCATCGCCATCGACGACCACGACCGCATCAAGTTGTCGCGCAAGGCGCTGCTGCGCGAGCAGAAGGGCGCGACGGGCGGTTCCGACGTCCCGCCGCCGCCGCCGCGCCGCGGTGACGGCCCGCCGCCGCCGCGCCGCCGCGAGGGGGGCGAAGGCCCGCCGCCGCGCCGCCCGGCGCCGCCGCCGTCGCAGGAGCCGCGCGAGCCGCAGGACTGAGGACGGGCC
>JBBROG010000124.1:0-23878 GCA_038229635.1 Gemmatales bacterium
AAGCAGCAGGGCTCCGGAGGCGACGCGGCTTCAATGGGGCCACGGCTCGATAGCCGTGGATCACGTGCAGCTCAACGTTTTTGGGGTCGGTGTTGGCCATGCTTCAATGGGGCCACGGCTCGATAGCCGTGGATCACCGAGGAAACCCGAGCCCGTTTGCCGCAGCCGCTCGCCGCTTCAATGGGGCCACGGCTCGATAGCCGTGGATCACCAAGATCGAGCGCGTCTCATACACAAACCCGGTAAGACTGTCCGATTTGCCCGGTCATAACCCTCAGCCCGACTTCAGCTTCGAGCGGCCACGAACCGGACAGTCTTACCGGGTTTGTGTATCAGGGGAGAGGCCCGAAATCGCTTCAATGGGGCCACGGCTCGATAGCCGTGGATCACGGCCGGTTTCGGAATCCGGTACACTCCTTGCACTTGCGAATGGGATCGCGAGCGGTCGGTACTTATGGTCGCCGGAAAGGCGCCCTACGAAGTTCGGTCTGACACTACGCATTACGCACTCGGGAGTTAGGCGTCGCGAGCGGCCGGCGAGGCCGTGGGCGGACGCAAGCCTTACTTGTCAAAGAGCATAGCGGAGATTCCTCACATACTCTCCATTTCACCACCTCGCCGCTCGCCCGTCAATCCGTGAGACGGCGATACCTTCGGAAAATGCCGCCGGACGCCACGAATTCGAGGCGTCAGCGCACCGGCGAGAACTGACCCAGGCCGAAATGACTGAACTGCCCGAGGCACAGCGGACCGCACACCGCCACGGGAAAACAGACGCGAAATGAGCCGAAGCAGCGGCGGGCGTCCTCGTCGTCCTTCCGACGCGACCGATGAAAGCGCCACGCACCCACACCGCGACGGCCGCCGTAACGCCACTCCGGCAGGGCGACGACCTCCGTAGGCGACGGCCAGGCCCGCAACGCGCACTGCCGCGCCAGTTCCTCGCACAGCACCAGGCGACAGAATTCCGTCGCGCCGTCCGGCGACAGCAGTTCGGGGCGGTCGCGCTTCCGGCCGCGCGCCTTCGCGTGGCGCGTCGCCACGAACGGCGTCGCCGACACCCACTCCGCCGACGACGACACCAAACGCGCCGTGAAGTCCTCCTCCGTTCCCAGGCCGCTCAGCAGCAAACGCGGCGGGTCCGTCAGGCCGAAGTCGAGGCGGCGCAGACGATCCAGCGCCGCCACCTCGTCCGCGCCGAAGCCCATCGCCGCGACGACGGTCAGGTGGTCCAGACGGCCGTCGTCGTCCTCGTCGGTCGGCAGATAGTAGGCGTGGCGGTGGCCGGTCAGCGGACGACCCGCGGCGTCCTTGCCCGTGAAGGCCGCGGACGTCGGCGGACCCTGGAGCCGAGGCAGACGGCCGTGGTGGTGCAACAGCGCCCGGCGAGCCAGCTCGGCCAGCGGCAGCGTGTCCTCGACGAGGGGCAGCACCGCGCCGTCAAGGGCGAAGCGGGCGACCGTGGGCGGGCGGCGCGCGCGAGTCGCCTCGGGCGGCGGACGGCGGACGCGGAAGGCGTCGGCGGGGCGGGCGTAGGCCACCCAGCGGGCGCCGGGCAGGCCGGCGCGGCGGGCGGCGTGCAGGTCGAGCGTCTCCAGACACAGGTGCCAGTCGGGGTCGTACAGGGGGGCGTCGCCGCCGGGGCGCCGGGGCGTGTGGTCGTTGCGGAAGGCGCCGTCGGGGTCGGGGCAGAGGACGCGGACGACGTCGTCGGCGCCGCCGGGGGCTCGGCCGTCGAGCGGGGCGCAGTTGACGCGGCCGAGGCAGGCGCGGGCGTCGGCGTCGGCGAGGCGGCGGGCGTCGCACCAGGACTCGGCCCGGCCGAGGAACTCGAGGTGCGCCAGCACGGTGTCGAGGAGGACGAGGTCGGCGGCGGCGACGTCGGCGCGGGGCCAGAGGGCGACGAGGGCCTCTTCGCGGCGGACGGCGACGAAGGTGTCGAGGACGAGGGTGCGGTCGTCGGGTCCCTTCTTGCCCCAGGGCATGACGTGGCGGAGGTGGGCGACGGCGGCGGGCGGCAGGACGAACTCCGGCGGCTCGGCGAGGGTCCGCAGGACGGGCAGGAGGCGTTCGACGGGGTAGGCGGGACACTTGCGCATCCAGGTGGCGACGAGGGCGCGGAGGAAGCGCCAGGGCGACGGCGGCCACTCGGGGACGCCCTCGTTGACGGGACACCCCCAGGGCGGGGCGTGGTAGCGTCCGGCGGGGAAGCGGATGGCGATGGCGAGCATGGGGGTCGGCTCCGGGTGGTCGGTCGGGAGGACGTCGTTTCACGTTTTGCGTTTCACGTCGTGGGGACACTGCCCGTGAAATGACTCGCAAATGAAGTTCATTTCACGAAATCCGTGCAACGAATGAAACGCTGAGGCCATGTGCCTGGTCAGCGTCTTGCCGACCTGATACTACCCGAGCGCCGCGAACAGACCCAGGCCGTAGTGACTCGCGTAGCCTAGACAGAACGGACCGGCCACCGGGTCGGAGAACGTCAGCCGGAACGTCCCGCACGGTCGGCGGTAGCCGTCATCCCCGGCCCGCTCCCGGTTGCGGCGAAACTCGAACGGCCTGGGCGAACTGAGCGGCGGGATGATCGTCTCGACCTGGACGGTCGCGGCGACATCCGCCGAGAGCAGCCCGCGCTCGGCCACCCGCCGGATTTCCCTGCGGATCGCCTTTCGGAGGTAGCGATCCCGGCCGCTCCGACCGACGTGTTGAGGACCGACGAACGGGGTAGCCGACTCCCACACCTTCGCGGTGCCGAGGAGGCGATGCCGGAAATCAGCCGGCGCGCCCAAACCGACTAGCTGCACCCGGAGCGGGTCGCCCTCGGAATAGCGAAAGGAGCGAAGTCCAGTCAGGGCAGCCACCTCGCCCGGCCCGAACCCGTTTGTGGCGAGTACGGTCAGATGTGTCACCCGCCGCCGGTCGGTGCCTTCGGCCGTCGGCAGGTAATGGGCGTGACCATGCCCGGTGAGCATCTGCCCGTTAGGGTCTTTCCCCGACAGGACTGGTGAGGCGAACCTCTCCGGGTTATCGGTTCGACGGAACACCTCGGCCTCCGCCGGGTGCTGCCGACACCATCTCTCGAATCTGCTCATGATCGCCCGTCGGAACGCCTCGGCGACGCGAACGGTGTCGGTGACGAGCGGCAACACCGGGCTGTCGAGCAGGAAGCGGGCGACGGTCGGTTGTTCCCGTCGGAAGGACTGCTGGGAAGTCGGCAAAACTGTCTTTGTAAAGGCGTCGGCGGGACGTATGTAGCTCACCCAGCGCGCGCCGGGCACCTGCGGCCACCGCTCCTTATGGATTATCTCGGTGTCCAGGCACAGGTGCCAGCGGGGGCAGTCGAACAGGTACTCTTCCGGCTTCAGCCCCTTCTTCAACTTTTTGGAGTCGGGTGGCGGCGGGTAATGTTCGTCGCCGAATACCGTGGTCGGAGTCGGGTCGGGGCAGAATACAGAGACCAACTCCTGGTTCGTGTCGGCCGTCGAGGACGGGCCACAGTTCCAGTCGGTCGTGGCGCTGTCCGCTAACTCAGCGCAGACCCAGCCCTCGGCCCGGCCGAGGGTGGTCTGATTCTCTACCAGCCTGCTCAAGGTCTGTTGGTCATCGGCAGAGAGAGTCGCGTCCGGCCAGTGGACGATCACCGGGTCTTTTCGGCCGACAGCGACGAACGTGTCGAACACGAGGGTGCGATCAGCCGGCCCCTTCTTCTCCCACGGCATGTAATGCCGGGTGTGGGCCACGCGGGCTGGGGGAAGGTAAAACATGGGCGGCGAGATCAGCTGCTCCAACACCCGGCGGACAGCCGTCTCATTTAGTTCCGGGCACTTCCGCAGCCAGGTGGCGACCAGGGCGCGGAGCAGCCGCCACGGGGACGGCGGCCACTCCGCGACGCCCTCGTTCACATGCCGGCCCCACGGAGTCGCGTGGTAACGCCCGGCCGGGAATCTCAGTTTCAGGGTGACGGGCATGAGTGACTCCGGTTATTTCGGCTTCTTTTCTTTGGCAGGCTTGCCGCCGTTCCACTTCAGTTCCGTGATGATCGGGTCGGCGAAGAGCTTGCTTTTCGCGCATTGCTCGATCAGCTTCCTCAACTCGTCCGTCAGTTCCTTCACCTGCGGGAGGACAAATTGGTCCGGCCGCTTGATGTGAATCGACTTCTCTCCGTCCACCAGTTCCAGTTCGCACGCCGACCGTAGCCGCAGGTTCGAGTCGAGGAACTGCCGTACCTTCCACAGGGAGAAGGCGGTGAGCAAGTGCGTCGCGTCGGCGCCCAGACCGTACCCGCGAATCTGGGCGAGGTCGAGCGAGAAGAACACGGTGATGTTCTTGGCGGTGTACTCGGTGCGGTGGAACGGCACGTTGCCGTACCCGCCTTTCGCGTCCACGCCGGCCACCTTCGGCTTGGGCAGGGCGCGATCAAACTTCACCCCGCCGCTGTCGGCCCGGCCGACGCCGCTCGCTTCGATGAACGCGGACAGCGCCCGCGGGTGACGCAGCCGGCCGGCGATCTTCTCCAGGAAAACGCCGTGGACCAGCGAGTTCGGGTCGTACTTGAAGCAGACTGCGGCAAGCTTGCGAAGGTTGACCACGCCAGCCACGTCGTCCCGCTCCTTATCAGACGCGGCTTCTTCGCCGGCGCTCGTCGCGGTCTTCGCGGCGGGGGCGACTTTCAGTCCGAGCTGTGGCTTGAGGATGTTGGCGAACTGGATCCCGTCATTCGTGGTGCCGGACATGATGTACGGCGAGTTCAGGCGATGGAATTCCTGAAGGCTGGTGGTCGTGTCTGTTCCGCCGCCCAGTCCGGCGAGCTTCACCTTCACGAACGGCAGTCCCTTCAGTTCCGGGGCGATGTCGTCATTACCCTCATCCCAACAGACGGCTTCGAGGCGATTCGCCATGGACTGGGCGGACTCGACGAG
Source organism: Gemmatales bacterium (assembly GCA_038229635.1). GTDB lineage: Bacteria > Planctomycetota > Planctomycetia > Gemmatales > Gemmataceae > DATFNV01. Next base: position 4,923 of record JBBROG010000124.1, read on the forward strand.
CAGGGTGGGGATGATGGTCCCGTTCTCGCCGGGGGCGTCGTAGGTGGCCGCGCCAAGATCGGGGAATCCGGTCGGCTGGATGCGGGTGCCGGCGACCGGCTTCAGGTGGGCCTCGATGAGTACCCGCGGGGCAGTGGTCAGGAGCTTCAGCAATGAGGACATAGGAGACTCCGTTTGCTAATTAACGAGTGCCGGCGGACTGAGAACCTGCCGGGCTATGTGTGTGAGGGAATTTGAAGATAGGGGGAACAAACAGGCGGCCAGAAGCCGCACGGGGTCGAAGTTGGAATCCGTCGGGTACTCGCCCTGTCTCTGTCGGCGGTTGCCCCAGCCGAACGGCACGACGCGATCCGACCACAACCGCCGCGCGGCGAGCGCGACGGCTTGCGGGAGGTCGCCGCACGCCAGCTGGTGGAAGGGCAAGGCCGTCGGCTTCGTGGAGAGCGTGGCCGAGTCGCGGTCGTGGACGACTCGCCAACGGGGTTCAAAACCGGCGCGCGTTTCGACGCTCAGTTTTACTGACCGGAGGACGAGGCGAATCAGTCCGAACTCTTTCGGCGGCGGCACCGTGGCCGGCACGCGGAACGACTCGGTGAGGTCTTCGCGGAACCGCCGTTGTTGGAACGTTTGGTCGTCCCACGTCAGACCGATCAGCGCCCAAAGCAGGTCCGTCAATTTTTCGTCGTCGGTTAGCCCGTTGAGAAACGCAACGACATCGGCCATCGAGGCGAACACGCGGACGCGAAGGCCAATTCCCTTCACCCCCGCCCGTTCCGATTCCATCGCCCTGCGCAACAGTACACGCGCCAAGTTGTCCGCGAGAGGTCGATTCGACCAGACGGCCGACGTGCTGTTGGGCTTCCAGTTCGCCCACTGCCCCTTCTGTTCGACCTCTTCCAGGTGCGTGCGGAACGGGCCGACTGGCTTTCCCTTCTCCGCCATTACCGACGCAAGCGCCGCGGCGAGGCGGAACTCCCTGCCGCCGTCACCCTGTGGGGCGGCTTCGATGAGCCATTGAGGGTTCAGTCCACTGAGCGGGCGGATGTACTTTTCCTTGCAAAACGCCAGTCCGCCGGCCAACGTCCGCTCGGCCTGGCCGACCTTACGGAGTACCGCGACCAGGGCCTGTCGCTCCCCGCTCGAATCCGTCTGGGCTCGGGTGGCAAACTCGTAAATCGCCTGATCGATCCCGCGTAGGGCGGCTTGGTATCGGGCCGGCGTCTTGTCCTTCTCACGACAAGCCGTTCGCAGGCGCTCGACCCAGCCGGCAAGGGCGGGCTCGTCAAGTAGCCGGGCGGCAGGTCGCGGGGTGACCAACACCCGCCCGAGCGGGGCAGCAAAATACGACAACCCGTTCCGCTTCAGGAAGCCATATCGGACGAACGCCCTAACGCCACGGCTCACGCCGAGCAGGCAGGCGGCGAGGGCAAATTCGACTGCGTTCCGGGCTTGCCTGCGGCGGAGCTGAGCCCGCCCCTCGGCAAACAATTGGGTTAGCTCCATCAGGCTCGTCGGCTCGGACCAAAGGGGAAGCCAGAGTTCGGCCCGAGAACCGTCGGACGTTTCCTCCGTCCCCGCTGCCGACCCGTATCCGACGGCGACCGAGTTAACAGTGAACGGGAACGCGGCCTTGTCCGCGGTGTCCACCCCGAGTCGGCGAACAGCCGCGCCAGCGAACAACAATGCCCCCTCCAGCGCGAACAAGTAATCCCAGGGATTCACTCCCCCGCCGCCGGAGAACCCTTGCCCGGAGTTTGGTCCGCCTACAGCACCGGGGTTGAAGTGGCCGACTGACGCATCTCCGAGTACGGCTCCAGGTTCGTCGAACAAGCTGGTTGGCAGTGCCGCGTCCGCCCGCCTACGAACCAGGAGTTCAACAACTACTTGTGCGAACGTCGAAGTGTAACTGCCGCTCCCCTCGTTCCCGCCAGTCCCGAGCAGTGGAGGGAACTTTCGCGAGTCATCCGTCAACACATAGACGGCGTCGAGCCAGGGGAGCAAGTCGTCAGGCAACTCGTTCCGACAGGCCCGCATCAAAGTCAGCTTGTCCTCGTCTCGTACCTTGTCGGTAAAGTTGTGGCGGTCAAGGACGGCTCGGACGGCCGCGACCGTGTCCCGGAACGGGACGAGCCTCGGGTTCGTCTCAGCTTCCCGAACGATCACGTCAAGTGCCTCCCGCGCCGACGACTCCGACGAGCCAGAGTAAAACCCCGACCGCGCGCCCCACGGGCCGATGATCGGTGTCGGACGGTAATGTTCGCGGAAAAACGCGAGCAGATGGTCGTGATCGAGGCAGGTATCAAGAGTGAAACGGTCGCCGCGCCACATCCCCCGCGCAGCCGCGTCGCCGTGTTCGGCGTCCCCGGCCACTAGCCGGAAAATTCCGAGCGCCTTCAGGTAGCTCATCAGCGGTTCCGGCGTACAGCCTTCGAGCTTGATCTCAGGCACGGTTCGCCTCCTCCCTGCTGGCCTGCACGTCGGCGGCCCGCAGTAAGGCTTCCAGGTAGGCCAGTTTGAATGGGCCAAAATCCGCTAACAATTGTAGCGTATTCGCCGTCCACGAACATTCCCCGCCGAGGAGCATCGGGGTGAGGTCGAGGTTGCCTTCTTCCCATGTCTGCCCGTCTCCGACAACGACCGTCGGGAGTGGGTCGCCGTGGTGAACGCCCAGCGCGAAAGGGGTGTTCGACTCTTCTGGCTCGTCTTCGCCAGGTAGTGCGCGAATCGCCAAGCGAACACGACCATGATGGGCAGCTATCATATACGCGACCTCGAACGGCAATTTCTGTTGAAGAGCAGCGAGAGCCGATGCCAGTTCGTGTCGGAAGTGCTTCCGTCCGTGTCGCAGCCGGGCGTTGGTCCCTGATTTCGCCCAAAGCTGGCCTACATCTAGCGCCGAATTCGCCGCCCGCATCCCGTTTTGGAATGCCGCGTGAGCCTTCCCGACATCGTGCCAGCGGGCCGATATCATCAGATGTTCCCGCCAGCCGGAAACCAATTCGCCAACGTCCTTCAACAGGTCGTCAAGTTTGCGGCACACGTTGTCGGTGTGCTGTGGGATGGTCAGCGGAGGTCCGCCGCGGGAGGAGTTCAGGTCGCCGCCCACCGGTTCCTCGGGATCAGAATCTCCGTCCACAGGTGTCACACAATTCGTGCAGTCGGCGTCCCAGCCCTTGCCGGTTTGTAACTCCTCGTTCCAGTCGTACCCGCCGGCCGGCGCAGGCAGAAGGATCGTTAGCCCCGGCCGCACCCGTTTCGGGTCAAGCCTTACCCACTGCTCGTCAAGGTGGTCCCAGATATACCCGGACCCACGTTTTTTTTCGGCCAGGGATTCCAGGAAACTGCCAGCCTGACCGACCGGCACACTGCACAACTCGTTGCGGCGCGGCGACGGCTCGTCCGCTTTCGGTCCGTCGCCCGGAATTTTCCGCCAGAAAACCTGTACGTCGGTATCCGGATCATCGCCTCGGACGAATCGCTGAATGTCTATGTCGCTCCCCGAGAGGCTCGGCATTGTGTCGAACAGATCGAGCAGGTCGCGGCGGCGGAGAACGTGTTTGTGCTCGAACGGCAAGAAAGGTTCGCTGGAATTCTCGTTCTCGCGCTTGTAGTCGTCCAGTGCTTTCGGCGAAACGATCTCCCCGTCCAGTTTCGCCAAATGGGTGCGGGCGAAGCTCAGATCTGTCGCCAAGTACGGCAGCGACAACTTGTCCTCCAGGTCAATCCAGAACACCCGGCCAGGGCCGTCGTCGCCCGTGCGGTTGCAGCGGCCAGTGCGCTGCACAATGCTCGCCCACGGCGCCAGTTCCGTGATGAGCGTGCGAGCCGAGATGTCCACCCCGGCCTCGACAACCTGAGTGGCGACGATAATGCGATCCGCCGCCGTCTGCTGGAGCCGGGCGTTCAGTGTCTCCCGTTCGCGCTGCCGGAAACGAGAATGGACGAGCAACACGTCTTTCGGGGCGGTCCTGTCCTTATTTATCGCCGTGTACACCGCCTTCGCTCGGTCAACAGTGTTCAGTACGACCAGCGTTTGAGTTCCCTTCTGGTGCCTTTCCACCACTGCTGCGGCCACCTCCTTGCCGTCTTTCGTAGCGGACACGCCTAGCGCAGCGAGCGTCTTCATGGCCGTCATCCGCTTGTGGAGCGGCCGGCTGGGGTCAAAATCAGCGTCGTCCAGTCCGTGTGGCTTGCATGGGAACTTGCCGCGAAAATCGACGGTGTCCAGCCAACCCGGTTCGAGGGTCGCGGACATCCATACCGATGGACACCGTCCGAACGTGCCCAGAGCAGCCCGCAACCCGGCGAGTTGGGCGGACGTACTCACCCCGGCGCCCATCAGCTGCGGCTCGTCGAATATCCATAAGCAATCGTTGTTCAGCAGTCCGAAGTCGATTGGCCAGTGGAACCGGCTTGCCGCGTACCCGCGGTTCAGCGCCCGAGACAGGAGCATGTCTTGCGTGCCGATCAGCACCGCCGGCTTCTCCGGGTGCAGAAACCATTTTTCGGTTTCGCCTCCGCCCATGAGGACATGGACTGCGATGTCCAGCTTCAAGTTCTCGATCCATCGCTTCGCCTCGCAAGCTGACTGCTCGACCAGCACCCGCATCGGCAGGCAGTAGACGAGCCGCCGAGGCGTGTCCGGCTTCTTCGACTCCCAACGCCACAGCCAGCCGAGAACGGCGGCGGCCGTCTTCCCGGCCCCGGTCGGAGCGCGGAGCAGATGGGGCAGCGAGTCGGCTTCGGCGAACCGCTCCTGATAGGGGTACGGGTCGCTGTCGGTCGCGGTATGGAAGAACTGTTTGAAGGAACTCGTCATTGACTACACCACTATAAACCACGTCCCGCGCGTCGTGCATCTCGACCGGGCGTCCTACCGACATACAATTCACACGAGTTCGCGAGAGCGGGGCAGTCGGCTCCGCTTACGCAGGTTACTGAGTTTGTGCAGGAGTTCGCGCTCCGGTAGGTTGCCCAAGACCCAGCGGACCTCGGCCAGGTATCGTTCACGAAGGTCCGGCGTCTCCAGGATGTCCTCTGCCGAACAGCGGTGATCATGGACCATCCGGCGGTAGACGTCGATCACAACTTCGTCCATGTTCGCGTCTCCTGAAGGCTGTGCATTTGGCTTACTACCAAGATATCCTATCGGCCTCCCCTGAGCTTGTCAACTGACGCAGGGGGGATTTTCCGTAGATAATCCGTCCACGGCTCGCTAACCGTGGCCTCATTGAAGTGCAGTCAGCCAGATGCATCTGACCGCCCACTGAGAACGTATCCACGGTTGAATAGCCGTGGCCCAATTGAAGCGTGGTCAGCACTACCTCTGACGCCCCCGGAAGAGAGACGGCTTTTCCGCCCTTCCTATCAGGTTCCCGCCGTCGGGCTCGTTTTCGACAATTTATTCGCGGAAAGGAAGAACGGGGCTCCTCACGTCGATCTCGCCCGGCTCGTGGAACACGCTCCACACGCCCGGCGACAGTCCCCCGAAGCGGTCCGCCGCGACGCCCGAACCGCTCACGTCGCGGATCAGCACGCGCGTCACCTGCCTCGGGTACTCCCGCGCCAGACGCCCGTAGATCTCCGGGTCCTGCTCGCCGGAATCCCCCACCAGGACGAAGCGACGCGACGGGAACGCCTCCAACAGCGCCGTGATGGCGGATCGCTTCGCCTCCTCGTGCTGGCTCAGGTGCTTGACCGCCGACGGGTCGCGCCAGCGGAACGTCTTCAGGTGGTACGTCCCGTCGGGGAAGCCCGACGACGACAGGAACGCGCTCAGCGGACGGTACAGCTGCCACGGGCTGCCCGAGACGTAGTGGAACGCCGCCCCGGCCTCCGACCAGCGGCGGTACACGTCCGCCATCCCCGGCACCGCACGGAACTCGCGCAGAAATGTGTTCGCCAGCACCGTGCGCCGGTCGCCGACCTCCGTCACCTTTACCGTGTCGTCGATGTCGGAGATGACGGACAGGCCGTCTCCGTCCAGGAGACGCGCACGGCCCGCGAAGCGACGCCCGTCGTCCAGGGCGGTCACGGCCTCGAAGGCGACCCAGCCGGCGACGCCGGCGCCAAGGGGGATCGTGCCCTCGAAGTGGCCGCCGGCGCCCGACTGCTCCAGGACGAACTCGGCCCCGCCGAGGCGCACCGCCAGCCGCTTGCCGCGCTCGTTGTCCACCAGAAAGGCCCAGGCGCGCTCGCGGAACGTCGCCGACTCCAACTGCTCCGGCGCCAGGCCGAGCGCGTGCGACAGCATCCCCAGCAGCAGACGCCGCGAACGGCTGTCCTCCCTCGGGTCGTAGACCCAGCCGCGGACGTGGACGTGCCAGCCGCCGCCGCCGTCGGGACGGCCGTAGGTGGGGAAGAAGAGGACTTCCTCGTCCGCGTCGACGACCATGACCGGCCTCCGCTCACGGCTTCCAGCGCAGCACCGGCTCCTTCGCGGCCTTGACCTCGTCGGGACGGCTGACGCCCAGCGTGTGCGGCGCCTGGCGGAGCATCTCGGCGTCTTCCCCGGCGATGCGCAACAGCGTCGCGGCGAAGGCGTCGAGCGTTTCCTTGCTCTCCGTCTCCGTCGGCTCGATCATCAGCGCCTCGGGCACCACGAGGGGGAAGTAGACCGTCGGCGCGTGGTAGCCGTAGTCGAGCAGACGCTTGGCGACGTCCATCGCGCTGATCTTGCGCTCGCGCTTCAGGGCGCGGGCGCTGGCGACGAACTCGTGCATGCAGCGGCCGCCGTGCGGCACCTCGTAGGCGTCTTTCACGAGCGCCAAAAGGTAATTCGCGTTCAGCACCGCGTTCTCGCTGACGCTTCGCAGCCCCTCCGGGCCGAGCGTGCGGATGTAGCAGTAGCCGCGCACCAGGATGCCGACGTTGGCGAAGAAGCTGCGCACGCGGCCGATCGACTTGGGGCGGTCGAAGTCGAGGCGGTAGACGTCGCCCTCGCGGACGACGAGCGGGGCCGGCAGGTACGGCGCCAGCACGTCGCGCACGGCGATGGGGCCGGAGCCGGGGCCGCCGGCGCCGTGCGGGCCGGTGAACGTCTTGTGGACGTTGTAGTGCATCATGTCGGCGCCGAAGTCGCCCGGCCGCGCCACGCCGAGGATGGCGTTCATGTTGGCGCCGTCGAGATAAACCAGGGCGCCTCGCTCGTGCATCATCCCCGCGATCGTCGCCATGTTCTCCTCGAACAGGCCGAGCGTGTTCGGGTTGGTAATCATGAAGGCGGCGGCGCGGTCGTCGAGCTTGGCGCGCAGGTCGTCGAGGTCCACGAAGCCCCGGACGTTGCTCTTGACGGAGACGGCGTCGAAGCCGGCGAGGGCGGCGCTGGCGGGGTTGGTGCCGTGGGCGCTGTCGGGGATGAGGACGCGCGTGCGCTTTTGCCCCTTGTCGCGGAAGTAGGCGGCGGCGACGAAGAGGGCCGTCAACTCGCCCTGGGCGCCGGCGGCCGGCTGGAGCGACACCGCCGGCAGGCCCGCGATCTCGCCGAGGATGCGCTGCATCTCGAACATCATCGCCAACATCCCCTGGCACGACTCGTCGGCCTGGAGCGGGTGCAGGTTGGCCATGCCGGGCAGCGAGGCGAGGCGCTCGTGCCGCTTGGGGTTGTACTTCATCGTACACGACCCGAGCGGGTAGAAATTGGTGTCGATGGACATATTCTTCGTCGACAGGTTGACGAAGTGGCGGACCAGGTCGATCTCGCCGACCTCGGGCAAGGGAGGCGGAGCCTCGGCGAGGGCGCTTTTCGGCAGCAGGCCGTCGGCGGCGGGGACGTCGCACTCCGGCAGCAGGTGACAGCGGCGGCCGCTGTGGCTCAGCTCGAACAGCAGGGCGGTCGATTGGGGCTTGTCCATGAGAATGATGAGTTCCTGGCCGGCCGCTCGCGGCTTCGCGCTCGATGCGAAGCCGCGAGCGGCTCCTTCGCGTTCACAGCGCCGCCGCGAGTCCGTCGATCTCGTCGCGCGTGCGCTTCTCCGTCACCGCCACGCCGAGGCAATCGTTCAGACCGGGATACCAGCGCCCGAGGTGCAAACCCGCGTGATAACCCTTGCCGAGAGCCTTCGCCAACAGTGCCGGCACGTCGCCCGGCGCCCGCAGCGTGCATTCGTTGAAGAACGGCCGGTCGAAGCGGAGTTTCAGACCCTTCTTCGTCAGTTGCTCGGCGGCGTAGTGGGCCTTGCGGAGGCACAATTCGGCGGTCTCGCGCAGCCCGTGCGGCCCGAGCGCCGCCAGGTAGACGGCGGCTCTCAGCGCGAAAAGCCCCTGGTTCGTACAGATGTTGCTCGTCGCCTTCTCGCGGCGGATGTGCTGCTCGCGCGTTTGCAGCGTCAGCACCCAGCAGCGCTTGCCGTTGCGGTCGGTCGTCTGGCCGACGATGCGGCCGGGGATCTTGCGGACGTGTTCCTGGCGGCACGACATCAGGCCGACGACCGGCCCGCCGTAGCTCATCGGGTTGCCGAGACACTGCCCCTCGGCGACCGCGATGTCGGCGCCGTAGGCGCCCGGCGGCTTCAGCAGGCCGAGGCTGATTGGGTAGTAACTGACGACGAAGAGGGCGCCTTTCGCCTTCGCCGCCGCCGACAGCGCCTCGACCTCTTCGAGGCAGCCGAAGAAGTTCGGGTGCTGAACGACGACGCAGGCCGTGTCGTCGTCGACGGCCTTTTTCAAGTCGTCCGGGTCGAGGAAGCCGTTCGGCGTCGGCAGCGTCGCGACGCGGACGTCGAGGTTGGCGAGGTAGGTGGCGAGCGTCAGACGATATTCGGGATGGACGCTCTCGGGGATAAGGATCTTGCGCCGCTTCGGGTTGACGCCGAGTGCCATGATGACGGCCTCGGCGACGGCGCTGCCGCCCTCGTAGAGGCTGGCGTTGGCGACGTCGAGGCCGGTGAGTTGGCAAATGAGCGTTTGAAACTCGAAGAACGCCTGCAAACTGCCCTGGCTGGCCTCGGCCTGGTAGGGCGTGTAGGCGGTGTAGTACTCGCTGCGCGACGCGACGGCGTCGACGACGGCGGGAATGAAGTGGTCGTAGCTGCCGCCGCCGAGGAAGCAGACGGTCGTGTCGGCGGGGCGGTTCTGCCCGGCGAGACGGCCGACGTGCCGCGTCAGTTCGATCTCGGTGAGCGCCGGCGGCACGTCGAGCGGCCGCTTCAGGCGCAGCGCCTCAGGAACCTGGCGGAGCAACTCTTCGACGGAGCCGGCGCCGATCCGGGCCAGCATGGCCTGCCGGTCGGCGGGGGTGTTGAGGACGTACAAACCGACCTCCTGCGGGTGACGTGGACTCAGGGGGCTGACGGATTGTTAGGAGCCGTCGGCCGGCTTCTCCAGGCGCGGCAGGACCTTTTCGCGGACCCACGCGGCGAAGGCTTTCTTCACGGCGATTTCCCCGAGGTTGCCGGTCTGTTCGATGAACTCGGCGAACTCGGCCATCGAGAGGGCGGGGAAGCAGTGACTCTGGCCGGTCTCCTCGTACTGGCCGTCCGGCCGCAAGACATGGACCCGGACGGCCAGACCGTCATAGCGCCAGACCTCGGGGACTCCCAGGGCGGCGTAGACGCCGAGGCGGTCCAGGGCGCTTCGCGTCCCCTTGACCTCAAGGGCCAGGTCGGGCGGCGGGTCGCGGGTGAGGTCGATGCGCTTCCTCAGCCCGAGCATCCGATGCGCGTTGGCGATCCAGAACCACTGGTCCGCTTCCAGGCCGCGCCCCGCGCTCTCCGAACGAAGTGTGGCCGAGCCGCCCCCCTGAATCTCCCACCCCAACTCCTCGCAGAGGACGGGAACGAGTACTCCGACACGACGTTTCCACCATTCGTGGTCGTAGAGTGGCGGCATGAGTTCGAGCGTCCCTCGGTCGTAGGTGAGGAAGATTTTCCGCTCCTCGACGGCCTCGAGAAACTTTTCGTAAGACGCCCAATCGACGTCGTCGAGAACGAGGCTCCGCGTCGACATGGTTACGTCCTCCGCTCATCCCGAGTCGGTGCGAAGCGGCAAGCCGCGGGTCAGTGTCCTTCCGACGCGATCTGCTGCTGATACTGTTCCAGCGTCTTGAGGTGGTCGAGCGTCGCCCCCGGCTCCGCCTTGATCTTCACCATCCACCCCTTGCCGTAGGGATCCTGGCTCACCGGGCTGGCGTCGCTCGTCAGGGCGTCGTTGACCGCCACGACCTCGCCGTCGACCGGCGCGTACAGGTCGCTGACCGCCTTGACCGACTCGATCGTGCCGAAGCGCTTGCCGGCCTGCACCGCGTCGCCGACCGACGGCAACTCGATGTAGACGACGTCGGTGAGTTGGTCGACGGCGAACTGTGAGACGCCGACGGTGCAGACGCCGCCGTCGAGGCTGGCCCACTCGTGCGACTCACTGTAGCGGAGCGATTTCGGGTCCATGCGGGGTCTCCTCAGTACTCAGTACTGAGTACACAGTACTCAGGATTTCGGTCGTTTGTAGAACGGCAGCGGCACCACCGTCGCCGGCTCCGCCTTGCCGCGGACGTCCACTTCCAGCGCCGTGCCGGGCTCCATCAGCGCCGGATCGACGTAGGCCATCGCGATCGCCTTGTTCACCGTCGGCGCGAAGGTGCCGCTCGTCACCTTGCCGACCTCGCGGCCGTCCTTCAGCACCGAGGCGCCCTCGCGCGCCAGCCGCTTCCCCTCCAGCGCCAGGCCGACGCGCCGCCGCAGCGTCGGGTCGTCCTTGCGCTTCAGGAGGGCGTCGCGGCCCAGGAAGTCGCCCTTGTCGAGCTTCACCGCCCACGCGAGACCCGCCTGGAACGGGTCGATTTCCTCGCCGAGCTCGTGGCCGTACAGCGGCATCGCGGCCTCCAGCCGCAGCGTGTCGCGGGCGGCGAGGCCGCACGGCCTGGCGCCGCGCGCCACCAGGTCCTCCCACAGCGTCACCGCCAGGTCGGCGCCGACCATGATCTCGACGCCGTCCTCGCCGGTGTAGCCGGTGCGGCTGACGACGCAGTTCTTGCCGCGATACCGCGACGGCGCCGCGTAGTAGTAGGCGAGTTGTCCGGGGTCGGCCTCGGTCAGGCCGCGACACAGCCCGACCGCCTTCGGTCCCTGCACCGCGATCATGCACGTCGCCTCGGTCTGGTCGACCGTCTGGACGTCGCGCGCTCCTCTGTGCTGTTCGAGCCAGGCAACGATCTTCGCGCGGTTGGAAGCGTTCACGACCATCGCCCAGCCGTAGGGCCAGCGGTAGACGAGAACGTCGTCGCGGATGCCGCCCTGCTCGTTGCACACCAGGCCGTAGCGGACCTGGAAGTCCTTCATCGTGGCGGCGTTGTTGCTGAAGACGTGCTGAATCAGGTCGAGCGCCCCCGGCCCGCCGAACGACAGCCGGCCCATATGGCTGATGTCGAACAGCCCGGCCGACGTCCGCACCGCTGCGTGCTCGTCGGTGATGGTCGTGTACTGCACCGGCATGTCCCAGCCGGCGAAGTCGACCATCCGCGCGCCGTGGCCCGCGTGCCAGTCGTGGAGGGGAGTGCGCATGGTCCTACGCCTCGCGGCCGGGGAGGTGGTGCCCTTTCTGTTGACTATGGTATGAGGCGCGGGGGGATCGGTCAGCGCAGGCCGAGCTTCTGGCGGATGACGACCTTGAGCGTCGCGTAGCCGGCGTCGTCCAGGCCGACGCTCGACCAGATGATCTTCCCCTCCTCGTCGAGGAGGAAAAGCGTCGGGAATGCCTCGACGTTGAACTGGCGCTTGACCGGACACTGCGTCAGGCCGTAGCCCATGAGCATCCGGTAGTTGATCTTGTCCTCGGCGACGGCCCGCTGCACGCGGCGCACCTGCTCCACGAACGTCGGATCTTTCTCGTAGGCGATGCCGATAATCTCCAATCCGGAGCGGCCGTACAGGCTCTGCAACTGCGGCAGGTGATGCTGGCTGGAGTGGCGGCAGGGGCCGCACGTCGTCTGCCAGAAGTCGAGGAGGACGAGGCGGCCGCGGCGGTCGCGGCGGAACTCGTAGGGCTGACCGTCCAGGCCGGCGAGGGCGAAGTTGACCAGCTTCTTGCCGGTGAGGACGCACGACGGGACGTCGGTCACGCTGACCGGCGCCAGCGAGTTGTCGCGGCCGGTCGGCTCGGGCGCCGGTGGCGCCGGGCGCTCGATCCTCGGCGTGGCGATGGTCGGCGGCGGCGGCACGCGCGGGCCGGGGATGTTCGCGGCAGGCAGCCTCGGCACGCCGTTCCCCTCGACGATGCGCGACGGGTCGGCGCCGGCGATGGGCCTCGGGGACGCCGGCGAAACCTCGACGCCGCGCGGCGGGGCGGCGATCTCGGCGGCGGGACGGCTGCCGTTGCCCGGCGGCAGCGGCGTCGGCCGCTCGATCGTCACCGGCGGGCGCGTCGGCGCGGGCGGCGGGTTGTAGTCCTCGCTGACGCGGATGACGACGCGGGCGTTGGGCGGCTGCACCCAGGTCGTGCCGGCCATGCTCACTGTACCGTCCTGGGCGCGGGCGATGAGTTGATACGGCCGTCCGGGCTTGACGTCCATGATGGTGAAATAGCCGCGCTCGTCGGTGCTGACAGTGCGGACGACGGGGGCGCCGTCGCCGTCGTTGGCCAGGACGACCTCGATGGTCGCGCGCGGGTTGTGGTTGAAGTTGTCGACGACCTGCCCGGCGATGATGCCGCCGGGGGCGGAGGCGGGCTGGACGGGCGGCGCGGGCGGCGCCTCGTCGCGCGGCGCGGCGGAGCGGCCGGCGGGGTCGGCCTTCGCCGGGCCGCGCTTGCCGAGCCAGTGACAGCCGGAGAGTCCCAGCGCGAGCGTCAGCAGTCCCACGGAGGCGATCACGCGCACGGCTTCGGTCCTCTGTCCTGTCCACGCCGGAGGCTACGCGACTCTTACCGCGGATCGGCGGCGCGTCAAGACGGACTGAACCGGCGCGGCGTGCGGCGCGCGAACGGAGGCAAACCGGGCAGGAATATTCGGCATAACCGGCGCCACATTCCGGGGGTGCGCTGCGCGACCCCCGGCTGTGGGATGTAACCCCATTCGGGGCAGGGCTTCCAACATGTTCAGTAGTTGTACCGTATTCTTCCCTTGGCGGGTGGCTGAAAACGCCCGTGGTTTTCGGCATGTCCCGCCTCGGCCACGGCGAGGCCCGACTGACAGTGGACGTTAGTTCACATGAGCTGTTGCCGCAAAGCCTTTGATACCTTGGGTTTACAACCATGTTGGAAGCCCTGCCCCGAAGGGGTTACATCCCACAGCCGGGGGTCGCGCAGCGCACCCCCGGAATGACGACGCGCACCCGCGGAATCGCCCTTGTCCGGCCGCGGCGCCGCCGGTATAGACGGCGTCCTTGACGGGCGCGGGCGGCCGAGTTATCGTGAATTCGCGTTTGGTGTCCACGAAGCGCCGGTCCCCCTGACCCGAGCCGCACGATGACCCCGACTGAACTCAGCGCCTACCGCGACACGTTGCTGACCCTCCGCGCCCGCGTGACGGGCGACGTCTCGCACCTGACGAGCGAGGCACTGCGCGAGGGCGGCGCCGGTGGCGGCCTGTCGCACACGCCGATCCACATGGCGGACCTCGGCACCGACAACTTCGAGCAGGAGTTCACCTTCAGCCTGGTGGAAAACCAGGAGCAGACGATCGAGGAGATCGACGCGGCGCTGGCCCGAATTCGCCTGGGGACGTTCGGCCGCTGCGAGGAGTGCGGACAGGAGATCCCCAAGGCACGGCTGCAAGCGCTGCCGTACGCCCTTCACTGTGTCGCGTGCGCACGGAAGCAAGAACAAGGCGCGTGAGAGTCCCAATGGCCGAACGATCCTATCGCCGTCTGTTCTGGGGCCTGGCCCTCGCCGGGGCGGCCCTCGACCAGGTCACCAAGTACGGCGTCTTCCGCCGGCTGTACAACGGCGGGCAAGGCGACCAGCACGAAGTCGTCCCCGGCGTCTTCGAGATCCTGACGCAGTTCGGCGTGGCGCGCGAGGAGGGCGGCGGGGCGCTCGGCTTCCTGCGCACCTTCGCCGGCGGCGACGTGCTGCCGAAGGTGAACCACGGCGCTTTGTTCGGCTTCCTCAACCAGCACCAGGGCCTGGCGAACACCCTATTCGCGGTCGTCAGCGTCGCCGCCGCCGTCGCCATCGCCTTCTGGTCGTCGCGCCCCGCCGCCGCGCGCGACCGGAGCCTGTCCGCCGCGCTCGGCCTGATCCTCGCCGGCACGCTGGGCAACCTGTACGACCGCCTCGTCTTCAACGGCGTCCGCGACTTCCTTCATTTGCACTATTACAATGCTTTCGACTGGCCGGTGTTCAACGTCGCCGACTGCTGCCTCGTCTGCGGCGCCTTCCTGTTGCTCACCCAGGCGTTCTTCGGCAAGGCCGTAAGCGACGGCGCCCCTTCGGCGACCGCCTCGGCCCCGGCGGAGATGGCGGAAGCGGGGTAGCATGGACGACCGCCCTCTCGACCCCGCGCGCTACCGCGACTACCTGTCCCGCTATCGCCCGCGGTGGCATTGGCGTAGCGCATCGCGCGGAAGTTCAACCTTGCGATCACCCGTTGCTTGTCTCCCACGCGCCTTTGTTAGGCGATCGAGATGGCGACGATTAGGGTTGGCTTTCCTCGTAGAACTTCTTTACGTTCATCCCTATCTGACGCCAATGAGCCTCGATAATGGCTCGAAGCTCTTCGCCGCTGGTCGGCTTCGCATCAACACGCTGCCGACAAAACTCCTCTCGGATTGCCTTCACAACCAAGTTTCTACATTTGCGCTTTGCCATGCCGTTTAGTATGCTCTCGCACCAGCTATGCACAAAATCTTGGAACGACCCTCCCTCAACCGCTTCCTCGCCTCGGAACCGTGGAAGTGGCGGGAACACATATCCCTTCGTAAATCTCTCCTCGAATATTTTATTATGCGCCTTTCGCTGATGGTCACGAAGTTGCTCCCCCGCCTTGTCTCGGTAATGATCCAGGTCGAGGTCTCGTTTTTTCAACTCGAAGTAATTGCCGGCCTTCTGGTGTTCCTCCTTCAGTCCGGATATTGCCTGACTCAGGCGTTTGATAAACTCGTCGTACCACCTCCCGTGTTGCACTTCGTCGGCCAGTTTAACTTTCGACAATACATTTTTTCTTTGGTTCCCATTCTGCGCGATGAAGGAATCTTGACAGGTCCGGTAGGAGTCGTCACTGGTCCAGAAGCCAAGCCATGTCTCGACGAAGAATCGCTCACGCCAGCGGGGGGACTTCTTCCCTTCCCCTTTCGCGACCTGCCCAAGGTACGCAAACCGGAGTACATCGCCGTCGGTATCGGCACGCAGCCCAGCGTCTTTGAATATTTCGCGGATCTTATCAAGCGGCAGAGGATTTCGGAGTTTAACCGAGAGCCGAGCGAACGTCTGGTCGGGTTCGTATTTGTGGCACAACCGACCTGCTTGTATCCAAGCCTCAAAACTCTCTGCCGCAGGATCGGAGCGGAAACAAAACTCGGGCAACAAGAGCCGCACGCCGCCGGGAAACACCGTATTAATCATTTCTACTTTGCCGCTATCCTGTTGCCACGGTCTGCGGAAGTAGGGAAGGAGAGTGTTTTCCTGGACGTCTTCGATTGTTGCGAACGAAATCGCTTCCGCATTTGTTTCAAACCCGTTTCGGCTCGCGTTCGGCGAGCCCCAAGCCAGACGCTTGATTGTTTTCGTACCACATTCCCATTCCGCCATGTACAGCTTGGCATGAACGAGCATTGCATACGGGACATCGGGACCACTGTTCCTGGGGTGTATGTGGAGGCATCGAGCATGCCCAATTCAGGTTGAGGAACAGGTCTTGAGGGCCGGGTGGTTGAGTCGATGCGCCATCCCTTCAGGCGGTAGGGTGATCGAACAGCGGCCCTTCGAATTCCTTGTACTTCCATTTGAGATGCCCGGTTTTTGCCTTCTCAATTGCGAATGGCGCGGCAAGCTGATAGAGGTCCTTGTATGAATAGTCTTTTCCCGGCATTGCCCCTCCGGCGATGAAAGCATCCTCGATGTTGTAAGCGACTATTGTGAGGAAATCGTCGAGGTATGTTTTGCCGATTGTCTCTGCATCGAATTGAATCAATCTGCCAGCCATATTCAAGCTCCTTGCGATTCCGATTGTGGGAATGAGAGAATACCCCTTCGGATCGCATTTGCCAATGACCGACGCCCTACTCGGGCGGAGTAGCCGCCTTCACTTTACTGTGATTTTCTGCGGCGCGGGCGTCAGGCCAGCCTCTACGCGGGTTCGTCGGATACGCTCAATCAAACCGGCGAGGTGGGGGGAGAGCCATTTCGGGTTATTCCCGTAATGCAGGGTTAAGTTCCAGTGGTGAAATCGGTCACCGCGCTGTCCGATGTCAACCGTGCTAACGGCCATGCATCGGTAAAACATGTTGACAGTCTCTCTCATGAACATCTCCCATTGCACGACATCTCGGGCACGTTCACTGGAAGGGAGCCGGCCTGCCGTCAATAGTGGGAGAGCCTCCTTCAGGTCGGTCATCCTCTTGCGGAAGTCAATCTGGGTAATCCCTTTATTTCGATTGCAATACTTGCATAAAGTTTGGAGGTTATCGGGTTCATTATTACCTCCCAGATACCGCGGGATTATGTGGTCTACCTGAAGAGGGCCGCCACACCCGCAGCACAAACATCTCATTCCGTCGCGCTGTTTGACCTTTTTTTTGGTGTCCTCATCGGGCTCCCTGTTAGGGAGTGATTCCGGGTGGGACGCGCCGTCAGAATGATTATTAGCCGACTCGACACCCGTGATAATGTTAACGAGGCGATTTACACAGCCGTCGTACTGTGACTTGAACATGTCGAATGAAGGGTAGAACACCGACCAGGAGCGGTCCTTCCGAGCGTATTCCCCACGCAGCTGAATGCTGGTCTGGATCGGTCCCAGATCCTTTTCCATATTCGCGTGTGCGAGCTGGTCCAGGTCGTGAACCTTGTGAGCGTCGAAAGGAATGAATCGAGGCAGCTGGCCTTCGCTCTGAGCTACATGGCGCCCCAAGGCGAACAGGTCCCGCTGTAAGTCACTGCCGATGTGGTCGAGTCCGCCGGCGAAGTGATCTTCTTGCCAAGTGTTAACTTGATCTTGGACCGTCTCAAGAGATAGCTCGTACTCTTGCCAGGCACTCAAGTCCGAACCTGGAAAGATGGTCAAGAACTTCTTGTAATTCTCCTCATTGTGTTCAAAAACCATCACCGGATGACGTACAGCTTCTTCATCGTCGCTCCCGGTAACGCGTGTGATGAAGTCGGCAAGATACCAGCCGATTGGCAGGAATTGCCGGTAAGGCGAGGGATTGACATTACTGCCGCTGTCCATTTGACGGGCAAGGCGGCGTACCAATTCGATGGAGATGAGGTGAACGGGCGGGCGCTTTCGCAACTCGCGGATTTCGTCGTCCATCTCGCCCGCCGCGAGTTGATCGTAAGCGGCCCAGTTAATGCGCTGTTTCCAATCGTCAATGAAAGAGACGATGTGGGCTTCGGCGGTGCCCCCGAATTTGGGGCCACGCAGCACTCTACCCACCATTTGAGTGAGCAGATTACGGCTGGTCGTCTGTCGCGTGAGGAACGCTGTCTGCGCGTCGGGGATGTCCGTGCCTTCCGTAAGCATCTTTACGTTGATGATGGCTTCGAGTTCGTTGTCTTTGAAAGCCTGAATGACGCGCGAATTCTCGTCCGCCCCGCGCCGGTTACGTGCCTCCGGGCTCCCAGGATTTGCGTCGATGTGGGAGTAAACGACGTCGGCCTTCACGCCGCGCTCGATGAGAGCCTGGCGCAGGTAATCGCACTGATACCAGCGGTCGGCGAAAATGATGGTCTTCCCCCATTTTTCTTTCTGGCTAACAAGAGCGTTGACAATATAGTCGTTGCGCGACTTGTTTTCAGCCAACGCGCTAATAATCTCTTCCGGGACGTCCATGTTTGTCCCTAGCCACTTCCGGTACTCTCGGTCGTTGAAGCCGGGAGCGAAGGAGGTCCGCTCCTCGTGCAGCACCGGCCTGGCAAGGATCCCCGCCGCCATGAGTTCTGATGCTGTCACCTGATGTACAATGCCCTGCGGGAATAACTCCGCGAGCCAACCTTGCTTCCGCTCGTCACCGTAAGTGGGAGTAGCCGTGAGTCCGAGCAAGACCAGGCCCGGATGGCGGCTTCTCAGATCCCGAAGCAGGTTGCGATGGCTGGGAGCCGGAGCATGATGTGCCTCGTCGAAGACTACCAGCAGCTTTCCCTGAGAACTATTCAAGAAGCCTTGCAAATGCTTAGGATTATCCTTCATGGCGCGGCACGCCAAGGGTAGCGAACTAATGACCACGTCGTCTTCCGGCCGAATCGTACTGACGGGATAGTGGATACCGCTCATTCCGGACACGACACGAACTCTCAGCCGATCCTTCGGTTCGGCAATGGCCCCTGCGCAGTCGGCGAAAGTCTCGAAGGCTTGTTCCAGCAAGTGATGAGTATGTGCCAACCAGAGAACTTTGTAATCCTGCGACAGGAATTCACGGCAGGCGAAGTGTACCGCAGTGAATGTTTTCCCGCCCCCGGTCGGCAGGACCAGGATACCTCCGCACTTCAGTCTGCGAGAATCATCGCGCCATTGACGGAGCTTGTTGAGAGCTGTTTTTTGATGAACGGCAGGATGTTTGTGCCGTTGTTGCAGACGTTTGACAGTTAGGTCGTATTCTACGCAGAATTTGCCCGCTTGCTCATCGACTGTCATATAACCGCCCCGGCTGAATAGGGGATCAACGCAAGGTTGAGTCATAGCCTGCAATCAAATCTTCTTATCGCCGCTGGCTCCAGCACTGTCAAGTTTTTTGAGACTTTAGCAAAGTTAGTGCAGTAGCCCGTTCTCCCCATGCGCATAAACTGAACTCCTGACGCCTCTTGCGTCAGGAGGGCTGCTGATGACTGTTCCAGGGGAGTATGTCCCGGACGTCACCGAGGGCATTACT
>JBBROG010000125.1:0-23773 GCA_038229635.1 Gemmatales bacterium
AACTCCTGGCTACATAACTTTGGCAAACTCCGGTTGCGGACTGATCCGGACGGGGACATACCCAAGGCTTTGGTGGCACTTGGATCAGCTCTCATCTGTATGTGGTTCCTGTGATACACTCATTTTTTCCTGCGCCTCTTAGGAGGAAGGAAAAAACGTAGAGGCTCAGGACGATCTCCGGGTGCCCCTGGGGGTAGGACTCTTTGGGGTAGAGTTTCTCCCGCATCGCCAGCGACCGCTGGTGTAGGGTCACCGCCCGGCCATAATCCCCTCTTTCATGGAGAAAAATGGCCAGGTTGTGGAGACTCGCGGCGAGGTTGAAGTGCCCCTGGGGGTACAACTTCTCATTTATGCCCAGCGCGCGCTCGTAGAGGTCTTTGGCCCGGCCGTACTCCCCGTTGAGTTCGAGAAAGAGGGCCAGGTTGTGGAGACTCTTGGCGAGGAGGGGGTGTCCCTGAGGGTGGCTCTCCTTCGTGTACTGCTTCTCCCATATCTCCAGCGCCCGCTGTTGGAGGGCCGCAGCCCGGCCGTTCTCCCCCCTTCTATGGAGCAAGAGAGCCAGATTGTCGAGGCTTTGGCCAATGCTGGGGTGCCCGTGGGGGTGGCTCTCCTTCGGGTACAGTTTCTCGTTCATCGCCAGCGCTCGCTCGTAGAGATTCTCGGCCCGGCCGTACTCCCCCTGCGCGTTGAGCAAATCGGCCAGGTTGTGGAGGCTCTGGACGATGTCAGTGTGCCCCTGGGGGTAGGTCTCTTTGGGGTACAGCTTCTCCCGCATCTCCAGCGCACGACGGTGTAGGGTCCCGGCCCGGTCGTACTCTTGTTGAAGTCTCAACACATGGGCCAGGCTGTTGAGGCTTCTGGCGAGGTCGGTGTGCCCCTGGGGGTAGCGCTCCTTAGGGTACAGCTTCTCCCGCATCTCCAGCGCCTGCTGAGCCGATTTGGTGGCGTCCTTGTACTTTCCTTCCCGGTATGCCTGGACGGCCTGCTCGTGCAGCAATTTGGCACGTTCCTCCAGCCGCGCGCGCTCCTGGGGTGTTAGTTCGTCCTCCGCCCCCCGGCCACTTGAGGGGGCAGGGCCGAGGACGCCGCAGAGCAACACCAACAACAGGAGCCGGCGCCAGGAGGGCGCGCCGCCATCACGGTCGTAACGCATTGCAGGAAGCCTCCCGGAAAGAATCCGTGTGTGACAACGGCCCGCGCTCACTGACCCCGGAACGCGAAGCAGACGGCCCGCGTGTAGGGGAAGTGTTGTCCCAGCCGTTCGCGTAACAGCCGCTGTGTCCGCAGCAGCGGGTCGTCGATGCGCGTCGCATCGAAGGATTTCGGCCCGCGTCCTGTCTCCGCCGTGACCACCGTCCCGTTCTCGAACCACACTGCCGCCTCGGTCCGACCGTCCTGGAGCGGTTGCGGCCCCAACTCCACCAGCACCGCCCGCAACTCCTTCTCGCCGTCCGCCGGCAATGGCGTCTCGCGCGTCAGCAGCAGCAGCGTCTCCATGCCGGGGATGCCTTTCTCCATTTCCCAGCCGTCGTCGATGGCTCCTAGTGGCAGCTTCAACTCCGCGGCGGCGTTCTCGGCGGGGCGCTTGTCCCAGGAGAACTCCTGCCACGGGTAGCACGGCGTCACCTGGCCTGCCGAGTTGATCCACACGACGTACACGAAGAGTTGCTTGTTGAGCTTGATTTCGACCTGCACCTGATCGCCGACCTTCGTCGGCAAGGCGTCAAGTTGATGCAAGTACAGGCCCTTGCGGTGCGGGTTGCGCGGCCCTTGAACGTCCTTCCCTTCCCAGACGCGCACGTCAATGAATCCCGACACCGGCGTGGGGTCCACGGACGGGGAAGGCGACCGCATCAGGGACAGCCCTCCGACGACCAGCCCGACGAGGAGAAAGCACGCCGCCACGGCCCCGGCGAGGAGAATGCGGCGCGGCCGGACGAGGAAGTAGCGCAGGTCGTTCGCCAGCGCCGCGGCCGTGGCGTGGCGCTCGTTGCGGCCGGCGGCCAGGGCCTTCAGACAGATCTGCTCCAGCGCCTTCGGCAGGCGCGGGTTGATCGCCCGCGGCGGGATCAGCGGGGGGCGCTGCCGCGAGGCGTGAGGTGCGTCGGAATCGGGGGGACGGTTCGGCACATGACCCGTCAGCAGGAAATAGAGGATGCCTCCCAGGCCGTAGACGTCGGACGCCGGGCCGACGTCTTCCGGCCTGCCGGCGGCCTGCTCCGGGGGCATGAAGGCGGGCGTGCCCAGGACATCGCCCGACAGCGTCAGGCCGCCCGCGTCCAGCCGGCGCGCCAGGCCGAAATCGCTCACTTTCGGCACGCCGGCCGACGTCAGCAGCACGTTCGCCGGCTTCAGGTCGCGGTGCAGGATGTTGTGCCGGTGGGCATGCTCGACCGCGTCGGCGAGGAGAGCGACCAGCGCCGCCGTCTTCCGCGCGGGCCAAGGTTTACCGTCGGCGGCGTCCTTCAGGCTGCCGCCGTCCACGAACTCCATCGCCAGGTACGGTGCGCCGTCGTGCTCGCCGCTGTCGAAGACGCGGACGATGTGCGGGTGTTGGTCGAGCCGGGCCAAGGCTTGGGCTTCCGTGCGGAAGCGGGCGCGGGCCTGCTCGCCGGCGAAGCGGCCGGAACGGATCATCTTGACGGCGACGAGGCGGTCCAGGGAAATATGCCGGGCCTTGTAGACGATGCCCATGCCGCCCGCGTCCAGGACGCCGAGGATCTCGTAACCGGGGATCGTCGGCAAGGGGTGTGACGAAGTGACAACGCCCGGTTCGGCGGGGTACGGACGGGTCGGGCCGAGATAGGGCAGGTCGGTACTCGGCGTTCGGCCGCGAGGATCGGGGACGGCGTCTCCGTCGCGCAACGCCTCCCGCAGCGGGTCGAGGCGGGGCGCGACGGCCTTCAGGGCGGCGAAGTACAACTCCAGGTCGTCGGCGAGGTCGGGGAAGAGGGCCAGGATCGAGTCGCGCGCCGGCGTCGGCCGCGCGCTCGTAGGCGGCGAGGGCCTCGTCGAGGCGGTCCTCGCGCGGCGAAACGGGTTGCAGGTCGGCAGGCATGACACCCTCACGATTCGTCCGTCAATAATTTCCGCAGCGCCTCCCGCCCGCGCCGCAGCAGGCCGGCCACCGATTTTTCCGACTTCCCCAGCCGCGCCGCGACCTCGGCCAGCGGCAGCCCTTCGAGGTCGCGCAGCACGACCGCGTCGCGCTGCTCGTCGGGCAGACGGTCGACGGCCTCGGCGGCGCGCAGCAGCTGTTCCTTCCGCTCGGCCAATTCGTCGGGCGACGCCTCCACGGCGAGGTACTTGCCGAGGTGGTCCGACGCCGACGCCAGCGCCGCGTCCAGCGACTGCTCCAGCGCCGCGTTGCCCGTCGGGGCGCGTCCCTTCGCCATCTCGTCGCGGACGACGTTGCGCAGGATCGCGTACAGCCACCCCAGGAGTTGCGCTTCTGTCCCACCGCGAAACTGGTCGCGGTGGCGGTGGGCACGCAAGAGCGTCTCCTGCACGAGGTCCGACGAATCGAGGCGCTTCGCCAGCGCCGGACTCAGCTGGAGCTTGCGCACCTGCACGCGCAGCAGCGCCCGGTAGCGTTCGGCGGACCCGTCGAGCGTAAGCGCCACGGGCGACTCCCTGGAATAGACGGCAAAGAAACGAAGATGACCCGCGCCGGGCGAAAAAATTTCGCGCGGCCGGTGGGTGAATTATGGGAAGAGAGAAGACGACATTGCAAGCAAATTGCGCGGCACACGGCGGATTATGCCGCCTTCCTCGCCTTGCGCGCCTGCGGCTGATGCTTCCAGCGGCGGTGGACCCAGAAGTACTGCTCCGGCGCCGCGCGGATGACGCGCTCCAGCGCCGCCGTGAAACGCTGCGTCATCGCCGGCACGGCGTCGGCGCGGCCCGCGTACTCCTCGGGGCGGATGACGTCCTCGACGACGATCTCGTAGCGCAGCGGCTCGCCCGACTTGCGCACGCCCGTCACCAACAGGGGGACGCCGTGTTCCAGCGACAGGAGCGCGATCGCCTTGTGCGTCGACGCGGGACGGCCGAAGAAGTCGACGAACAAGCCGCGCGGGCCGGCGTCTTGATCGCCGAGCGTCGCCAGGACGCCGCGGCCGGCGAGGATCGCGTTCATCTTGTCGAAGTCGCCGTGCTTCGCGAGGAGGCCCTGGCCGGTGCGCTGGCGGAAACTTCGCAGGAAGTCGTCGAGGTACGGGTTGTCGAGCGGCCGGGCGATGGCGTGGCTGCGAAAGCCGAGCAGGCCGAGGACGTAGCCGCCGACCTCCCAGTTACCGAAGTGGGCGGTGACGATCATCGTCGGCCGGCCCGACAGCAGGGCGTCGACCATCGGGCGGGCGCCGGCCAGGGAGACGTGGCGCCGCCAGTTGGTCGCGTGCAGCCGCCGCGGGATGTGGACCAACTCCACGAGCAGGTTGCAGAAGTGGCCGTAGACGGAGCGGACAAGGCGGGCACGCGCCGCGTCGTCGTAGGCGCCGGGGAAAGCGTGGCGCAAGTTGTCGTCGGCGACGAGGCGGTGGCGCTTGTCGACGCGGTGGGCGAGCCAGGCGAGACCGGCGGCGACGCGGCGCGCCCCCTCGTAGGACAGGGCCTGCAAGACGCAGACGACGACCCGCACGGCGAGGTAGACGGAATAATCGACGACCTTCGAGCGCGGCTTCGACATGAGGTCACTCCTTTGACCCGCCGCTCGCGGCTTCGCAGGTGCGAAGCCGCGAGCGGCTAGTTTGTTAGCTCCACAACCCGCCCCGTGCGGGCCGACTCGTAAACGGCCAGGATCACCTCGACCGCCCGGCGCCCCTCGTCGCCGTCGACGAGCGGCTTGCGGCCCGTCGCCAGCGCCTGGACGAAGTCGGCCAACTGCCGCGCGTGGTAGACGTGCGAGATCGCCGCCGGGTTGCTCGACCCGCCCGACGCCCCGACCTTCTGCGCGAAGCGCTGCTTGATCGCCCGGTCCTCGTCCGTCTCCGGCGCGAAGTCCCAGCGCAGGACGTCTTCCTGCTCGATGACCGCCGTGCCGCGGTCGCCGTGGACGGCGATCGTCTTCGCCAGACCGGGGTGAACGCTCGTCGTCGCCTCGATGATGCCGAGGGCGCCGGACGCGAAGCGCAGGCAGGCGACGGCGGTGTCCTCGACCTCGACGCGCTCATGGGCCAGCGTCGCCGTCAGGCCGGTGACGTGCGTCGGCGGACCCATCATCCACAAAAGGAGATCGACGTTGTGGATGGCCTGGTTCATGAGTGCGCCGCCGCCGTCAAGCGCCCGCGTCCCCTTCCAGCCGCCCTCGTCGTAGTACGACTGCGGCCGCCACCACTTACAGGTCGTCTCGCCGAGGGTGACGCGGCCGAACTTACCCGCCTCGACGGCCTTCTTCAGGGCGACGTTGGCGTCGGCGAAGCGCGACGGGAAGATGGTGCAGAGTTGCACGTCGTTACGCGCGCACGCCTCGATGATGCGGTCGCAGCGCTCCAGGGTGATTTCCAGGGGCTTCTCGACGACGACATGCTTGCCGGCGTCGGCGGCGGCGACGGCCGGCTCGGCGTGGGCGCCGGACGGCGTCGTGACGATGACGACGTCGACGTCCTTGCGCGCGAGGGCGGGGGCGAGGTCGGTGTAGGTGTCGCAGGAGAGGCCGAGGTCGGCGTTGAGCTTGCGCCCGCTCTCCGCGGTGCGGCCGACGAGGGCGAGGAGCTTCGCGCCGGGCACCTCGGCGAGGGCGCGGGCGTGGAAGCGGGCGATCAGGCCGCAACCCACGATGGCGAAACCGGGCATCGTCGCCTCCTCGAACCGCCGCGCGGCTCAGTCGCCCTTCAGCAGGGCCGTCGCCTTCCACAGGTACTGCAACCCGCTCAGCGCCGTCGCGATCACCATCGCGTAAATGAGCGCCGCCGCCGCCCCCTGGAAGAAGGCGTGCGGCAGCAGCTGCAGCGCCACGAAGATCGCCATCAGGGCCGCGCACTGCAAGGCCATCTTGACCTTGCCGAGCCAGTCGGCGCCGAAGACGATCCCCTGACTCTCCAAAAAGCCGCGCAGGCTCGTGATGATGAGTTCGCGCGCCACCACGACCACGACCATCCACGGCACCAACCCGGCCGACGGCACGACGAGCAGGAAGGTGAACGCGCCGCACA
Organism: Gemmatales bacterium; assembly: GCA_038229635.1. Lineage (GTDB taxonomy): Bacteria > Planctomycetota > Planctomycetia > Gemmatales > Gemmataceae > DATFNV01. The sequence goes on from JBBROG010000125.1 coordinate 6,153, forward strand.
TCAGCACCTTGTCGACGAGCGGGTCGAGGTTGCGGCCCAGCGTGCTCGTCAGCCCTTGCCGGCGGGCGAGGTAGCCGTCGAGGTAATCGGTGACGGCCGCCGTCACGAACACGGCGAGGCACCAGAGCCAGACGCCAGGGAGCGACTCGTACAGGCCGATGAGGGCGAACAGTACCAGCGCCAGGAAGAACCGGGCCGTCGTCAGGATGTTCGGCAGGTTGACGATGGGCGGGTGTCGCATCGGGGTCGTCGCCGTGGCCATGCCTCACCTCCCCGTCCCGAGGGCCCGCGCCGCCAGGTCGTAGCCGTCGGCGCCGGTCACCTTGGCGCGAACGAAGTCGCCCGCGCGCAGCCGCTTCCCCTTCACGCGCACCAGGCCGTCGATGTCGGGCGCGTCGGCGTAGCTCCGCCCCAGGAAGTGGTTCGGCACTTCGGGGTCGGCCCCGTCGATCAGCACGTCCAACTCGCGGCCGACCTGCTCCCGGCTCCAGCGGAAGGCGACGCCTTGCTGGACTTCCATCACCCGGTCGCGCCGTGCCAACTTGACCTCCTCGGGCAGGTGTTCCTCCAGCCGCGCCGCCGGCGTCCCCGGCTCGAGGGAGTACGGGAAGACGCCGGCGCGCTCGAAGCGCTGCGCCTTGACGAATTCGACCAGTTCCTCGACCTCCGCCTCGGTCTCGCCGGGGAAGCCGACGATGAACGTCGTCCGCAGCGCCAGGTTCGGGATGCCCGCGCGCAACTTACCCAGCAACTCCTCGGTGCCGGCGCGGTTGACGCGCCGCTGCATCCGCTTCAGCATCCTATCGTTGACGTGCTGGAGCGGCATGTCGAGGTAAGGAAGGATTTTCTTGGCGGCGGCGAACGTCTCGATCAGCTCGTCGGTGAAGTACATCGGGTAGGCGTAGAGGACGCGAATCCACTCCAGGCCGTCGAGGTCGTCCAGCTCGCGGAGCAACTCGACCAGGCGCGTGCGCCCGTAGAGGTCGAGGCCGTAGTAAGTGGTGTCCTGGGCGACGATAATCAGTTCGCGGACGCCGTCGGCGACGAGTTCCTTCGCCTCGCGGACGACCTCCTCGATGGGCTTGGTGACGTGCTTGCCGCGCATGCCGGGGATGGCGCAGAAGGTGCAAAGGCGGTCGCACCCTTCAGAGATCTTCAAATAAGCGTAGTGGCGCGGCGTGACGCGGAGGCGGGCCGTATCTTCCTGGGCGCGGACCGGCGCCGGGCGGAAGAGGGAGCGCTGTTCGCCGCGGTGGGCGACGGCGCGGTCGACGACCTGCGTGATCTCCTCGCGGCCGAAGACGCCGACGATGTGGTCGACGCCGGGCACCTCGTCGAGGAGGGCTTCCTTCTTGCGCTCGGCGAGGCAGCCGGCGACGACGACGGCGCCGACGCGGCCCTTGTCTTTGAGTCGGAGCATCTCGCGGATGACGGCGAGCGACTCCTGGCGGGCCGGCTCGATGAAGCCGCAGGTGTTGACGACGACGACGTCGGCGCCGTCGGGGTCGGCGGTGAGGGCGTAGCCGTCCTGGGCGAGCTTGCCGAGCATGCGCTCGCTGTCGACGAGGTTTTTCGGACAGCCGAGGGAGACGAAAGCAAACGTGCGCGAGGCCGATTTGCCGGAAGTCGTCTTGTTCATCACGCCTCCTGCGGTCGGGTAGGAGTGCCCAACGGTTCGACGGATTCGGTCCGAAGGAGTGAAACTTCAACCTGTCGCTCTTTCGCTTCCGCGGGGTCGTCACTCAAGAACGTGAAGATGGTCATGGTCGTCCGGCCGACCTGGACCATCTCGGGATGGCGGATTTCGAACGTCCGACCGCTGGCCATATGAATGCGAAATGGGCGAAATGGCTCTGCCGTCACATAGCTGCCGATTTTTTGATAGGACATCATCAATCGTTCCCTTGCCTCCTGAGCTTCTTGGCCGCAATCGCCTACGCCTTCGTCAAGGCGTAAGTCCTTTCGGAGCTTTCCGCATGCGCGGCGGCGGCCTCTTCGGGGAGCGGGGGGCGCGGTGCGGGCGACAGTTGGTTATAGCGGAAGCGCGGAGAGAAGGTCAAGTTACGGCCGGCTAGCGCCGCAGCCCAAAGTAGCGCAGCCAGTTCTCGGCCTCGGCGTCGTGCGGGGCCCGCGCCAGCACGTCCCTGTAGACACTCAGCAGCCAAATCGTCGCGTTGCCCCCGCCCTTCGCCGCGTTGCGGTAATATTCGTCGGACGCGAGGAAGCCAGCGACCAGGTCTTCGTTCGAGAAGCCGCGCAGGAACGTGTCGACCCACGCCCGCGCCTCGGCGTTGCCCGCGTCGCGGCCGAGGTAACTGCGGTAGTTGTCGCGGACGCGCTGCCCCTCGCGCTCGGCGCTGGCGGCGAACCCGAAGGCGACCTGCGACGTCGTCACGCCGGCGACCAGCCGGCCGACCCAATAATCGACCTCCTCCCGGGAGACGTCGCGGCCGAGCAGGCTCTTGTACATGCCGCGCACCCACCCGGCGCCGCTGCCCCCGTGGCCGTCGATGTATTCCGGCGAGCCGATAAAGTTCGCCTCCAGGCTCTCCTGCGCCAGCCCGCCCTGTAGCCGGGCCACCCAGTAGTCGAGTCCGCCGCCGTCCGGCGTCCGCGCCAAGTAGCGACGGTAGGCCGCCATCGCGAAGCCCTGGTAGAACTCCCGGCTGCGGGCGAAGGCGGCGGCGGCGCCGACCAGATTGGCCGGCGGAGACGAGTCCGGCACGGCAAACAGATCGTCGACGATATTCAAAATCGCCGAAGCCGTCGAACCCAGCGTCGCCCCCCCGGCCGGTTCGCTCAGCCCCACGCCCAAGTGCACCGGGAGCCGGAGAATCGTGTCGTTGACCAGCGGCACGGTGAACGTCTGGCTCGACTGGCCGTCGACGAAGGCGACGGTGCCCGAGACGGGCGTATAGTCCTGCCCGTCCTTCGCCGTGCCGTCCTCGGTTCGGTAGGACACCGTCACGGCGCCGAGGGTGCCGTTGCGGCGGGACACCGTGATCGTCGCCGATCCCGCGTCTTCGGAGGCGCTGAAGGCGGCGGAGGCGAAGCCAATCTCGCCGGGCGCGTCGTCATCCAGGATGGTGACGGTGCCGTGGTCCCGCGCGCCGAAGAAGGTGGCGGGACTGCCACCGTCGCTCAGGAACACGCGCAGGGTACGGTCGCGGTCCGGAAGAGCGTTGTTGATGATCGGTATTGTCACCGTCTGGAGCGATTCGTTAGGGGCGAAGTTGACCCGCGTACTCACGGCCGTGCAATCAGTGCCCGCGCGGGCGCTGCCGTCAATGGTATAGACGCGGACGCTCGTGGCGCCGCTGAGATCGCCCCCACGCGCGAGGGTGATCGCGATGGCGCCGCCGTTCTCGGGGGCCAGGAATTCCGAGGCGCCAAGCTGGATCTGGGTAAGTGTTTGAAGATTCACATCGAACAGGGTGTTGCTCGAGAAGACGTAGACCGGCTGCGAGACGGGGCCGGGGAGGCCGCCGCCGGAGAGGGTGGCAGTGTAGTGCCCTTCAAACTCGCGGATCTGATATCCGCCACCGAGGTTCGTCCGATCGGTGTCGTGAATGCTCCCCCCTCGATCCAGGCTGACGGTCACGTCAGGAACCCCTTCCCCGAGGTCGTAGACCCCGTTCCCGTTGAGGTCGCGGTAGACGACGCCGAGGAACCATCCGGCGCCCGCGCTTCCGAAGTCCTGGGTGGACAGCAGCGGACCCGTACTCGCCCCGGCGGGCGCGTCGACGAGGCCGATGCCGACCTCGGTATAGGTCGGGTCCATAATGTTGTCGCGGTGGCCGGCGGGGCTCTGGATGCCGCCGGGGCCGGCGCCCCAGTCGAGGGCGTAGGCGGCGTGCGTTTGGAAGACGTTCTTGCCGTAGGCGAAGATATTTTCCCCCGCGGCGACGTCCGGATAGCGTGCCCGAAGGAGGCGTGTCTTAAAGTCGGGCTCGCCGGGGAGTTGGTGCTGCTGGGCGCCGAGTTGGTACATGAGCTGGCTGTGGGCGAGGGCGGTGCCGGCAAGGAGATCGCTCCAGGCCAGCGGCGGCTCGGACGAGAACGCGCGCCACTGCTGTTGGAGCAGGTTGCGGTCGACGTGAAAGGAGTCCAGGGCCGCGTTCACGTCCGGGTCGCCGGAGTTGAGCAGCCGAGGCAACTCCAGGTACGGACTCGCGCGCATACGGTTGATGAGGTCCAGGGCGTACTGCTCCCGGAGGCCGACGGCAGGCAGGTCACGCCCCTCTAACTCCTCCACGCGGGGGAGGCAAGGGCGCGCCGCCCCGGCGTCGGGAGGACTCCCCGAGGCGGCGAGGGATTCGCGCAGCCAGGCGACAAGGCGGTTCGCGCGGCGAAAGATCATTTACCCTCTCCGAAAAAGGAATTATCTTCCCTGCCTTGGGCGGCCTGTCGTCCGTGAATAGAAGGTGTCAGCGTACACAAGAGTCAGAGGGGGTGCAAGGACTTCGCGCCGTCCGCAGGCCCTACGGCCCTGGCCTCAGCGGCCCGCCGATTCGAGCCGACCGAGTGCCGCCCAGATCACTTACCGGCGGACGTCAATTCCCCGCGCTTCTTGTCGATGGCTTCGGCGACTTCGGGTCGTGCGCGCGCGAATCGGGCCAACGAACTCGCCGTCGCCCCAGAGTTGTTGGTCGAGTTGCCGCGGTCGATGAACTCGACCAGAACGGCCTTGTCCTTCCACCACGCGACGTTCAAGAGGGTCTGGATCGTCAGGAGGTGGCCGTTCGCCGCCGCCGCGTGCAAAGCGGTGCCGCCCTCGTTGGCGGGGAGGACGCCCATGAGGCGCAGCTTGTCCTCGACGAGCCGGTCCTTCCATTTCTCCATCAGGAGTTGGACGACGGCCGTGGCGCCGGCCGAGGCGGCGGCGCTCATGGCGCGGCCGGCGGCGAGGTCGGCCGGACCCGCTTCGAGCAGTTGCTTACAAGTAGCGACGTCCCCCTCGGCCGCCGCGTCGACCAGCAGCTCGCGCCGGAGGACGGCGACGACGTTCTTGTGGCCGGCCGCCTCCGTGAGCTGTTCCGCGGTCATGCCGTTCTGGTCGGCGCGGCGGTAGTCGGCCACGGTGGCGCGCCTTCCGTAAGTGAGACACATCGCCTCGACGACGTCCGCGTGACCGGCGGCGGCGGCCAGCATCAGGGCGGTGCGGCCCTGTTTGTCCGACTGCGACCGGGCGCTATTCGCGCCGGAACCCGTCGCGAACAAGAGGGCGTTGACGCACCCGGTATGGCCGCCGGCCGCCGCCTTCATCAGCGCCGTCTGCCCCGCCTGGTCGGTCTGGTCGACGGCGCTGTTCCTTGTCACACTGAGGCGGACGTCCAGGTCGGGAAGCGCCGCCTTCAGGGCGTCAGCCGCGGCGCCTTTCATGACGTCGCCGGCCAGATTCTTGACGCTGTCCGGGGTGAGGAGCAGCGCGACGATGTCGGCCTGGCCGGCCTCGGCCGCGGCCATGAGCGGCGTGCGGCCCTTGGCGTCCTTTTCGGCCATGTCGGCCCCGCGCACCAGCAGCGTGACGACGGCGGAGCGGTGCCCCTTGGCGACGGCCTTGTGCAGGGCGGTGTACCCCTCGTCGTCCTTGTCGTTGATATCAACGCCCTTCGTAAGCAGCTCCATCAGCAGGCTGACCCGGCCCTTGTCGGCGGCTTCGAGGAACTGGCGGGTGCGGTCGCCATAGGTGCCCGCGGCCGGCGCCGAGGCGGCGGGCTTGGGGGCCGGCTCGGCGGCGGCAGGCTCTTGGACAATCTTGTCGGCCGCCAGAGGCGCGTCGGATCTGTTGCACGCGCCCAACCCCAGAGCGACAAGGCACACCAGCGAGTGACGGGAGACGGTGCGCATGAGGCACCTCCGGATTGAAGGGATCGTTTACCGCGTCGCGACGGGCGCGGTCTTCGCGTTCATCAGACGAATGAGATCGTGCGGCGACAGTTCCATTTGCAAGCCGCGCTGGCCGGCGCTGACGAAGACGGTCGGGAAGGCCAGGGCGCTGTCGTCGACGAGCGCCGGCAGCTTCTTGCGACCGCCGAGGGGGCTGATGCCGCCGACGACGTAGCCGGTGGCACGTTCCGCCGCCGCGGGATCGGCCATGTCCGCCTTTTTGGCGCCCGCGGCCGCCGCGAGCTTCTTGAGGTCGAGCCGCGCCGCCATGGGGACGAGGACCATCAGCAGGTCTTTGCCGTCGAGGCGGGCGACGAGCGTCTTGAAGACGCGCTCCGGCGTGAGCCCGAGCTTGTCGGCCGCCTCCAGGCCGAACGACTCGGCCGAGGCGTCGTGCTCGTAGCGGCGCAGGGCGAACTCGATTTTCGCCGCCTCGGCGGCGCGCACGGCCGGCGTCATGGCTGCCTCCTGGGGTACATTTCACCCCGGCGGGAGCCGCGCCGCAAGGGCGCAATCCCCCGAAGTATCCCTCGACGTGGCCTGCCGGACGAGGATATCATGGAATGAAACGTGAGCGGCCGCCGAGTCGGTGCCGTCCGGACGGAAGGAGAGGGCGTGGCCTACAGCGATTTCACCCTGCGGGAGGCGCTCGAGCGCTTCCAACTCACCCTCGTCGAAGTCCCCGACCTGTTCGCGGACGCCCCCGAAGTCGAGCCCGGTTCGCTGCTGCGCTCCTTGCTGCCCGAGTTCCTCCCGCTGGCGCTGGCGATCAACACCGAGAAGGCTCGGTCCGAACTCCTGATCGCCCCCCTGCTCGCCGCCGTCCGAGCCCAGTTCGGGCACTGCTTCAGCGTCTTCTCCGGGATCGATTTCACGGTCGACCCCGCCCAGGGGCTGGCCGGCTACTGCGACTTCATCCTTTCGCGCTCGCCGGAGCAGCAATTCCTGCGCAGCCCGGTGGCCGCGATCACCGAGGCCAAGAACGAGAACATCAAGGCGGGGCTGGGACAGTGCCTCGCCGCGATGGTCGGGGCGCGCCTGTTCAACGAACGCGAGGGGCGGCCGCCGGGGGCGGTGTTCGGGGCGGTCACGTCGGGGTCGTTGTGGCGGTTCCTGCGGTTGGAGGCGTCGGAAGTCAGCCTGGATCAGCAAGAGTACCACATCCGCCAGTTGCCCAAGTTGGTCGGGATCCTCGCACGGGTCGTCGGCGCGACCGCCTGATGAGGGCGTTTTTCCCCGCTTTTTCCCGTCGGCCTCCTTTCGCCGGACGGCCTTGTCGCGCCGCGACGCCTCCCTTTAATTAACTCTTTTCCTCCGCGGAAAACCACGCCCGCCCCGTGCCGCCCCTCGGGATTCCTCGAGCCGTCGCACAAGACGCGGAACCGAACGCCGAGCCTACGGTTAATTCTTGATGAGAGGCGCGCCCGCCACGCAGGACGCCGAGGCGTGTCGCGCCGCGACCCGAAACCTTCTCCCCCTACAGAAAGGCGGACGCCCTCGATGCCTGAGCCGACGACAGCGGACGTCGCACGCCGCGACCGAGTCGAGTTCCCGGGGGGAGAGGCGCGAGGGGGAAGGGCCGCGTTCCGAGACCAGGTGACGCGCCTCCACCACGTCTTCGAGAGGACCCGCGACGCCACGCCCGACGCCCTCGCCCTCGTCGCCGGAGACGAACGGCTCAGCTACGCCCAACTCGACGCCCGCGCCAACCGGCTCGCCCACCACCTGGCGCGGCGCGGCGTCCGGCCCGGCGGCCGCGTCGGCCTTCTGTTGGAGCGCTCCGCCCACACCTACGTCGCACTGCTCGCCGTGCTCAAGTGCGGCGCCGCCTTCGTCCCCATCGACCCGTCCTTCCCATCCGATCGCGTCGCCTTTATCGCTGATAATGCGGACCTCGATTTACTGGTGACGACGTCGGACCTCGCCGCCCCGCTGGCGGCTCGCGGTCGCGTCCTTGCCCTCGACGTCGAGGCGGCGAAGATCGCCTCACGGCCGACGACGCGCCTCGACGTGGACGACGACGGCGACGCCCTCTGTTACATCATTTACACCTCGGGCTCGACGGGACGGCCGAAGGGCGTCGCGGTCAATCACTCCAGCGTCTGCAACTTCCTGTCGGTCTGCACGCCCCTCTACGGCGTCGGCCCGCGCGACCGCGTCTACCAGGGGATGACCATCTCCTTCGACTTCTCGATCGAGGAGATCTGGCCCACGTTCGTCGTGGGCGCGGCGCTCGTCGTCGGGCCGACGGACCACCGCAAGCTCGGGGCGGCGCTCGCCGAATTCCTGACGGAGCAGCGCGTGACGGTGCTCTACTGCGTGCCGACACTGTTGGCGACGCTCGACCGCGACGTGCCGACCTTGCGCGTCCTCAACGTCGGCGGCGAGGCGTGCCCGCGCGACCTCGTGCGCCGCTGGGCGCGCCCCGGCCGGCGTATGCTCAACACCTACGGCCCGACCGAGACGACCGTCACCGCCACCTGGGCCGAGCTGTCGGCCGACCGCCCCGTGACCATCGGCCGGCCGTTGCCGACGTATACGGTCCACCTTCTCGACGACGACCTGCGGCCGGTGGCGGACGGCGAGGCCGGCGAGGTCTGCGTCGGCGGGCCGGGCGTCGCCGTCGGCTACGTCGGCCGGCCCGACCTGACCGCCGAGCGCTTCGTCCCCGACCCGTTCGCCGACGAGCCCGGCGCCCGCCTCTACCGCACCGGCGACCTCGGCCGGCTGACGCCCGACGGCGAGATCGAGTACCTCGGCCGCGCCGACGACCAGGTCAAGCTGCGCGGCTACCGCGTCGAGCTGGCGGAGATCGAGGCCGTCCTATTGGAGAGCGACGAAGTCGGCAACGCGCTCGTGGCTCTCGTCGACGTCGGCGGCGCGCAGGAGTTGGCGGCGTATGTGACGCCGGGCGAGCCGACGGAAGGGATCGACGATTTTCGGGAGCGACTGCACGCGAAACTGCGGCGGAGCCTGCCGTCGTACATGGTGCCGGCCTTCGTCGAGGTGCTGGACGCCCTGCCGATGCTCGCCAGCGGCAAGGCCGACCGCGCGCGACTGCCGGCCCCCGCGTCGTCGCGCCTGGGGGCCTGGGGCGGCGCCGCGCCCGAGACGCCGCTGGAGAAGGAGTTGGCCGCCGCCTGGGGCGCCGTCTTCGGCCGCGACGATGTCCCCGCCGACGCCGACTTCTTCCAGGACCTCGGCGGCCACTCGCTCGCCGCCGCCCTCGTCGTGTCGCGGCTGCGCGAGAAGCCGGCGCTGCGCCACGTCGCCCTGCGCGACCTCTACGCCCACCCGACCGTCCGCGCCCTCGCCCGCCACGCCGAGGAGACCGGCGCGGCCGCGACGACGCCGGCTCTCCCCCCGCGACAGCGCCTCGACCACTCCGGCCGGCGCGTCCTGGTCGCGGGAACGGCGCAAATGGCGCTCCTGTACCTCCTATTCATCGTCGGCGGGCTGCCCGCGACGGCCCTACTGGCGCGGGGCGCGTCGTGGTCGCTGACCGACCTCCTCGCGGCGGGGGGCGTCCTCGGCGCGGCGTCGCTCGTGCTGCCGTTCCTGCTGCCGCTGGCCTTGAAATGGTTGCTGGTCGGCCGTTTCTTGCCCGGCCGCTACCCGCTATGGGGCTGGTTCTACTGCCGCTGGTGGCTGGCGCGCAAGGCGCTCGCTCTGGCGCCGCTCGGCACCCTCGCCGGGTCGCCGCTGCTGCCGCTCTACCTACGTCTGCTCGGCGCCCGCGTCGGCAAGGGCTGTCACCTCGCCACGGGGCAAGTCCACCTGCCCGACCTCGTCGAGATCGGCGACGGCGCCAGCGTCGGCTACAACGCGGAGCTGCAACCGTTTCTTGTCGAGGACGGCTGGCTGTACCTCGCCCCGGTGCGCGTCGGTGTCGGCGCCTTCGTCGGCGCCAACGCGGTGCTGATGCCGGGCGCCCGCGTCGGTGCCGGCGCCTGCCTCCTCGAACAGTCGCTCGCGGCGCGCGGCCAGGCCATCCCCGCCGGCGAGACCTGGGCCGGTTCGCCTTCCGAGCGCCGCCCGGCTTGTGATCCTCAACTCAAGGAGATGGAGGCTCGGCCGGCTCCTGAAGGCGGCTCGTCGCCGGCGCTGTGGCTCGGCTACGTCCTCGGCCTTGTCGTTCTCGAACTGCTGCCGCTGCTGATCCTCACGCCCGGCTTGTTGCTGATTTACGCGGTCGCCGATGGGAGCATTCCGGCGGCCCTGGCGGCGGCGCCGGTCGCGGGCCTCGTCTACGTCCTGACGGCGTGCCTCGCGATCGCGGCCGGCAAGTGGCTGGTCATGCCGCGGGCGCGGCCGGGAATGCACCCCGTCGACTCCGCGTTCGGGCTGCGCAAGTGGCTCGTCGACAAGCTGATGATGACGAGCCTGGCGCTGACGAACACGCTGTACGCCACGCTGTACGCGGTGCCGTGGCTGCGACTGCTGGGGGCGCGCGTCGGGGCCTGGTCGGAGGTGTCGACCGTGTCGCACTTCGACCCGGACCTGCTCGACCTCGGCCGCGAGACGTTCGTCGCCGACATGGCGGCGGTCGGCGCCGCCCGCTACCACAACGGCCTCGTCGCCCTCGGCCGGACGCGGCTCGGCTCGCGCACCTTCGTCGGCAACGCGGCGCTGGTGCCGGGCGGCACACGCCTCGCCGACGGCGTGCTGATCGGCGTCCACTCGCTGCCGCCGGAGAGACCCGCCGAGCCGGGGACGTCGTGGCTCGGCTCGCCGGCGATCTTCCTGCCGCGCCGCCAGGAGAGTGAAGCGTTCGACGAGAATGTCACTTACCGGCCGAAGAGGAGCCTCGTCGCCTTGCGCCTGGCCGTCGAGTTCCTGCGCGTCCTCGGCCCGCCGTCGTTCCGGACGGCGGCGGTCGTCGTCGGGGCGTCGGCGTCGCGCGCGCTCGCCGAGGAGCTGCCCTGGCCGCTGCTGGCCCTGGCGCTGCCGCTGGTCTACTTCGCCTGTGCGTGCGGGGCGACGGCCCTGGTGGCGGCGCTGAAGTGGCTCGTCGTCGGCCGCTACCGGCCGCGCGTCGAGCCGCTGTGGGCGCCGTTCGTGCGCCGCAACGAACTGATCACCGGCCTGTACGAGAGCGTGGCGGTGCCGATGTTGCTGAACTGGCTGACCGGAACGCCGCTGATCGGACCGGCGCTGCGCCTTTTCGGAGCGCACATAGGGCGGCGCGTCTACCTGGAGACGACGTACCTGACCGAACACGACCTGGTCCACGTCGGCGACGGGGCCATGATCGGCGGGGCGACGTCGCTGCAAACGCACCTGTTCGAGGACCGCGTGATGAAAATGTCGGTGCTGACGATCGGCGCCGGCTGCACGGTCGGGCCGCGTTCGGTCGTACTGTACGACGCGGCCCTGGGCGACGGAGCCGTGCTGGACGCGCTGTCGCTGGTGATGAAAGGCGAGTCGCTGCCGCCGGAGACGCGCTGGCGCGGCATCCCGGCGCGGCTGGCCGAGTGACGGCGCTACCCGCCCCGGGCCTCTTGAAGGCGACGTACCATCTCCTCCAGTTCGCGGACGCGGTCTTCCGCTTTTTGGCGTCCGGCTTCATATTCGCGCGCGGTCTGTTCGGCGATGCGCCGCGCCTCTTCCTGTTCGCTCGCGAGGCGAGCCGCTTTGCGGCGCGCCTTCTCCTTGTCGCGCGCCCGCTGCTCGGCTTTGTGTCGCGCCTCTTCTTGCTCGCGAGCGGCCTGCTCGGCCTTGCGGCGTGCCTCTTCCTGCTCGCGCGCGACCTGCTCGGCCTTATGCCGCGCCTCTTCTTGTTCGTGGGCTGCCTGCTCGGCCTTATGCCGCGCCTCTTCCTGCTCGCGGGCGGCACGCTCCGCCGTGTGAGCCCGGAAGATGCCTTCCTCGATCGTCTGTTCCTGCTCCCGGCAGAGTTGTTCGAGCGACTCGACGGCCTTCGCCAGCTTGACGTAGTCCCCCAACTCCGCGCCGGTCGCGGCGTCGTAGCAGGTGACGCGGCCGTCGCGCAGGCCCAACAAGACGCCCAGCGACCGCAAGAGAAGACGCCCCTGTCCGTCGAGGGTCACTTCCTCGTAACGTACCGGCGTGTAGCGATACGCCGCCAGCCGGCGCGGCCCGCGCTCACGCTCCTGGTCGACGATCACATAGAGCGGCACGCCGACCTGGTGGTACTCGCGGAACTTGTGGACGACGTCGTTGTCGCGCTTCTCCGGCGAGACGATCTCGACGACGAAGAGGCAGCGCCCGCCCGACTCCGCGAGGCGGAATGTGCCCTCGGTCAGGTCGGGCTCCTCATCCAGGCCGGCGAAAACGCCGACGTCCGGCGAATGGTTGCGCACCCCATCGACGCCCCAGTCGACCAGCAAGTCGGCGGTCACACGGCCGAAGGGGTCGCGCACGGGGCGCGAGCGAAAGACGTCGGCGAGGTAGCCGCACTCCATCTCGTGCAACGAGGTTTCGGGAATGACGTCGCCCTCCTGCGGGTGAAGGACGTCCTCCAGGGTCAACGGCACCTGTTCGAGGTCGGTGGTCCCGTCCGGCCGCGCGCGCTTGACGAAGCGCCAGCCGTGGCGGAAGGCGTCGGTCGGCGGCGCGGCGGGCGGATTCGGGGGTGTCATCGTGAAACCTCCTGCGGGCGAGTACATCCCTCGCGCCGCAGGATAGCGAATCGAACGCATACGATCCAGGCCAGCCGCGAAGGCGTCATCCCGCCGCGCCCGTGAAAAGGCCCTGCATCACGGTGCCTCGGTTGAGTTGCACGGGGCGGTTCTGGCGGTCGCGCACCTCGGCGGCGGGGTCGACGCCGAGGACGTGATAGACCGTCGCGCCGACGTCGTCGGGCGCGAAAGGCGTCGTCATGGGGTAGGCGCCGATCTTGTCCGACTTGCCGATCACCTGGCCGCCGCGCACGCCGGCGCCGGCGAAGACGCCGAAGAAGCACGGCGCCCAGTGGTCGCGGCCGGGGGCCTGAGACTTCGAGCCCGCGTCCTTGGCGATCTTCGGCGTGCGGCCGAACTCGCCGAGCATCACCACGAGCGTGTCGTCGAGGAGGCCCGTCGCGCCCAGGTCGTCGAGCAGGGCGCTGACGCCCTGGTCCAGCGGCGGCAACAGACGATTTTTCAGAGTGGGGAAGATGTTGGAGTGGCTGTCCCAGTTCTGCACGCGGCCCATGTTCGCCTGGACGACCTGCACGCCCGCCTGCACCAGCCGCCGCGCCAGCAACAGCGACTGGCCGAACGGGTGCCGCCCGTAGCGCTCGCGGACGGCGAGCGGCTCGCGGTCCATCTCGAACGCCCGCGCGATGCGGCTCGAGGTCAGGATCGAGAAGGCCCGCTGCTGTTGGTCGGACATCTTCCGACTCTCGGCCATGCCGGCGAGCCACTCCTGCTGGCGGTTGACTTCGTCGAGGAGCGTCTGACGTTCCCCCAGCCGGCCGACTTCGATCCCCGGTGCGAGCCGCATACTGTCGACGCGGAAGTCCGGCTTGTTCGGGTCGCGCGCGATCTGCCAGGGGTCGTGGCGCGGCCCGAGGAAGCCGGCGTGCTGCCCCGGCCAGGTGAGCGGGCCTTCGACGAGGAACGTCGGCACGTTGACGCCGCTCGGCAGGCCGTCCGGGCGCGGCCGCAGATAATTGAGGCCCGACGAGTAGCACGGCCAGTCGTCGCGCGACGCCACCTTGTCGAAGAACGCCCCCGGCTGTTGGTGGCCAGTGAGAAGGTGGTGCGTGGCGACGAGGTGGTTGTTGTCGCGGTGCGAGAGGGTGCGGACCAGCGCGTACTTGTCGGCGCGGGCGGCGAGGCGCGGCAGGTGTTCGCCGACGTACAGGCCGGGCACGCTCGTGGCGATCGGCTTGAAGTCGCCGCGAATCTCCGGCGGCGCGTCGGGCTTCGGGTCGAAGGTGTCCAGGTGGCTGGGGGCGCCCGTGAGGAAGACGAGGATCATCGACTTCGGCGCGCGCGGGGCGTTGGCCGCCGCCCTCTGTCCCGGCAGCGACGACAGGCCGAGGCCCAACAGGCTCGAGAAGCCGACTTGCAAAAGGCCCCGGCGGTCGAGGCCGACGGAGCGCGGATGGGCGAGGGGGGAGGTCGTCACTGGTGTCTTCCTTTTCGCCAACGGGGGGCGGGGGCGGGTTCACCGAGAACGCCTTCTATTATGCCTCCCCGGCGGGACGGTGTCACGGCGGAATGGCGCTGAGAGGGCGAGAGGGCGAGAGCGGCTGTCTCCTCTCGGCCTCCCTCGGCGACGGCATGAAAATCGCTTGGCCGTCTCGACGGCATTTGTCACCTGCGCCGAGTCGGCAATATCTGTCGCTGGCGTCAGGATGACGGTCTCTGACAAAAGGAGTGTTCCTTTGAATCCCCGGAAATTCGGCGGCCTCGGCGTGGCGGCGCTCACGCTCGCCCTCGTCGGCACGGTGGCACTCGCCCCGCGGGGCCAGACGCAGGAGAAGAAGGTGGCTCACGCGGAACACAACGAGATGATGCAGGCGTGCGCCAAAGCCTGCTCGGACTGCCAGCGGGCGTGCGACAGCTGTGCGACTCACTGCACCCACATGCTGCACGAAGGCAAGAAGGAACACCTGACGACCCTGACGACCTGTCAAGACTGTGCGACGATCTGTTCCGCCGCCGCGCAGATCGTGGCGCGGGGCGGGCCGTTCTCGAACACCATTTGTACGGCCTGTGCCGAGGCGTGTTCCCGATGCGGCAAGGAGTGCGAGAAGTTCCCCCATGACACGCACATGAAGGCGTGTGCCGAGGAATGCCGCAAGTGCGAAAAGGCGTGCCGGGACATGGTGAAGCACATGGGCGGCAAGTAAGTTCCTCGTCCCGAGCAAGGAGGTTCCCTGTTGCGGGACGGATCGACCGAATGCCGCTCGCGGTTTCGCCCTTGCGAAGCCGCGAGCGGCAATTCCCCTTCTATTGGTTGAAGATAAACTCCTTCGTATTCAGCAGCGCCCACAAAATGTTCTCGTAGGCGAGCTTCTTGTTCGTCGCGTGCTTGCCGAGGTGCGCCAGTGCCGCCTTCGACTGCTCCGGCGTCGGCTTGTGTCCCCACGCTCCCAGGAACAGTTCCTCCACCTTCTCGGCGTCCGGCCGCGCGTCCTTGGCTCCGGCGTAGCCGTCGGCACGGCCGCCCGCACGCGACAATTTACCCTGCACCTCGTCGGAATTGAGCAGGTGCAGCGCCTGGGCGAGGTTCGCCTCGTTGACGCGCTCGCACTCGCAGGCGCTGATCCGCTGCGGCCGGCCGAACACGTCCAGGAAGTACGACGCGAACGACTCGTCCGGCAGCATGATCGCCCGCCGCGGCGCGTGCGTGTCTCGCGGCAGCCCGTTGAAGTCCGCCGGGCTCCCCGTCACCTGACACAGGGCGTCGAACAGCACCTCGGCGCTCATGCGCTTCGGATAATAGCGGGCGTAGTTCTGCCTATCCTGCCGGTTGAACTCGTTCGGCACCGCCGAGAGCTGGTAGGTCCGGCTCTTGGCGATGACGCGCACGAGCTGCTTGAGGCTGTACTTGCTCTTGACGAACTCGGCGGCGAGGGCGTCGAGGAGTTCGGGGTTCGACGGCGGGTTGGTGACGCGCATGTCGTCGAGCGGGTCGACGAGGCCGCGGCCGAAGAAGTGCGCCCAGTAGCGGTTCGCCACCGCCTTCGCGAAGAACGGGTTCTTCGCCTCGACGAGCCAGTCGGCCAGCTTGACGCGCGGGTCGTCGTCGGCGCTCACCTGCAGCGCGGCGGCGTCGAGCGGCTTGATGAGGGCGGCCTGGTTGGTGCGCTTGTTCGTCACGCCGCCCGAGGAGCGGTTGAAGAGAATTTCCGTCTGCAATTGCTGTCCCTGGAAGCCGCCGGCGACGGCCACGTTCTTGCGCCCCAGCCGGCCGAAGAAGGCGGCCAGGCCCCAGTAGTCGTCCTGCGACCACTTCTCGTAGGGGTGATGGTGGCACTGGGCGCACGCCAGGCGCTGGCCGAGGAACACCTGGGCGAGGTCGTCGACGAACTGCTGCGGCTCGCGCAACTCCTTGTACCAGACCGTCGGCGGGCTGTTCGCCTCGCCGCCGGTGGCGGTCAGGATGCCGCGCGCGAACTCGTCGTAGGGCCGGTCGTTCGCCATCGCTCCGCGGATCCAGTCGTGGAAGCCGAACGTCCCCTCGGCCATGCTGGGCTGGCCGCGCCGCTTCACGCGCAGGATATCGGCCCATTTATTAGCGAAATAGTAGGCGTATTCCGGCGACTCCAACAGGCGGTCGACGAGCTTCTCGCGCTTTTTCGGGTCCTTGTCGTTGACGAAGGCGACGACCGCCGCCGGCGCCGGCAGCGTGCCGGCGACGTCGAGCGACGCGCGGCGGAGGAACTGCTCGTCGGTGCAGAGGTCGGACGGCACGAGGCCGAGTTGCCGCCATTTCTGGTGCGCGAACGTGTCGACGACGGTCTGGGCGGCGAAGGCGTAGTCCGGCGTGGGCCGGCCGAGCGGCACGGTGGCGCGGAAGGTGGCGACGTGGCCCTGGTAGCGGGCCATGACCGCCGCCTCGCCGCTCTGGGCCAGCGTGCGCACCAGGCCGCCGGCGTCGACGACGGCGACTTCGCTCTCGTTGCTCTCGTAGAGGGCGCGGCGCGTGATGTCCTCGACGCCGCCGTCGCTGTAGTGGGCGTAGGCGGCGAACTGCTGCCTGTTGTTGAGCGTCAGGACGCGGTGCTCGGGGTAAACGCTGATCTTCGTCACCACCGGGGCGTCGGCCTTGCCGACCGGCAGCCCGGACGCGACCCAGCGGCGGAGGAGTTTGTACTCGTCGGAGTCCCTGTCCATCTTCTTGCCGCCGCCGTGGGGCGCGGTGCCGGCGGCCTTCATCAGGAGGAGGCTGGCGTCGGGCGCGGCGGGGAAGACGCGGCGGCCGCGCGCTTCCTTGACGAGGGAGGCGTAATCGACCTCCGGCTCGAAGCCGAGCAGCGACAGCTTGAAGCCGTTCTGCCCGCTCGCCTTGCCGTGGCAGCCGCCCGAGTTGCAGCCCAGCTTCGTGAACACCGGCACGACCTGGTTGCCGAAATGGATCGGCAAGTTGACGTCGCACGCCTCGGCGCTGACGGGGACCCGGACGACCTTGTCGCCGTAGGTCGCGACGACTTCGGTGGCGCCGTTGCCGATGGCGCTGACGCGGCCGGAACTGGTGACGCGGACGACCTTGGCGTCGGCGACGTCGTAGCGGACGTCGCCGCTGAGGTCCTGAAGGCGGTTGCCGGAAAGGGCGCCGGTGACGACGAGTTGCCAGGCGTCGTCCTGGCCTTTGAGGGCGATTTTCGCGGGGTAAGCGGCGAGGGCGTGGACTGCGGCGGGTTGGGGAAGGACAGCGGCGCCGGCGTGGATTGGCTCCTTGGGGGTGAGATCGCCGGCGGCGAGACGACCGGCGGAGAGGACGAGGGCCGCGGCGGTGAGCGCGACGGGCCAGCGTGCCGTTTTCATCTGTGTTCTCCCTCTGTCGTGGCAGGATGTCGATGGCAGGAGGGCGGGCAGGCGAGGCAGGGTCGCGGCCGAGGAACAGCGTGGCCGTGGCAGGGGCGACCCGTGACTCAAGGATAACTCAATCGCCGGGAGGGGCAAGGCGGAAAAGGGGTCCATTCCCGTTACTGCGCCTTTGAGGTAGGCTTGCCGAGGCGGTGGCGGCCGACCGAGCGGGCATAGGGACGAGGGCGTCGCCAGTTTCGGTCGGCGCGGCCGTCTTCGCTCAGGTAGGCGCTGCGAACCTGCACG